>NZ_CP082922.1:2829205-3144046 GCF_019931675.1 Nocardioides rotundus
CGGCATGGTGATGCCGCGGATGTCGGCCTCCTGGAAGGCGTCGGTGCCGATCATCGACGCGCCGACCTGCCCGGTGACAGCCACCAGCGGGACCGAGTCCATGTGGGCGTCCGCGAGCGGGGTGACCAGGTTGGTCGCGCCGGGACCGCTGGTGGCCATGCACACACCGACCCGGCCCGTCGCGGCGGCGTACCCCTGCGCGGCGTGCCCGGCGCCCTGCTCGTGCCGCACCAGGATGTGCCGGATCCTCGTGGAGTCCAACAGGGGGTCGTAGGCCGGGAGGATGGCGCCGCCGGGGATCCCGAAGATGGTGTCGGCGCCCGCCGACTCCAACGACCTGATCAGGCTCTGGGCGCCGGTCATGGCCTCGCCCTGCGGCTCCTGCTCACTCATCTGCTCTGTCCTCGGCTCGTGCTCGTGATGGGGGTGGGGTCGGGCAACAAAAAACCCCTCGGCCGCTCCTGCGGCGACGAGGGGTGACGCGAGGTCCGTCCAGCTGGCTGGATCAGTCCGCGCGTCGCGTGCGTACGAGAATCTCTGGGCGCATGCGCCCTACGGTCGCCGCCGGTGGGGTCCGGCGTCAACTCAGTCTGCCATGCGTCCCACATCGTGGTACGTCGGTCCCGGATGCTGGCCAGTTTCCGCGCGCGCGTGCGTGCGTGTCGCGCGGATTCAGCGGTCGCGGGTCCATACCGTTGGCCCCACATCCTCACTTCCCCCCTTCTGGAGGACGGTTTCTCGTGTTTTCTCATCGCAATCGGCTCGGAGCGGTGGCTGCCGCCGCCACGGCCGGTCTTCTGACCATCACCTCAGCGGGCACCGCCTGGGCCGGCCCCGACGCCGACCCGCAGCGGCTGGCCGACAGCGAGCCGCTCGACCCCTCGCAGGTCGACGTCTCGCAGGCGCCCGCCTTCGCCAAGGACCAGCAGCGCACCTGGTTCGTCCGGTTCGAGGGCCGCGGGGTCGCCGACCTGCGGCGCAGCACCCCGTCCGCGCGGCTGCAGCAGCGCTCCACGATCCGCGGCCGCGCCACGGACGCGGTGACCACCGCCCGCACGCGGGACGCACGCGCGTCCCGACTCTTCGTGCTCACCAACTCCGTCCCGGGCGTCGGCGTGCGCACCACCCCGGCGGGGGCCAAGGCCCTTGAGCAGCGTCGCGACGTGGTGTCGGTGACCCCGGTGGTCCCGCGCACCACGAGCAACGCCAACGCCGCGGTGCTGGAGCGGGCGGTCAACGCCTGGCGCCGGGCCAACGGCCTCGGCGAGGGCGTCAAGGTCGGGATCATCGACACCGGCATCGACTACACCCACGCGACCTTCGGCGGTCCGGGCACCACGACGGCCTACGACCGCGAGGACCCGACGTCGGCGGACTGGCGCAGCCGGCTGCCGCGGCTGGGCAAGGCGAAGATCCGGGGCGGCTACGACTTCGCCGGCGACGACTACAACGCCGATCCCACCTCCGAGGACTACCAGCCCTCCCCCTCCCCCGACCCGAACCCGTTGGACTACAACGGCCACGGCTCGCACGTGGCCGGCACGGCGGCGGGGTACGGCGTCACCGAGGCGGGCAGGCCCTTCACCGGCGACTACTCGTCGCTGAACGCCTCCTCGCTCAAGCAGATGAAGGTCGGGCCCGGCATGGCCCCGGCCGCCCAGCTCTACGGCCTGAAGGTCTTCGGCACCGAGGGCTCCACCGACCTGGTGCTGCCCGCCCTGGACTGGGCCCTGGACCCCAACGGCGACGGTGACTTCTCCGACCGCCTCGACATCGTCAACATGTCGCTGGGCTCGGCCTACGGTGCCGTCGACGACCCGCAGAACCTCGTGGTCAACGCGCTCTCCCGGCACGGCGTCCTCACCGTCAACTCCGAGGGCAACGAGGGCGACACCACCGACATCGGCGGCTCGCCGGGCTCCTCGGCCAGCGCCCTGACCGTCGCCAGCACGGTCGACGGCTACCAGCTGCTCGACGGCCTGCGCGTGGACGCGCCGGCCGACCTGGCCGGCGTCGTCGCCGGGCAGAACTCCGTCGCCTACGACTGGGCGAACGAGGAGCCGGTCAGCGGGGACGTCGCGCCGCTCAGCGAGGGGAACGCCGACGGGTGCAGCACCCTCAGCGGCACCGACGCGGCCGCCGTCCAGGGCAAGGTCGCCTGGCTGGAGTGGGACAGCAACGACGGCACCCGGCGCTGCGGCTCGGTGGCTCGGGCCGCGAACGTCGAGGCCGCGGGCGCGGTGGGCGCGATCTTCACCGGCGACGTGAACCCCTTCGGCGCCGGCATCACCGGCAGCGCGAACATCCCGGTCTTCCAGCTGACCAAGACCGCCACCGACCGGCTGCGGCCGGCCGCCGAGGCGGGCACGCTGGCCGTCACCTTCGACGGCGAGCTGACGGGGAGCCAGCAGGACCAGGACCCGTCGATCTCCGACACGATCTCCTCCTTCTCCTCCCGCGGCGCCCACGGGTCGCTCGGTGTGGTGAAGCCGGACGTCGCGGCCGTCGGCGACTCGGTGGTCTCCGCGATGGCCGGCTCCGGCTCGGAGCCGACCAGCATCTCGGGCACCTCGATGGCCTCCCCGAACGTGGCCGGCATCGCCGCGCTCGTCGCCGCCCGCCAGCCGTCGTGGACGCCGGCGATGCTCAAGGCCGCGGTGATGAACACCGCCGTGCACGACGTGTGGACCGGCCCGAACAAGACCGGTGACCGCTACGCGCCGGCCCGCGTCGGCGCCGGCCGCGTGGACGCCAGTCGGGCGACCAGCGCGTCCCTGCTCGTCGACTCCCCCGGAGGCAACGGCCGGGTCTCGGCGGTCTTCGGGGTGGTCTCGGTGCCGGAGGGCTCCGAGGTGCTCACCCGCACCCGCAAGGTCCGGGTCCGCAACACCGGCAACAAGGCGACCACGGCCACGCTGCGCTACGAGCCGGTCAACAGCACGCCCGGCATCACCTACTCGGTCTCGCCGTCCACGCTGAGCGTGGCCGCCGGCAAGAGCGCCACGGCCGAGGTGACCATGCGGGTCGACGGGGCGCGGCTGCGCCGCACGATGGACCCGACCATGGCCGAGGACATGCTCGGGATCGGGCTGCGTCGCGACTACGTGCCCGACTCCTCGGGTCGGTTGGTCGTGGAGCGCGGTGACGGGGGCGCGCCGTACCGTCTGCCCGTCTATGGCACCGCCGAGCCGGTGTCCACCACGAAGGGCTCGGTGAACGAGGCCGGCGACGGGATCGACCTCACCGGCCAGGGCGTCGCGCAGGGCTTCGGCGGCCAGGCCTACCGGTCGCTGGCCTCGGTGCTCGAGCTGGGCGCGAGCGACGGCAGGACCGCCGCCTGCACCTACCCCGACTCGCTGCCGGGCTGCACGACGGCGGCCGACCGCGCCAGCGACCTGCGCTACATCGGCGCAGGCCAGGGCGACGGGCTGCTCTACTTCGGCCTGGCCAGCTACGACGACTGGACCCAGGTGGGCGGTGCGCTGACGCCGTACGTCGACTATGACACCGACGGCGACGGGGCTGCCGACTACCAGACCTACGTCGACAACTACGGCAACGGCGACGTCTACGTCGCGATCACCGTGGACCTCGCCGCAGGGCCCGACGCCGACCCGGTCGACGTCCAGCTGCTCAACTTCACCGATGGCGACACCGACACCAACAAGTTCGACACCAACGTCGCACTGCTGCCGGTCGACCCGACCCTGCTCGACCTGCCCACCGAGGGCGCGGCCCCCGTGGACTACACCGTCGGCGTCTACAACGGCGCGTCGGGCACGGTCCTGGAGGAGGTGTCGACCGAGCAGCCCTACCAGGTGGGCGAGCCGCGGATCTCGACCGAGAACGCGCTGTACGACGACCAGGGCGGCACCACCATCCCGATCGAGGGGTCCGGCGGGGCGCAGGCCCTGCTGGTGCACCTCAACGGCACCCCCGGCGCCCGCGCCGAGGTGCTGGACGTGCCGTAGGCCGCATTCATCACCACCGCACCGAGCCCCCCGCGAGCATCTCGCGGGGGGCTCGGTCCGTGTCGGGGTCAGTCGCGCTCGGCCATCGTGCAGATGCACGAGCGGTTGCCATCGGCGTCCTCCAGCACCCAGAAGGACGGCGCGGCGGCGTCGCTGACCATCGTGCCGCCGGCGTCGAGCGCCGCCTGGATCCGACTCTCGGCGGCCTCGAACGGCACCCACACGTCGAAGTGCCAGCGCTGGGGTACGGCGGACTCCGGCAGCTCCGGGCCGCCGCCGCCCGGCTCCTGGAACCACAGGGTCGGCACCTGGCCGCTGGCGTCCACCGGCTCCCCGTCCTGCACCTCGCCGCCGAGGAGCGCTGCGTAGAACGGCGCCAGCCGCTTCCCGTCGGCCGTGTCCAACCCGGGCTCGAGCTGGGTCAGGCCCTCGATGTCGGCCTTCACCCCAGCCTCCGCGGCGAAGCCGCTGATCTGCCGGGCCAGGTCGAGGTCGCGGCTGGTGATGCCGCCGACGTCGTGGCTGGCCAGGGTGACGATCACCTCGGGGTAGGTCAGGAAGATGTCGGGGTGGTGGTTCGCCTCCTCCGCGGCCGCACCGATCCGGTCGACGAGGGCCAGTCCGGTGGCGAAGTCGCCGGTCTTGAAGCGTGCACGGATGCCGCTGAGCAGTTGGCGCCAGTCCTGAAGACCGGCCTCACGGATCTCGGTGGGGGTCAGCTTCTGCTTCGGATCGCTCATGGCGGCGACGCTGCCACGTCGGGTCCGGGGATACCAGAGGGTGGACGAACCCTTGCGGACAGCCCCCGACCGCGGGCTCGGGCCCGCGTCCTAGCATGGCCGGCGCACCGCAGAGGACGTCGAAGGAGCAGGGGGACTGCGATGCCGGGCGAGACCTGGACGGCCGATGCCGCCGGGGCGCACCACGAGGTCACGATCAGCATCGGAATGCGCAACTCGATCGCCTGGTCGATCGACGGCGAGCAGGTCGCGGAGAAGGTCACCATGGACGACGGCCCGGTGCTGTCGTACGGCGGCCAGGCGATCAAGGTGCGCACCCGCCATGCGAAGGTCCGCCGAGTGACGCTGGTGGAGGCCGAGGGCCCGATGGCCGGGGCCGCCGCCCTCGTGCGCTCCGGCGTGGAGCTGGAGCCCGTGCCCGGGTCCGAGGCGGCCCGGCGACTGGAGTGGATCCGCGACCACCCCCGGCTGCACGCCCTGCGATCCGGCGCCCTGACGGCGCTCGGGCTCGGCCTGATCGCTCTGCTGACGTGGCTGGGCTCGTTGATCCCATGGCCCTCGGTGGACCTGCCGGACATCCCTGTGCCCACCATCCCTTGGCCGGACATCCCCTGGCCGGATCTGCCCCGCGTTCCGCTGCCGGACTGGCGGGTCCCGGGCTGGCTGGAGCAGGTGCTGGGCCTCGTGCAGTATGTCTGGCCGGTGCTGGTGGCGATCGGCCTCGCGGCCGCCGAGTCCCGGCGCCGGCGTCGTCAGGACGCGCGTCGCCACCAGCACAAAGACTCCCCCTAGGGGTGAGCAGCATCACATTCTCCTCACGTGTGATGGACCGGTTGGCCCATCCCGGGCCGAGGCGCCCCACACGGCGCCCCACATGGGGAGGGAAAGAATGATGAGGATGATGAGGAACCGGCTCCGTCCGGTCAGCCTGCTCGTCGCGATGCTGACGGCGCTCATGCTGGCGCTCGCCACCGGAGGCGTGTCGGCGACGGCGGCGGTCGAGAGCGGCAGCACCGGCGGCACGATCGGCGCCGTACGCACGGTCGCCGACAACGCCCAGGGCACGATGAAGAGCCGCATCGTCGGCACCACCGGCAACGGCCGGCAGGTCACCGGCAACTTCGTGCCGTTGAAGTTCATCAAGAAGGACGGGACCATCCGGGTCCGCGGCCTGATCAACGGCGTGGTGCACAACACCGACGGGTCCACGCAGACGTTCTCGGCGCTGCGCACCATGAAGGTGGCGGCGATGAACGGCACCCCGGTCACCACGCAGGCGACCTCGGCCCGTCAGGCGCCGAGCGCGCGTGCGGCGGCGTGTGACGTGCTGAAGTTGCGGCTCGGCCCGCTCGACCTGGACGTGCTCGGCCTGAAGATCAACCTGAACCGGGTGGTCCTCGACATCGTGGCGCAGTCCGGCGCCGGCAAGCTGCTCGGCAACCTGCTGTGCGCGGTGGCCGGTCTGCTCGACGGCGGCCTGTCCGGTCTGCTCGGCCGGATCACCGACCTGCTGAACCAGATCCTGGGCTCGCTGCGCCTGGGCGGCTGACCAGCGCCTCTCGCACGGCCTCGAACCCCCTGTCCACCTCGGTCACCGAGGTGGACAGGGGCGAGAGGCCGATCCGGAGGCCGCCGGGGTCGCGATAGTCCGGGATCACGTCGCGCTGCCACAGCGCCGCGACCACCTCGCGCATCGCCGCGTGACGCAGCGTGACGTGGCCACCCCGCCGCTGCGGGTCGCGGGGAGACGCCAGGACGACCCCGAGGGGCGCCAGCACCTCGTCGACGAGCTCGACGGCGTACGACGTCAGCGCGACCGACTTCTCCCGGACCGCGACCATCCCGACCTCGTCGATGAGCGCGAGCATGTCGAGCATCGCCAGCATCCCCAGGATCGGCGGGGTGCCGGAGAGGAAGCGCCGGATACCCGGCGAGGGGGTGTAGCCCGGACCCATGAGGAACGGGTCGGCATGCCCCATCCAGCCCTGGATCGGCTGGGCGAGCCGCTCGTGGTGCCGGGAGGCGACGTACCCGAAGGCGGGTGAGCCGGGCCCTCCGTTGAGGTACTTGTAGGTGCACCCGGCCGCGAGGTCGACCTCCCACGCGTCCAGCTCGGTCGGCACCGAGCCGGCGGAGTGGCTGAGGTCCCACAGCACCAGTGCCCCGGCCTCGTGCGCGAGCCGGGTCAGGCGGGGTACGTCGGCCAGCCAGGCCGAGCGGTAGGCCACGTGGCTGAGCAGCACCAGCGCCGTCCGCTCCGAGAGCGCCGACGACAGCCCCTCGACGTCGATCCCCCGCTCGGGGTCGGTCTCCACCCAGCGCACGGTCAGGCCGCGCTCGGCGGCGATCCCCTCGGCGAGGTAGCGGTCGGTCGGGAAGTTGTCGGTGTCCACGACGATCTCGTCGCGCGCGGCGTCCCGGCCCCGCTGGTGGTCGACCGCCGCGCGGGCGAGCTTGTAGAGCAGCACCGTGGTCGAGTCACCGACGAAGACCTGTCCCGGCGCCGCACCGAGGACGACCCGCCCGAGCTCGTCGCCGACGGTGAGCGGCAGGTCGTACCACCCCTCGTCCCAGCCGCGGATCAGCCGCCCGGCCCACTCCTGCTCGACAAAGTCACCCAGCCGGTCCGCGGTCGCGCGCAACGGGCGCCCGAGGCTGTTGCCGTCGAAGTAGACGAGGCCGGCCGGGCCCGGCACGAACCGGTCGAGGTACGCCGCGAGCGGGTCGTTCGGCGCCATCAGCCGCAGACGGCCCCGTGGGCGGCGGACTGGACGACCTTGGCGTACTTGCCGAGGACGCCGCGGGTGTACTTCGGCGGGTTCGGCTCCCAGCCCTGGGCGCGCTGGGCGAGCTCCTCGGCGGAGAGGTCCACATCCAAACGCCGGTTGGCGACGTCCAGGGTGATCTGGTCGCCGTCGCGGAGGAACGCGATCGGGCCGGCGTCGACCGCCTCGGGGGCGATGTGCCCGACGCACAGGCCGGTGGTGCCGCCGGAGAAGCGGCCGTCGGTGATCAGCAGGACGTCCTTGCCGAGGCCGGCGCCCTTGATCGCGCCGGTGATGGCGAGCATCTCCCGCATCCCCGGCCCACCCTTGGGGCCCTCGTAGCGGATCACCACCACGTCGCCGGCACCGATGGCGCCCTCCTCCAGGGCGTCCATCGCGGCACGCTCGCCGTCGAAGACCCGAGCGGTCCCGGTGAAGGTGGAGTCGTCGAAGCCGGCGCTCTTCACCACCGCCCCCTCGGGGGCGAGCGTGCCCTTGAGGATGGTCAGGCCGCCGGAGGCGTGGATCGGCTTGTCCATGGTGCGCAGGATGTCGCCGTCCAGCGGCTTGGGGTCCAGCTCGTCGAGGTTCTCGGCCATCGTCTTGCCGGTGCAGGTGAGCACGTCGCCGTTGAGGTGCCCGGCGTCCATCAGTGCCCGGAGCAGGACGGGGATGCCGCCGACGCGGTCGAAGTCGGTCCACACGTAGCGGCCGAACGGCTTCATGTCCGCCAGGTGCGGGACCTTCTCCCCGATCCGGGTGAAGTCGTCCAGGGTCAGGTCGACCTCGGCCTCACGAGCGATCGCGAGCAGGTGCAGCACGGCGTTGGTGGAGCCGCCGAGCGCCATCGCCATCGCGATCGCGTTCTCGAACGCGGGGCGGGTCATGATCTGGCGCGCCGTGATGCCGCGGCGCAGCATCTCCACCACGGCCTCGCCGGAGCGGTGCGCGAAGCCGTCGCGCCGGCGGTCCACCGCCGGCGGGGAGGACGAGCCGGGCAGGCTCATCCCGAGCGCCTCGGCGACGCTGGCCATGGTGTTCGCGGTGTAGGCCCCGCCGCAGGCGCCCTCGCCGGGACAGATGGCCCGCTCGACCTCGTCCACCTTCTCCCGGCTGATCTTGCCGGCCAGGCAGGCGCCGACCGCCTCGAAGGCGTCGATGATGGTGACGTCCTTGCCGTCGACCTGTCCGGGCAGGATGGTGCCGGCGTAGAGGAAGACGCTGGCCAGGTCCAGCCGCGCGGCCGCCATCAGCATCCCGGGCAGGGACTTGTCGCAGCCGGCCAGCAGCACCGAGCCGTCGAGCCGCTCGGCCATCATCACCGTCTCGACCGAGTCGGCGATCACCTCGCGGGAGACCAGCGAGAAGTGCATGCCCTCGTGCCCCATGGAGATGCCGTCGGAGACCGAGATGGTGCCGAACTCCAACGGGTACCCGCCCGCCGCGTGCACCCCGTTCTTCACCGCCTTGGCCAGCCGGTCCAGGGAGAGGTTGCACGGGGTGATCTCGTTCCAGCTCGACGCGACGCCGATCTGCGGCTTCTCCCAGTCCTCGTCGCCCATGCCGACGGCACGGAGCATGCCGCGCGCCGCGGCCTTCTCCAGGCCGTCGGTGACGTCGCGGGATCGGGGCTTGATGTCCGGCTGGTAGTTCATGTGCTCAGGCTAGACCTGCTCGCCACCCCGCTCGCGACGCGTCTCGTCCCACCGCCGCCTCGCGGCCGCTCGCCGGCGTTTGTCCCACTCGACATTGGCCACCGCGCGACGGCGATCCCGTTCGCGCAACTCATCGACCATCTCGGCCAGCGTCGGGTGATCGTCGGGGACCGGACGGAATCGGCGCATCAGGTCCCGGCCGCGTCGACGCCGGTATCGCGCCTGCGGGTCCCCGGCTCCCTTGGACCGGCGATACTCCACGTCGTAGGCGGTCTCCAGGTGGATCCCCGGACGCCGAGGCACGAACCAGTCCAACGGCTCCACGTCCAGATGCGCGGGCTGATAGCGCCCCGCCCGGTCCGGCTCAGCCGCGTAGCTCATGGGGGCGACCTCGTCGCCGTCGGCATCGACCAGGGCGATCCGCAGCCCCGCGAGTCCTGCGGCCGCATGCAACTGGTCGGTGCTCGGACACGTCTGCCCGATCTCCCACCGCGCGACCACCGACTTCCCCACGCCGAGCTCACGCGCCAGATCACGCTGCGAGAGGTCGGCCAGCCGACGGATCCTCCGCATCAGCCCGGGCAGGGCCAGCCATGGCTCGTGAAGGAGTGTCTCCATGTCGTCGTTGGCCCGGGCGTCGCTCATCGGCCTCTCCTCTCGGCTTCACCCGAGCACACCAGGCGCCACCGACAACCGGGGGTCGCGCGCTCGACAGTGCCCCGCTCGGCGGGGCAGTGTCGAGCGCGACGAGGGTCAGCCGAGCTCGTCGAGGGTGGTGAGACAGAACGGGTTGCCGGCCGGGTCGGCGAAGACCAGGCAGTGGTCGACGTTGGGCTGTGCCTCCATCCGTACGGCGCCGGCGGCCTCGACCCTGGCCGCCGAGGCGTCCAGGTCATCGACCAGGAAGTCCAGGTGGACCAGGCCGCTCTGCTCCGGCCAGGACACCGGCTGGAAGTCGTGCACGGTCTGGAAGTCGATCCGTCCTCCCGACGTCGCCAGCGTCGCCCACGCCGGATGGGTGAAGGTGATCTCGCCGCCGGTGATGGTGGCGTAGAAGCCGGCCAACGCACCGGCATCGGGACAGTTGACCGTGACGGAGCTGAGCCGCAGATCGCGGCTCACGCGACGGCCGCCGCCCGCACCACCAGCACGTCGGGGAGGTCGCGGGCGACCTCGGACCAGCTCTCGCCCTCGTCGGGCGAGGCGAAGACCGAGCCGTTGCGGCCGCCGAAGTAGACCCCGGAGACGTCGTGGTCGTCGGCGCACATGGCGTCGCGCATGACGGCGGCGAAGTACTGGTCGGGCAGCTGCCCCTCCCCCAGCGACGTCCAGGACTCGCCGGCGTCGTCGGTGCGGTAGACCCGCGCGCGCCCGTCGACCGGCCAGCGGGCCCCGGCGTCGGCGATCGGGAAGGTGTATGCCGTCCCGCCGCGTCGCGGGTGGGCGACCATGGCGAACCCGAACTCGGCGGGCAGGCCGGGGGCGATGTCGGTCCAGGACGCCCCGCCGTCGTCGGAGCGGTAGACGCCGCCGTGGTTCTGCAGGTAGAGCCGCTCGGGGTCCTCGGCGTCGCGCGCCACCTTGTGCACGCACTGGCCGAACTCGGGATAGTTGCGCTCCCCGGGGAAGAACTCCGCCTTCACCCCGGTGTTGGACGGGTGCCAGGAGGCGCCGCCGTCCTCGGTGGCGTAGACGCCGCCGGTCGAGATCGCGGCGAGCACCCGATCGGCGTCGGTGGGGTGCGGCAGGATCGTGTGGAATGCCTGGCCGCCGAACCCGGCGTTCCACTCCCCGCGGTGCGGGTGGTCCCAGAGCCCGCGGACCAGCTCGAAGGTCTCGCCGTGGTCGGTGGAGCGGAAGATCGCGCCGGGCTCGGTGCCGGCCCAGACGACGCGGTCGTCGCCGGCGGCGGAGCCGGGCTGGAGCTGCCAGACCGAGGCGAGCGTGGCGTCGGTGCCCTCGGGGAAGCGGACCGCCCCGTTGGGCGTCTCCGCCCAGGTCTCGCCGAGGTCGTCGGAGCGCCACACCTGCGGCCCGAGCCAGCTGGACGCCGTACCCGCGAAGAGCCGCGGCCGGTCTCCCCGCTGGTCGAGCAGGACGGAGTAGACCTCCTCCATGCCGAAGTGCGGCCCGGACCAGGACCACTCGCGCCGCGCCTCGTCCGAGGTGCCCAGCCAGAGCCCCTTGCGGGTGCCCACCATCAGCAGCGTCTTCATCGTCGACTCCTTCACGTCATGGTGCGGTTGCGGAAGACCTTGAGGGCGAGCGGCGCCACGACCGCGGTGATGAGCACCGTCCACAGCACGGTGAACACCACGGGGTGCTGCATCGGCAGGTGCGCGTCGGCGGGCGCCGGCCCGGTGTTGCCCCACAGCTGCCGGACCGCGAGCACGAGGGAGGAGATCGGGTTCCACTCGGCGATGGCCCGCAGCACCGTGCCCATCCGCTCGGTCGGCGCGAACGCGTTGGAGAGGAACGTCAGCGGGAAGATCGAGGTGAACATGACCCCGTTCACCGCCTCCACCGACCGCATCGCCGAGCCGACCAGGATGCCGATCCAGATCATCGCGAAGCCCCACATCAGCAGCAGGCCGTAGGCCGCGACCGCCTCCAGGAACGACCCGCGGATCCGCCAGCCCACGATCAGCCCGGTCAGCGACATCACCACGATCCCGATGAAGGAGTGGGTGAGGCTGGACAGGCTGCGCCCGACCAGGATCGCCGCGGGGTTGATCGGCAGCGAGCGGAACCGGTCCACGATCCCCTTGTCGATGTCGGCGTTGAGCCCGACCGCGACGATGAACGAGGCGAACGCGATGGTCTGACCCATGATCCCGCCGAGCAGCCACTCCCGATAGCCGGTCGGCGACCCGGAGACGGCGATCGCGCCGCCGAAGACGTAGGCGAACAGCAGCACGAACATGACCGGCTGGATGGTGACGTCCATCAGCATCTCCGGCATCCGCCGGATGTGGATCAGGTTGCGCCGGAAGATCGTCACGGACTGGTGCCACAACGACGTACGGCGGATCTCGGGCCGCTCCAGCCCCGGGTGCGCGGCGGTCATGCCGGCACCTCCTCGGTCTCGGACGCAGGCCCGGGGGACTCCTCGGCCCGGCGCCCGGTCAGGTGCAGGAACACGTCGTCCAGGCTCGGCCGCTGCAGGCCCAGGTCGTCCAGGTCGATGCCGGAGCGGTCGAAGAGCGCCGCGACCCGGGTGACGTCGCCCAGCCCCTCGGCCGGGGCCGTGATCCGCCGCGCCGCCTCGTCCACGTGCACCTCCGCCACCTCGCCGGCCATCAGGTCGGCGGCACGCCGCACGTCCTCGGGCCGGGAGACGGTGACGACCAGGGCCGCCTTGCCCGAGGCGTCCTTGAGCTGCAGTGGGGTGCCCTGGGCGATGATCCGGCCGTGGTCGATCACCACGATCTCCTCGGCCAGCTGGTCGGCCTCCTCGAGGTACTGTGTGGTGAGCAGCAGCGTCGTACCGTCGCGCACCAGGCCGCGCAGCACGTCCCACAGCTCCACCCGGCTGCGCGGGTCCAGCCCCGTGGTCGGCTCGTCGAGGAACAGCACCGGCGGAGTGGCGACCAGGCTCACCGCGAGGTCCAGCCGCCGGCGCATGCCGCCGGAGTAGGTCTTCACCACGCGGGAGGCGGCGTCGGTGAGCGAGAACCGCTCCAGCAGCTCCTCGCTCACCCGGCGGATCGTGGGCCGGTCCAGGCCGTAGAGGCTGCCGATCAGCCAGAGGTTCTCCCGCCCGGTGAGCAGCTCGTCGACCGTGGCGGACTGCCCGGTCAGCCCCATCGAGCGCCGGACCGCACCCGGGTCGGCGAGCACGTCGTGCCCGGCGACCCGCGCGGTGCCGCTCGTCGGCACGGTCAGCGTGGTCATCATCCGCACCGTGGTCGTCTTGCCCGCGCCGTTGGGCCCCAGCAGGCCCAGCACGGTGCCCCGCGGCACCCCGAAGCTCACGTCGTCGACCGCCAGGGTCTCCCCGAACCGCTTGACCAGGTGCTCGGCCTCGATGGCCAGGTCCGCCATGGACACTCCCTCCCGTATTCCGATTAGGAACAGTACAGTGTTCTCATCATGCGTCAAGATCTCCCGGCCACCGCCTACGCGCTGCTCGGGCTGCTCACCCTCGGCGAGGAGCCGGTGACCGGCTACGAGCTGAAGCAGCGCGCGGACTCGACCCTGCGCTTCTACTGGGTCTCCCCCGCGATGAGCCAGATCTACTCCGAGCTGGCGCGGCTCACCGAGCGCGGCCTGGTGGCGGCCACCAGCGAGCAGGACGGCGGCCGCGAGGTCACGTCGTACGCCATCACCGCCGCCGGCCGCGAGGCGCTGCACACCTGGATGGCCGACACCCCCGCCGGCTTCCCCGTGCTCAAGCACAGCGTCTGCCTGCGCCTGCTGATGGGCCACGCGGCCGACCCCGAGGGCACGGTGCGGATGCTGGAGGAGTACGTCGAGGAGTGCGCCGCCGCGCGGGCGGACCTGCAGCAGGTCCGGGACGGCCTGCGCGGCAACGACGGTCCCGGGCAGCCGTTCTTCCACCCCTCGCTGGTCGCCGACTGGGGGCTGGACTACTTCGAGGACGAGGCGCGGCACGCCCGCCGCGCGCTAGACAGGCTGCGCGAGGACTGACCCGCCCCACCTAGTCTGACGACCATGGTCGCGCCGCGTGTCTCCCCGGTGTGGCTGGTGCTCATGGGCATCGCGTCGGTGCAGTTCGGCGCCGCGATCGCCAAGGGCCTGTTCGCCGACATCGGGCCCACCTCGATGGTCTTCCTCCGCCTGGCCACCTCCGCGGCCCTGCTCACCCTGATCGCCCGTCCCCGGCTGCGCGGGCGCACCCGCCAGGACTGGCTGGTCGTGCTCGGCTTCGGCGCGAGCCTGGGGCTGATGAACTGGTCGATCTACCAGTCCTTCGCCCGGATCCCCCTGGGCATCGCGGTGACCATCGAGTTCATCGGCCCGCTGCTCGTGGCTGTCGGCGGCAGCCGCCGGCCGCGGGATCTGCTCTGGGTGATCCTCGCGGGGCTCGGGGTGGCCGCGCTCGGCGCGGAGCCGGGCGACGTGACCCTTCCCGGCGTGCTCTTCGCGCTGCTCGCCGGAGCGGCGTGGGCGGCCTACATCCTGCTGTCGGCCCAGACCGGCCGGCGCTGGCCGGGGCTGGACGGCCTGGCGATCGCGTCGGTGGTCGGCACACTCATGCTCTCGCCGGCCGCGGCGGCGGTCGGCGGGACGCAGCTGCTGGAGCCGCGGGTGCTGGCGATCGGTGCGGCGGTCGGGGTGCTCAGCTCGGTGATCCCCTACTCCCTGGAGATGATCGCGTTGCGCAGCCTGCGTCCGTCGGTGTTCGGCATCCTGATGAGCATGGAGCCGGCGGCCGCGGCCCTGGCCGGTCTCTTGGTGCTCGGCGAGTTCCTCTCCCCGCTGCAGTGGCTCGCGGTGGGCTGCGTGGTCGCCGCGAGCGTGGGGGCGACCCGCAGCAGCCCGCCGCAGGTCGAGCCGCCCCCTGACTGACCCGACCTTCGGACAGCCGGCGAGACGCTCAGCCGGCGCCCTCCTCGCGCAGCGTGTCGCGCACGATCGTCCGGCGGTCCGGCGCCGGCTTGGCCCGCGGCGTGACGCTGCGGCGCCGCGGCTGCCGGGTCGGGTCGGGAGCCGGCTCGGTGGGCGCGTCCAGGGTCTGCTGCATCCCCCGCTCCCCGTCCGTGAGCTCGAACCGGGCCCGGGTGAAGACCGGTGCCCCGGGCTCGAGCACGTAGGGCAGGCACCGGTAGTCCGCGGTCATCGAGTCCGGCGTGATGGTGGTGGAGATGTAGCCCCGCAGGTTCGTCCAGAACCGGATGTTCGGGTTGTACGCCGACCACGGGTGCTCGCCGGTCGGGCTGTCGTAGCCGTCGCCGCCGGAGCTGATCGAGGAGGTGATGAACTCCGAGCCGACCGGCGTGGTCTGGTCGTCGTAGTCGACGTAGAGGTCCGAGGCCCAGTGCGCGTGCACGTCGCCGGTGAGCACGACCGGGTTGCGCACCCCCGCGTCGACCCAGCCCTGGGTGATCCGCCGCCGGGAGGCGCGGTAGCCGTCCCAGGCGTCCATCGAGACCTTGGTGACCTCGGGGTCGGGGTCGGAGTCGCGCCGGCCGAAGAACACCTGCTGGCCCAGCAGGTCCCACCGCGCGGTCGACTGGCGGAAGCCGTCGAGCAGCCACCGCTCCTGCTCCATGCCGGGCAGCGAACGGGACTCCAGGTCCGCCTCGGGGGTGTCCTTGTAGCCGTCGCCGGCGGCCTGGTCGTCGCGGTACTGCCGGGTGTCGAGCATGTGGAAGGTGGCCAGGTCGCCCCAGTGGATGCGGCGGAACAGTTGCAGGTCGGGGCCGCGCGGGATCGACGTACGCCGCAGCGGCATGTTCTCGTAGTAGGCCTGGTACGCCGCGGCCCGGCGCTGCACGAAGCCGGGCTGCTCGACCGCCCGGTCGGCGATCTCGTCGGCGTAGTTGTTGTCCACCTCGTGGTCGTCCCAGACCGCCAGCCACGGCGCGGCGGCGTGCGCGGCCTGCAGGTCTGGGTCGGTCTTGTACTGCGCCTGCCGCTGGCGGTAGTTGGCCAGCGTCACCGTCTCCGGGCCCGCGTGCCGCCGTGGGAGGCCCGCGCGGCCGGGGCCCTCGTACTGGTAGTCACCCAGGTGCAGGATCAGGTCCGGGCGCTCCTCGGCGAGCCGGCGGTAAGCGGTGAAGAAGCCGCCCTGCCAGTTGGAACAGGACACGAACGCCATCGCCAGCGCCGCCGGGGTGGTGCCGCGAGCGGGCGTGGTCAGCGAGCGGCCCGCGGGCGAGAGGTGCCGGCCGGTGCGGAAGCGGTAGTAGTACTCCCGCCCCGGCTCCAGCCCGGTGACCTCGACGTGCACCGAGTGCGCCGACTCCGGCAGTGCCTTCACCGACCCGGCGCGCACCACGTCGGCGAAGCGGGGGTCGGTCGCGACCTGCCAGCCCACCGACTGCCGCTTCGGCGGCATCCCGCCCAGGCCGTCGTCGGCGAGCGGGTCGAGCGCCAGCCGGGTCCAGATCACGAAGCCGTCGGCGGCGGGGTCGCCGCTGGCCACGCCGAGCGTGAACGGGTTGCTGCGCAGCGGGGTGGTGGCGGCCGCGTTGCGGGCCGCGGCGGGGCTCGGGGTGAGCGTGGCGGCGGGGACGGCGGCACCGAGCAGCGCGCCGGTCCGAAGCAGGTTCCTCCGAGATGTCTGCATGCGCTCCACCCCAAGCGCCGAAGGCGACATCCAGGTGACGGCCGCCTGACCGGATGCCGTCGAGGTCCGGGTCAGAAGGTGAAGACCGCCGAGAGCACGTGCCGCCGCCGCGCGGCCAGGTCGTCCATCAGGCCGGGGCCGTCGTCGAAGGGGACGACGTCGGAGATGATGTGCCGGCGTACGTCGTCGCCGCGCGAGCGCAGCAGGCTCACCGTCTCCGCGGAGAACCGGCGCCGGTCCCACGAGCCCGACAGGCCGCGCGGCACCCGGCCGATCTGGGCGGACACGAGCCGCAGGCCGTTGTGGTGGAACTCCTCGCCGAGCCGCAGGTCGTCGGCGCCGCCGGTGTAGAAGGCGAGGTCGACCAGGCTGCCCTGCGGGCGCAGGCAGCGCAGCGCCGCGTGCAGGGCGGCCGAGCGGCCGCGGCACTGGAAGACCACGTCGGCGCCGTGGTCGGCCGGGCCGTGGCGCCAGCGGGTCTTCAGCACCCGGCCGGGATCCTCCTCCAGGTCCAGGGTGGCGAAGCCGAGCCGCTCGGCGATCGCGCGGCGGCGCTCGTCGGCGTCGATCACCACGACCTCCTGCGCGCCGTGCTCCTGCGCCAGCAGCGCCACGAGCAGGCCGATGGCACCCGCCCCGGTCACGGCGACCAGCCGGCCCGCGACCCCGTCGGCCAGGCTCGCCACGCCGCCGCCGGTCGCCTCGCCGGCCGCGTGCAGCAGTCCGTTGGCGCAGATCGGGCCGAGGTGGGCGACGTAGACGCCGAGCAGCGGGTCCAGGTCCTCGGGCAGCGGGACGACGTGCTCGCGGACCGGGTCGGAGACGTGGTGGGTGGCATGGCCGTACGGCGTCGCCACGAGGGTGCCCTCGGCGAAGGCCGGGGTCCGCGACTCCACGACGCGTCCGACCTCCATGTAGCCCAGCCGGGTCACGGGGTAGACCTGCTCGCGCTCCCCCTCGGTGGCGGGCACGAAGAGGCCGAGCTCAGGGTCCATCGGCGCGTGCAGCGCCGGGTTGTCGCCCTTGAGGAAGGTCAGCTCGGTGCCCGCCGAGAGCCCCGAGGCGACCGTCTCCAGCAGCAGGCCGCCCTCGGGGACCTCCGGCAGCTCCTCCTTCACGATCTGCAGGTCGCCGGGGGCGGCGACCACCATGTTGCGGCGGATCACGACGCGACCACCTCGTCCATCCGCACCGTCCCACCGGAGCGCACCGAGCGGGCGATCGCCAGGGCGAAGCGGTGGCTGGCCAGGGCGTCGGCGTAGGGCACCCGCGCGACCGGGCGCTCGCCGCGCACGGCGGCCACGAAGTCGCGGTCGACCTCCTCGCGCGGGTCGAAGGAGGGGGTGTGCTCCTCCGCGTCGGTGCCGCGGGTGACGACGAGTCGCTCCTCGGCCAGGTCCAGGTGCAGGCCGGGGGCGACCAGCTCCAGCCCGGCGCCGCGCTTGGCGGTGAGCGCGCACGAGGCGGACAGCGTCACGACCGCGCCGGAGTCGAAGCGTGCGAGCACCGCGGTGGCGTCGTCGACGTGGTCCTCCTCGACCTCTCCGTCGTTGGCCGCGGCCGCGGTCACCTCGACCGGCTCGCCGAGCAGGTGCCGGGCCAGGTCGAGGATGTGTGCCAGCTGCTCCACCACCTGGCCGCCGGAGAGGTGGCGGCGCTGCCACCAGTCCACGGGCGGACGCTTGTCCAGCCACCGGCCGTGCGCGAGCAGGGCGGGCGTCTCCGTCAGCAGGTCGCGGGCCCGCTCGACGGTGTCCAGGCAGCGCCAGTGGTAGCCGGTGCCGGTCACGATGCCCGCGTCGTGGACCCGCCGGGCGACCTGCTCGGCCACCTCGAGGTCCAGCGCGACCGGCTTCTCGACGAACATCGGCAGGCCCCGGTCCAGCACGGCCGCCTCGGCCTCACCGTGGGCGAACGGCGGGACGCAGACGTACGCCGCGTCCACGGGCCGCTCGGCCAGCGCCCGCTCCGGCTGGTCGAACGCCTCGGCGCCCACCGCCCCGGCCAGCGCCCGGGCGGCCTCGGGCACCAGGTCGGTGACCGAGACGACCTCGACGTCCTCCAGGCCGGACAGCACCTTGGCGTGGCGCTGGGCCACACCCCCGGCCCCGATCATCGCGATCCGCAGGCTCACCCGCGACTCCTCCTCAACAGCTCGTCGTACAGCTCCAGATAGTCCGCCGCCATCTGCTTGGGCGTCCACGGCGCGGCCGCGCGGCGGCACTCGGCCGGGTCGATCTCGTCGATCCGAGCGAGGGCGGCCACCAGCCCGTCCTCGTCCTCGGCGAGGAAGCCGGTGGACCCGTCGGCCACGAGGGAGGGCAGCACGCCGAGCGGCGTGCCGACCACCGGCACCCCGCGGGTGAGGGCCTCGACCACCCCGGTCGCGCCTGGCTCGGCCCACCGGTTGGGGGTGAGCAGGCAGCGCGCGGACTGCAGCAGCAGCTCCTTGTCCCGGCCCGCGACGCCGCCGACCCAGCGGACCGTGTCGCCGTCGATGAGCGGCTCCACCTCGTCGAGGAACCAGGCGACATCGGGGTGCTGGCGCAGCTCCGGCTCGCTCCGCACCCGCTCGCGCAGCTCGTCGGGGTCGCCGATCCCGGCGACCGGGCCGGCGATCACGAGCGGGATGCCGGCCTCCCGGCAGATCCGCGCGGCGATGTCCTGCCCCTTGTCGCGGGTGATCCGCGCCAGGATCAGCGCGTGCTCGCCGCGCTCGACCCCAACGTCCTCCGGCGGCGGCACGGCGAGGGGGACGACCCCCAGCGTCTGCCGCTGGATCGCCTCGGGCGCCCGCTCGAGCTGGGAGCGGGAGACCGCGGCGAACCCGACGCGGCCGCCGCCGTCGAAGGCGGAGTAGAAGTCCGCGTGCTTGCGCATGTCCCAGTGCAGCGTCTGCAGGGTGGGCGGCGCCGCGGAGCCCATCGCGGCGAGGACGGCCACCCCGACGACCTCCAGGTGGTCGTGCACCAGGTCGAAGGAGCCCTCCCGCACCGTGCGGGCGACCGCCTGCATGTGGGCGTGCGCGATGCCGGAGACCTGGTTGTAGGGGCGGGCGATGTCGCGGAACCGCGGCGCGTCCACGGTGCGCACCACGTCGTCGACCTCGATGCCGGGCTCACCGACCGTCGCCAGGGTGACCCGCACCCCGGCGTCGCGGAGCGCGGACACCAGCGTGGCCACCACGGTCTCGATGCCGCCGTAGCCCTCCGGCGGGACCGGCAGCCAGGGACCCGCGTTGACCAGGACGTCGAGCGTCATCAGAGCCCCACGGCCTGCGGCCACCGCCGTCCGGCGCGGACGTCGACCATCCGCGGCCGCTCGCCGAAGACGATCTCGGTGGTGGCGGAGTCGAAGGCGTCCCCACGCCGGGTGAACTGGACCAGCTCGCCGGCCGGCTCCTCGCTGCACACCATCCGGCGGTGCTTGCCCAGGCGGGAGTGCACCGTCAGCTGGATCTGCGCGGCCATCCGGGAGAGCTGGTCGTCGGAGGAGTTCCGGTGCCGGCGCACGCCCAGGTCGACCTGGGCCATCCGGTCCAGGCCGTACTTCTCGACCAGGTCGATCATCAGGCCGATCTCCACGCCGTAGCCCGAGACGAACGGCACCGACTCCAGGCACGCGCGGGTGCCGGCGTACTCCCCCGCCAGCGGCTGGACGAAGCCGGCCAGCTCGGGCCAGTAGAGGTTGAGCAGCGGACGCGCGACCAGCTCGGTGACCCGGCCCCCACCGGCCGGGAGCACCGTCTCGCCGGACGCGAGCGGCCGGTCGTAGCAGCCCTTGACGAAGTCGACCCCCTCGCAGAGCACCGGCGCGAGCAGCCCGACCACGAACTGCGGGTCGAAGTCGCGCAGGTCGGCATCGCAGAACGCGACCACGTCGCCGCGGGTGACGGCCAGCGACTTCCACAGCGCCTCGCCCTTGCCCGGGACGTCGCCGAGCTCGGGCAGGATGTCGCCCTGCCGCTCCACCCGGGCGCCCGCGGCGCGGGCCCGAGCCGCCGTCCGATCCGTGGAGTGGGAGTCGATGACCACGATCTCGTCGACCAGGCGCACGTCCTCCATCAGGCGCTCGCGGATGGCCTGGACGATCGCCCCGACGGTCTCCTCCTCGTCGCGTGCGGGCAGGACGACGCTCACGGTGCGGCCGCGCTTGGCGGCGGCCACGTGTGATGGGGTGTAGTGGCGACCGTGGTAGGTCCGTCGCTCGAACCAGCTTCGCGTGTCGGTGCGCATGGGAACTCCTGTCTACGCCGATGAGCGCGCGGTGTGCCGCTGCGGTGGGCCCCGGATCCCGGTGGCCCCCAGACCTTAGGCTTGGCCGGGCGGGGAGCAGCACCACCCGTACGTGTGGAGTCACCCGTCCGGCGAGTTCCAACACTTTCGGATCAGTACCGAGGGAGGGGCAGCGTGGCGCAGGAGAAGGCCGGACGGCGGCTGGTGCTGTGGCGACACGGCCGGACCGCGTGGAACGTGGAGAACCGCGCCCAGGGCCAGCTGGACGTGCCCCTGGACGAGGTCGGCCGGGAGCAGGCGAAGCGCTCCGCGCGGCACCTGGCGGATCTGTCACCCGTAGGGGTGTGGAGCTCCGACCTCGAGCGCTGTCTGGACACCGCGCGGGAGCTGACGACGCTGCTGGGGACCGAGCCACGGGTGGACCCACGGCTGCGGGAGTACGACGTGGGGATGCGCGGCGGGCTGACCTTCGAGGAGTTCCGCGACGCGCATCCGCAGGTGCACGAGCGGTTCTTCTCCGACCCCGACTACCACGTCCCGGGCGCCGAGCACCCGGCCGAGGTCGTCGCCCGGGTCTCCGAGGCGCTGCGCGACGTCGCCGCCGCGATCGAGCCCGGCGAGGTCGCGGTGGTCGCCGGCCACGGGGCGGCCCTGGTGAGCGGGCTGCTCGGCTTCTTCGGCGCCCCGTCCTCGCTGGCCCAGATGTTCGCCGGGATGGACAACTGCGCGTGGGCGGTGCTGCACGAGCACCCGGCCCGCGGGTGGCAGATCGTGGACTACAACGCCCGCGACCTGCCCGCCGAGCAGAGCCTGGAGGGCAACCCGGACGGGCCGGGCTGACCCCGCCCGGCCAGCGTCAGGCCAGCTTCTCCAGGATCAGCTCGCGCACCCGGCCGGCATCGGCCTGGCCGCGCATCTCCTTCATCACCGCGCCGATCAGCGCCCCCGCTGCGGCGACCTTGCCGTCGCGGATCTTCTGGGCGACGTCCGGGTTCGCCTCGATGGCGTTGTCCACGGCGGCCGAGAGCGCGCCGTCGTCGGAGACCACGGCGAGGCCGCGCTTCTCCACGACCTCGTCAGGGGTGCCCTCACCGGCCAGCACGCCCTCGAAGACCTGCCGGGCGAGCTTGTCGTTGACCGTCCTCTCGTCCACCAGCGCCTGGATCCGGGCGACGTCGGCCGGGGTCACCGGGAGCGCTGCCAGCTCGACCCCGTCCTCGTTGGCCCGCCGGGCGAGCTCCCCCAGCCACCACTTGCGCGCGGCCTGCGGGGCCGTGCCCAGCGCCACGGTCTCCTCCACCAGGCCGAGCGCGCCGGCGCCGACGGTGTCGCGCATCTCCAGGTCGGAGAGGCCCCACTCGGCCTGCAGGCGCGCCCGCTTGGCGGCCGGGTTCTCCGGGAGCGTGCCGCGCAGCTCCTCGACCCACTCCCGCGACGGGGCGACCGGCACCAGGTCCGGCTCGGGGAAGTAGCGGTAGTCCTCCGCGTCGGACTTCTCCCGGCCGCTGGTCGTGATGCCCGTGTCCTCGTGCCAGTGCCGGGTCTCCTGGGTCACCGACCCGCCCTCGGCGAGCAGCGCCGCCTGGCGCTCGATCTCATAGCGGACCGCGCGCTCCACGGAGCGGAAGGAGTTGACGTTCTTGGTCTCGGTGCGGGTGCCGAGGTCACCCGAGCCCGCCGGCGCCAGGGAGAGGTTCACGTCCGCGCGCAGGTTGCCGCGGTCCATCCGGGCCTCGGAGACGCCGAGCGCGACGATCAGGTCGCGCAGCTGCGCGACATAGGCGCGCGCGACCTCCGGGGCGAGCTCCCCCACGCCGGTGATCGGCCGGGTGACGATCTCGATCAGCGGGATCCCGGCACGGTTGTAGTCGACCAGCGAGTAGTCCGCGCCGTGGATACGGCCGGTGGAGCCCACGTGCGTGGACTTGCCGGTGTCCTCCTCCATGTGCGCGCGCTCGATCTCCACCCGGACGGTGCGGGTCTCCCCCGTCGCCGGGTCCGGGACGTCGACGTCGAGGTAGCCGTCGAAGGCGATCGGCTCGTCGTACTGCGAGGTCTGGAAGTTCTTCGGCATGTCGGGGTAGAAGTAGTTCTTCCGGGCGAACCGGCACCACTCCGCGATGTCGCAGTTGAGCGCCAGGCCGATCCGGATCGCCGACTCCACGGCCTTGCCGTTGACCACCGGCATCGAGCCCGGCAGTCCCAGGCAGGTCGGGCAGACCTGGGTGTTCGGGTCGCCGCCGAAGGTGGCCGGGCAGCCGCAGAACATCTTGGTCGCGGTGGAGAGCTCGACGTGCACCTCCAGGCCCAGCGCGGGGTCGTAGGACGCCAGCGCGTCCTCGAACGGCATCAGGGTCTCGGTCATCGCTGTGCTCCTGCCTCGTCGAGGGCCGGCGCCCGGTCCAGCAGCGGGCCGCCCCACCGGTCGGCCAGCAGCGCCTCCAGGGCCGCTCCGACCCGGTAGCACCGGTCGTCGGCCAGGGCCGGCGCGAGGATCTGGAACCCGCTGGGCAGCCCGTCCTCCTCGGCGAGCCCGTTGGGCACCGAGATGCCGGGTACGCCGGCCAGGTTGGCCGGGATCGTGGCCAGGTCGTTGAGGTACATCGCCAGGGGGTCGTCCACCTTGGCGCCGATCTCGAACGCGGTGGTCGGCGCGGTCGGGCTGACCAGCACGTCGCACTGCTCGAAGGCGGCCGCGAAGTCGCGCGAGATCAGGGTGCGCACCTTCTGCGCCTGGCCGTAGTAGGCGTCGTAGTAGCCGCTGGACAGCGCATAGGTGCCCAGGATGATCCGGCGCTTGACCTCCTCGCCGAACCCGGCGTCGCGGGTCGCCCGCATCACCTCCTCCGCCGACGGTGCGGCCACGCCCTCGGGCAGCACCCGCAGGCCGTAGCGCATCGCGTCGAAGCGGGCCAGGTTGGAGGACGCCTCGGCCGGCAGGATCAGGTAGTAGGTGGCCAGTGCGTGCACGAAGCTCGGGCAGGACACCTCGACCACCTCGGCGCCGGCCGTGGTCAGCAGCTCCACGGACTCGCGGAACAGCGCCTCGACGCCCGCCTGGTATCCCTCGCCACCGAGCTCGCGGATCACCCCGACGCGGACGCCGCTCAGGTCGCCCGAGGCGCCCGCCCTGGCGGCAGCGACCAGGTCGCCGACCGGCCGGTCGATCGAGGTGGAGTCCATCGGGTCGTGGCCGGCCACCAGCTCCTGCAGCAGCGCGGCGTCCAGGACGGTCCGGGTGACCGGGCCGACCTGGTCCAGGGAGTTGGCCAGCGCGACCAGGCCGTAGCGGGAGACCCCGCCGTAGGTCGGCTTCACGCCGACCGTCCCGGTCACCGCGCCGGGCTGGCGGATCGAGCCGCCGGTGTCGGTGCCGAGCGCCAGCGGCGCCTCGAACGCGGCGACCGCGGCCGCGGACCCGCCGCCGGAGCCACCGGGGATCCGGCCCAGGTCCCAGGGGTTGTGCGTGGGGCCGTAGGCGGAGTGCTCGGTGGAGGAGCCCATCGCGAACTCGTCCATGTTGGTCTTGCCGAGCACCGGCAGGCCGCCCTCGTGCACCCGGCGCACGACGGTGGCGTCGTACGGCGGCACCCACCCCTCGAGGATCCGCGACCCGCAGGTCGTCGGCATCCCGCGGGTGGCGAGCACGTCCTTGACCGCGATCGGCACGCCGTCCAGGGTCGAGGCGGGCCGGCCGTCGGCGCGGCGCCGGTCGGAGGCGGCGGCCTGCTCCAGCGCGGACTCGCGCGCCACGTGCAAGAAGGCGTGCACCGCCCCGTCGACGGCGTCGATCCGGTCCAGGCTCGCCTCGGTCAGCTCGACCGAGGTGGTCTCCCCGGCGGCGAGGGCGTCGGCGAGCTCGGCGGCGGTACGGCGCACCAGGTCCCCGCTCACTGCTCGTCCCCCAGGATCCGCGGCACCGCGAAGCGCTGCTCCTCCGCCGCCGGAGCACCGGAGAGCGCCTCCTCGGCGGTCAGCCCCGGCACCACGACGTCCTCGCGGAACACGTTGGTGAGCGGCAGCGGGTGCGAGGTGGGCGGGATGTCCCCGGCGGCGACCTCGCTGATCGAGGCGACCGACTCCAGGATCACCGACAGCTGCGGAGCCAGGTGGTCCAGCTCCTCGTCGGACAGGTCGATCCGCGCGAGGTTCGCGAGGTGGGCGACCTCCTCGCGGGAGATCGACGCGGCAGGGGTCTCAGGCATGCTGACGATCCTAGAGGCCGCCCGAGCCAACCCCGAGACGGGATCGGGCGTCCTCATGGGTGACAGCACACCCGAGGAGGATGCCGTGGCCCGACCACCGACCGACGCCGAGTTCACCGAGTTCGTCCACGCCGCGTGGCCGGGTCTCTACCGCACGGCCTACCTGCTCCTCGGCGACCGCGGGCTGGCCGAGGACCTGGTCCAGACCAGCCTGACCAAGACCTACGCCGCCTGGCCCCGCGTACGGGACGTGACCACCGCACCCGCCTATGCCCGGCGCACCCTGGTCAACACCGCCTACGGCATGTTCCGCCGGCGGTCCTGGCGCCGGGAGCAGCCGACCGAGCACCTTCCGGAGACCGCCCACGAGACCGATCCCACGCACCGACCCGCCATCGTCGACGCCCTCCGACAGCTGCCCCCGCGGCAACGGGCCGTCATCGTGCTGCGCTACTTCGACGACCTGACCGTCGCCGACACCGCCCAGGCCCTCGACGTGAGCGAGGGCACCGTCAAGAGCCAGACCTCCGACGCCCTCGCCCGGCTGCGCACGCTGCTCGGCGAGGCCGTCCTCCCGATCGGAGCCCACCATGACTGACCGTCTCGCCACCCTCCTGCACGACGAGGCCGACCGCCTCGACGTCCCCGCCCCTCCCGCCGCGGACATCCTCCGCGGGGGCCGGCGGATCCGCCGCCGGCGCCGCCTCGCCGCCGGAGGCGCCGCCCTGGCGCTCGCGGCGGTCGCGGGCACCGGTGCCGCCGTACTCCTGGACCGGGAGCCTGCCTCCCAGGTCGCGGCGGAGCCGACCGGCCCGGACTACCGCACCGTCTACGCCGCCGGGTCGACCGTGGTCGTGGACGGCGCCCGCGCCACCGTGCCGGGCGCGGTGCACGACATGCTCTACACCAGCGCCGGGGTACTGGTCCGCTCGAACCAGAACGGCGGCAGCTCCGACGGCTCCGGCACCGAGACCCTCACCCTCGTGGGTCCGGACGGGCAGGCCACCCCGCTGGGCACGATGCCCGAGGGAGTCGGTCCCGCCACCGACCCCGACCAGGCGGTCTACGCCCTGGCCGAGCCGGACGGCGAGGGCTTCGTCGCGGTGGTCCGCGACGTCCGCACCCGCGAGGTGGTGGCCCGGGTGCCGCTGCCGGACCTGCCGATGTCCTACTGGGACGTCCCGCCGCTGAGCCTCAGCGGGGACACGCTCTACGCCGGGTACAAGAGCTCGACCTGGGCGGTCGACTGGCCCACGGGCGAGGGCGGGCGCGAGGTTCCCGCGATCGGCGGCGGCCTGCAGGAGATCTCCGCCGGCCGGGTCGTGGACGGGTCGGAGGGGAAGGCCCGGGTCGTGGACCTGGCCACCGGCGCCGAGGTGCTCTCCGTCGACACCGGCCCCGACGCGTGGTCCCAGCTCTCCCCGGACGGCACGCGACTGCTGGTGACCGTCTACGGGCGGTCCGAGAGCGTCACCACGCTCTACGACGTGGAGTCCGGCCGCAGCCGGGAGCTCCCCACCCCGGCGATGCGGAACGGCATGGGCTTCGGCTGGCGCTGGGCCTCCGACGGCCGTGCCGTGACCCGCGACGGCGACCAACTGCTCACCTGCGGCCTGGACGCCTGCGACCGCACGCCGACCGCGGACGGGCTGAGCGGCGACCTGCGGTACGGCGGGGGCCGGCTGGAGTCCTGACCGGCGTCACTCCAGCGCCGCGGGGCCGCCTTCGAGGAGCAGCTTGAAGGCGGCCTCGTCCAGGGTCGGGACGCCGAGCTGCTCGGCCTTGTCGGCCTTGGAGCCGGCGTTCTCCCCGACGACGACGTAGTCGGTCTTCTTCGACACCGACGAGGCGGCCTTGCCGCCGCGGCTGATGATCGCCTCCTTCACCGAGTCGCGGCTGAAGCCCTCCAGCGACCCGGTGGCGACCACCGTGAGCCCCTCCAGGGTCCGGGCGATCGACGCGTCGCGGACGTCCTCCATGCTCATCCCGGCGGCCCGCCACTTCTCCACGATCTCCCGGTGCCAGCCGGCCTGGTCGCCGTCGAACCAGCCTCGCACCGAGGCGGCGATCGTCGGGCCCACGCCCTCGGTCGCCGCGAGCGCCTCCTCATCGGCGGCCATGACCGCGTCCATCGAGCCGAGCTCGGTGGCCAGCGCCCGCGCCGCGGTCGGGCCGACGTGCCGGATCGAGAGCGCGACCAGCACCCGCCACAGCGGCACCTCCTTGCGGGTCTCCAGGTGGGTCAGCAGGCGCTCCCCGTTGGCCGACAGCACCCGCCCGTCCACGGCCTCGTCGGCCTCGGTCCGCTTCGCCGCCCGGGTGAACAGCTCGGTGCGCATCAGCTTGTCCCGGTCCAGGGCGAAGACGTCGCCCTCGTTGGCGATCACCCCGGCATCGAGCAGCGCGGCCGCCGCCTCGCTGCCCAGCCCCTCGATGTCGAAGGCGCCCCTGCCGGCCACGTGGAAGACCCGGTCCAGCACCTGGGCCGGGCACTTCTCGTGGTTGGGGCAGCGCAGGTCCTTGTCGCCCTCCCTCTCCTCCACCAGCGTGGTGCCGCAGGCGGGGCAGGCGGTGGGCATCTCCCAGGGGGCCAGCCCGTCGGGCCGCAGCGCGAGGACCGGGCCGAGGATCTCCGGGATCACGTCTCCGGCCTTGCGCAGGATCACCGTGTCGCCGGGGCGCACGTCCTTGCGCTCGACCTCGTGCGCGTTGTGCAGGGTCGCGCGCTCCACCGTGGACCCCGCCACTCGGGTCGGCTCCATCACCCCGAACGGGGTCACCCGGCCGGTGCGGCCGGTGTTGACGCGGATCTCCAGGAGCTTGGCGTTGACCTCCTCGGGCGGGTACTTGAACGCGATCGCCCACCGCGGTGCCCGGGAGGTGGACCCGAGCCGCCGCTGCAGGGCGACGTCGTCGATCTTCACCACCACACCGTCGATCTCGTAGGGAACGATCGAGTGCCGGTTCTCCCCGACGTGCTCGATATAGCCCTGGACCTCGGTCAGGGTCGGCAGCACCTTGACCCGGTCCGAGACCGGGAGCCCCCAGGCTTGCAGGGCGTCGTAGGCCTCGGACTGCGCGCGCGGCTCGAAGCCCTCCCGCGCGCCGATCCCGTGGCAGACCATGCCCAGCGCCCGGGTCGCGGTGACCCGCGGGTCCTTCTGCCGCAGCGAGCCGGCCGCGGCGTTGCGCGGGTTGGCGAACATCGGCTTGCCGGCCTCGGACATCGTGCGGTTGAGCTGCTCGAACGCCTCGACGGGGAGGAACACCTCGCCGCGCACCTCGACCAGGTCCGGCACCGGGAACTCCTCGGTGCCGGTGAGCCGCTGCGGCACCGCGTCGATGGTGCGCACGTTGGGCGTCACGTCCTCGCCGGTGCGCCCGTCGCCGCGGGTCAGGGCGCGGACCAGGCGGCCCCTCTCATAGAGCAGGTTGATCGCCAGGCCGTCGACCTTGAGCTCGCACAGCAGCGCCGGGTCGGTGATGCCGTCGCGCAGGATCCGGTCGTACCACCCCTGAAGCTCGTCGGTGGTGAACGCGTTGTCCAGGCTCTCCATCGGGCGCAGGTGGTCGACCGCGGTGAACTCGGTGGAGACCGCGCCTCCGACCTTCTGCGTCGGCGAGTCGGGCGTGCGCAGCTCGGGGAACTCCTCCTCCAGACCCTCCAGCTCCCGCATCCGGGTGTCGAAGTCGGCGTCGGAGAGAGTCGGGTCGTCGAGCACGTAGTAGCGCCAGCGGGCGTCCTCGATCTCCTCGGCCAGCACCCGGTGCCGGTCCCGCGCCCGGGCGGGCGCCGCCTCGACGTGGGTGTCGGCGTCGGCCTCCGAGGGGGCGGCCTCCTCGGCCTCGGTCGGGGTCTCGGGTGCGGGGGTCATGGGGACATCCTGCCGCCTGCCGGGGACAATCCGGAGGTGCACCCGGCTCCGAAGGACTGTCCGTGACCCCCACGCTCACCCGGCTCGACCCGGACCGGCCGGCCGGCGCCGCCGTACTCCTGCTGCACGGCGGCACCCCGCGCTCGGAGACCGTCGTCGACGGCCGCAGCGCCTCCTGGCGCCGGATGGCCGCGCTCCAGCGGGCGGTGGACCGGCCGCTGCGCACCGACGGCGTCGCGAGCTGGCTGCTGCGCTACCGCCAGCGGGGGTGGAACGACGGGGTGGGCGTGCTCGCGGACGCGCGCTGGGCGCTGGAGGAGGTACGGCGCACCCACGGCGACGTCCCCGTCGTGCTGCTCGGCCACTCCATGGGCGCCCGGGTCGCGGTGCACGTCGCCGACGACCCGTCGGTGGTCGGCGTGGTCGGGCTGGCGCCGTGGTGGGAGCCGGGCGACCCGGTCTCGCCCCTGGCCGGCCGCCGGCTGGTCGCGGCCCACGGGCGCCGGGACCGGATCACCTCGTACCGGCGGACTGCGGACTTCGTCGAGCGGGCCCGCCGGGCCGGCGTGGCGGCCGACCTGGTCGACATGGGGTGGCGGGGCCACTACCTGCTGGCCGGGGCGGGCGCGTGGAACCGGGTCGCGCTGGCGGGCGTGCGCAGCGTCAGGACAGGCTCCGAGCCGCCGCGGCCGACAGCTCCAGGGCGCGCCGCGCCCAGCCGGGACTCGCACCGCTAAGCCCGCAGGCGGGGGTGACCACCAGGCTCGGCCCGGGCTCCAGCCCGACCATGTCCAGCCATCGCTCGACCCGCTGCGTGACCGCCGCGTCGCCGGGCGGGTCGTCGGGCTCGGTGGACGGCACCACGCCCAGCGCCACGGCGTCGCCCGCCTCCAGCGTCTCCGCGAGCACGTCCTGGCCGGCCGCGTCCACCAGGGCCAGGTCGACCGAGAGCCCCCGCGCCCCCGCGCCGCGGAGGAGGGCCAGCGGCGCGCCGGGCGCACAGGAGTGCACCCACGGCTCGGCGCCGGCGCCGGCGATCGCGCCCAGGACCCACTCCAGCGCCTCGGAGGCCTCCGGCTTGTCGACCGAGCGGTGCTTGCCGAAACCGCTGGCCGTCGGCACCCTCCCGCCCATGACGGCCGGGAGCGCGGGCTCGTCGACCTGCACGACGAGGCGGGAGACGCCGGCCACGCGACGGCGTACGTCGGCCACGTGGGCCGCCACGCCCTCGGCCAGCGCCTGGGCCAGCTCGCGCCGCGCCCCGTGGTCGGCCAGCAGCTTGTCCCCGCGCGGACGCTCCACCGTCGCGGCCAGCGTCCACGGCCCGGCGACCTGCACCTTGAGCGGGCCGGCGTACTCCTGGCCCAGCTCCTCCAGCGTGTCCAGGTCCTGGGCCAGCAGCGAGCGCGCGCGGCGCTGGTCGACCCCGGCGGCGTCGGTCAGCCGCCACCCGGCGGGTTGCAGATCGGCGCCGAGCTCGACCACCATCGCCAGGGCACGACCGGTCATCGAGGCGATCGCGCCGCGACCCGGGAGCTCGGGGACCGCGGGCAGGGAGAGCGTGTCCAGGCTCGCGCGGACCCACTCGCCGTAGGCCCGCGCGGAGTCGCCGGGGAAGGACCCGACCGAGCTCGAGAGCACCATGCTGCGCAGTCTTGCAGAGGGCTCGATCCCGGCCGCTACCGTGGACGGTACGACGCCCGGGGCTCGACGTGGCAGGGCTCACGCACCGTTCCGGAAACTCCCGAGAGCCGCCGTTCGTCGTACCTTCGACCGCACGCTGTACCCCACCCCGCAGGAACGATGTCCGCCACCACCACGCCCCCGTCCCCCGACGCCCCCGACGAGGCCAAGGAGGAGAAGCCCGCCGGCCTCGGGCTCAGCATCCCGCAGGTCACCGGCTCCGCCCTGGCCGCCGTGTCGGCCGCCGTCGCCGCCTCCTGGCTCGGCGTCGCCGGCACGATCATCGGCGCCGCCGTCGGTAGCGTCATCGCCACCGTCGGCTCGGCCGTCTACGCCCAGACCCTCCGGCAGAGCCGCGAGGCCGTTCGCAAGATCACCCCCAGCCGGGACGGCAAGTCCGTCCGGGTCGGCGAGGTGACCCTCAAGGAGAAGCTCCAGGACCTGCCGTGGAAGCGGGTGCTCGCGGCCGCCGGCGTGGTGCTGGTGATCGCGCTCGCCGCGATCACCATCTTCGAGCAGATCAGTGGCAAGTCCGTCTCCAGCGTCACCCGCGGCGAGAGCGGCAAGGGTGGCACGACGGTCGGCAGCGTCTTCGGCAACGACCGCACCCGGGACGAGGACCGCCAGCCGGACTCCGAGCCGACCGGGCAGCCGACCGACGGGACGACCACGGACCCCTCGGACCCGGCCCAGCCCTCGGACCCGGCCGGCACGCCGACCGCGCCCACCGACGAGGAGACCTCGCAGCCGGAGCCGACCCCCACGCCGACCCCGACGCCGACCAGCGAACCGACGACCGAGCCGTCGCCGACCTCGGACCCGACGGTGGGCAGCGACGAGCGCGGTACGGGCCAGGACCCGAACCTCCCGCAGCGAGCGCTGCGCGACGGGAGCGCTACGCCCGAGGCCGGGTGACGTCGCGCTCGGTGGCCGTGATGGTCGCCGAGCCGACGACCCGGCTGCCGTCGTAGATCACGGCGGCCTGCCCCGGGGCGATGCCGTAGGCCGGGTCCTCCAAGTCGATCTCGACCCGGTCGCCGTCCACGGTGACCCGGCAGCGGTGCTCCTCGCCGTGCGCGCGCAGCTGGACGGTCGCGTCCAACGTCGTCGGCGCGGTGCCGCACCAGCGCGGCCGGTCGCCGGTGATCGCGGTGACCTTGAGCCGCTCGCGGCCGCCGACCCGGACCGTGCCGCTGACCGGCTCGATGTCCAGGACGAACCGAGGCTTGCCGTCGGGGGCCGGGCGGCCGATCCGCAGGCCCTTGCGCTGGCCCACGGTGAAGCCGTAGGTCCCCTCGTGCCGGCCCAGCTCCTCGCCGGTCGCGTCGTCGACGATCCGGCCGGCGAGCCCCGCGACCGCCTCCGCGCCGACCCGGTCGGGCAGCTTCTCCCGCAGCCAGCCGGCGTTGTCGCCGTCGGCGACGAAGCAGATGTCGTGGGAGTCCGGCTTGTCGGCGACCCGCAGCCCGCGCCGGTCCGCCTCCTCGCGCACCAGCGGCTTGGGGGTGTCCCACAGCGGGAACAGCGAGTGCCGCAACTGGTCCTGGGTCAGCACGCCGAGCACGTAGGACTGGTCCTTCGCGGCGTCCTGCGCCCGGTGCAGCTCGACGGTCCCGTCCTCGGCCGTGCGCACCGTCGCGTAGTGGCCGGTGACCACGCCGTCGAAGCCGAGCCGCAGCGCGCGGTCGAGCACGGCGGCGAACTTGATCTTCTCGTTGCACCGCAGGCATGGGTTGGGCGTGCCACCGGCGGCGTAGGTGTCCATGAAGTCCTCGACGACGTCGTGATGGAACTCCTCGGAGAGGTCCCAGACGTAGAACGGGATCCCGATCACGTCGGCCGCGCGCCGGGCGTCGTTGGCGTCCTCGATGGTGCAGCAGCCGCGGGCGCCGGAGCGGTACGACGCGGGGTTGCGGCTGAGCGCGAGGTGGATGCCGGTGACGTCGTACCCCTGCTCCTTCGCGCGGGCCGCCGCCACCGCGGAGTCCACGCCGCCGCTCATCGCGGCGATCACCCGCCTCATCGGGCGACGCGGGTGCCGCGCACCCGCTCCACGGCCGAGCCGATGGCGGCCACGACGGCGTCCACGTCGGCCCGCGTCGAGGTGTGGCCGAGGCTGAAGCGCAGCGAGGAGCGGGCCGGCTCGTCGTCGTACCCCATGGCGAGCAGCACGTGGGAGGCCTGCGGGACACCGGCCGAGCAGGCCGACCCGGTGGAGCAGGCGATGCCGGCGGCGTCGAGCAGCATGAGCAGCGAGTCGCCCTCACAGCCGGGGAAGGTCAGGTGCGCGTTGCCGGGCAGCCGATGCTCGGGGTCGCCGTTGAGGGTCGCATCCGGCACGCGCGCGCGGATCCCGTCGACGAGCGCGTCGCGCAGGGCGCCCAGACGGCGGGCGTGCTCCTCGCGACCCTCCACCGCCTCGGCCACCGCGGCCGCCAGGGCGGCGACCCCCGGCACGTCGAGGGTGCCCGAGCGCAGCCCGCGCTCCTGGCCGCCGCCGTGCGCCAGCGGGGTCAGCTGCGCCTCCCGCCGGGTGACCAGGCCGCCGACGCCGAAGGGCCCGCCCAGCTTGTGGCCGGTGAAGGTGAGCGCGTGCACGCCGCTGGCCGCGAAGTCGACCGGCACCGCGCCGACGGCCTGCACGGCGTCGGTGTGCACGGGGATGCCGTGCTCGGCGGCGATCCCGGCCACCTCGGCGACCGGCTGGACGGTCCCGACCTCGTTGTTGGCCCACATCACGCTGGCCAGCGCGACGGAGTCGGGGTCGCGCTCGACCGCTGCGCGGAAGGTCTCCGGGTCCAGGCGGCCGTGCCGGTCGACGTCGAGGAGCTCGACCTTCGCCCCCGCCTGGGCGGCCAGCCACTGCATCGGGTCGAGCACGGCGTGGTGCTCGACGGTGGTGGACAGGATCCGGACCCGCCGCGGGTCCTCGGCGTGCCGGGACCAGAAGAGCCCCTTGACCGCCAGGTTGTCCGCCTCGGTGCCGCCGGAGGTGAGGACGACCTCGCCCGGCCGGCAGCCCAGCGCGGCGGCGATCCGCTCGCGGGACTCTTCGACCACCCGCCGCGCCTGCCGCCCGGCGGCATGCGAGCTCCCGGCGTTGCCGACGCTGCCCAGGTGCTCGGTCATCGCCTCGATCGCGACGGCACGCATCGGCGTGGTCGCGGCGTGGTCGAGGTAGTGCTGGTCCATGACGACACCAAGCCTACGACCCGCTCACTGCCGGGGACGGCGCCTGTCCGCATGCGGTCCTAGTCTCCTGCCATGACCTCCACCGAGACCGCCGCCCGCCCCGCCCTCCTCGTCGTCGACGTCCAGGTGGACGTGATGGCGACCTGCATCGACGCCGAGCAGACGATCGGCAACATCGCCTCCCTGGTCGAGGGCGCCCGGGCCGCGGGCACGCCGGTCGTCTGGGTCCGGCACAACGCCGACCGGGAGCTGCTCAAGGGCACGCCCGGGTGGGAGATCGTGCCCGAGCTGCAGCCCGCCGAGGGCGAGCCGATCGTGGACAAGCGGTACGGGGACTCCTTCGCCGAGACCGACCTCGCCGAGCGGCTGGCCGAGGTCGGCGCCGACTCCTACCTGCTGTGCGGTGCGCAGACCGACGCGTGCATCCGGTCCACGTTCTACGGAGGGGTCTACCGCGGCTACCCCGTCACCCTGGTCACCGACGCGCACACCACCGAGGACATGCGGGAGTGGGGCGCCGGCTTCTCCCCCGAACAGTCGATCGCCGTACTCAACCTCCAGGCCGAGCACACCAGCCTCCCCGGCCTCCAGGGCGCGGTGACCACGACCGCCGAGGCCTTCGCCGCCCGGTGAGACCGCGACCGTGTGGGTTCGAGGTCATCTGATGGCCCCGAACCCACACGGTCCCCGGCGAGAGCGCCGCCGGGTCCTCAGACCCGCGGCGAACGGACTCCCAGAATCCTGGCGACGGTATCGGCGAGGGCTGCACCGTCCCGAACGCCTCGACCGCTGAGCTCCAGAAGGAGCTCGGGCAGGTTCCAGCCCTCGAACTTGAGCCGGCACAGGCCGGCGGATGCGTCGATCTCGACCCAGTAGTCGATGCAGGGCGTGTCCGGCCAGCCGTCGCCGTACTCCTCCTCGATCCCGCTGTCGGGATACCTCGACGCGAACTTCTGCGGATCCGCCTCCCACAGCAGGGCCGTGACGACGGTCGGCTCCTGGGCGTCATACATCACCTGGTGGACGAACCCGACGTCCGCCGCCTGGAACACCGGGTCACAGGCTCGGATGATCTCGGCGACCCACGCGGTGTCTGGCTGCATGTCGAGAAGCGTACGGCGAATGAGTGCCGCCGCCCCTCAGAGCAGGACCAGGTCGTCGCGGTGGACGACCTCGCGCTCGTACGCCGCCCCCAGCTCGCGCTTGAGGTCGCCGGTGGAGCGCCCGAGGAGCGCCGGCACCTCCTCGGCGTCGAAGTTCACCAGCCCCCGGGCGACCGGGAGGCCGTCCGGGTCCAGGAGATCCACCGGGTCGCCGGCGATGAAGGTGCCGGACAGCCCGGTCACCCCGGCCGCGAGCAGGGAGGCGCCGCGCTGGGTCACCGCGCGCACCGCTCCGGCGTCGAGGGTGAGCGAGCCCAGCGGCTCGGTGGCGTGCTTGAGCCACAGCAGCCGGCTCGGCCGCCGCTTGCCGGTCGGCCGGAAGAGCGTGCCGACCTCCTCCCCGGCCAGCGCGGCGCCGGCGCGGTCGGCCGAGGTCAGCACGACCGGGATCCCTGCGCCGGTCGCGATCCGCGCGGCCTCCACCTTGGTGACCATGCCCCCGGTCCCGACCCCGGCGGCGCCGGTGGAGCCGATCGAGATGGTCTCCAGCACCGACCAGTCGGAGACCTCTGGCACCAGGCGGGTGCCGGGGGCGGTCGGCGGGCCGTCGTACAACCCGTCCACGTCGGAGAGCAGCACCAGCAGGTCGGCGTGCACCAGGTGCGCCACCAGCGCGGCCAGCCGGTCGTTGTCGCCGAAGCGGATCTCGCTGGTCGCGACCGTGTCGTTCTCGTTGACGATCGGCAGGGTGCCGAGCTCGAGCAGCTTGGCGAAGGTCTGGTGGGCGTTGCGGTAGTGCGAGCGCCGGGTCACGTCGTCCACGGTGAGCAGCACCTGGCCGGCGACCACGCCGTGCCGGGCGAGCTCCTCGGTGTAGCGGTGCACCAGCAGCCCCTGCCCCACCGCGGCCGCGGCCTGCTGCGCGGGCAGCGCCCGCGGCCGTCGCTTGAGGTGCAGCGGCGCCAGCCCGGCGGCGATGGCCCCGGAGGAGACCAGCACGACCTCCACGCCGCGCGCTCGGGCGCCAGCGAGTACGTCGACCAGCTCGTGCACGCGGTCGGGGTCGATGCCGCCCTCGGCCGTGGTCAGCGACGACGAGCCCACCTTGACCACGACACGGCGGGCCGCGGTGACCGGCTCCCTCATGCCGAGGGGGAGTCGTCGGGGTCGCGGTCCGGGTCCTCCTCGGAGCCGATCTCGTAGGAGACCGGCCCCTGGTGCGGCCGGTTCTCCCGCGCCAGCCGCTTGTCCTGCTCGGCCCGCGCCTCCTTCGCCTCGGCGTCGATCCGGCGTGCGACGTCGGCCCGGGTCTCGCCCTCGGCGCGGTCGGCCATCGCCTCGTCGATCGCACGGCGGCGGCGCGCGGCCGGCCGCTCCTCGGCGAAGCGCTGGTCCTCGCCGCGGCGGGCCAGGATCTCCGCGCCCGCGTCCACCGCCGGGTCGAAGTCGAAGACCACCGCGTTGTCCGGGTGCCCGATCAGCACCGTGTCACCGGGGTCGGCGCCGAGCTCGAGCAGCCGCTCCTCCACCCCGAGCCGGTTGAGCCGGTCGGCGAGGAAGCCGACCGCCTCGTCGTTGGAGAAGTCGGTCTGGCGCACCCAGCGCTCCGGCTTCTGGCCGCGCACCCGCCAGCCCTCGGCGGTCTCGGTGACGGTGAAGTCCTCTCCCCCGTCGACCGAGCGGGGCCGCAGCACGATCCGCTGCGCCTCCGCGGCGGGCTTCTCCTCGCGCGCGTCGTGCACGATGTCGGCCATCGCGAAGGTCAGCTCGCGCAGCCCGGCGCCGGAGGCGGCGCTCACCGGGAAGACCCGCAGGTCGCGGCCGCGCAGCTCGTCGGCGACCATGTCCGCGATCTCCGCGCCGTCGGGGACGTCGACCTTGTTGAGGGCGACCAGGCGCGGGCGGTCCTCGAGGCCGCCGTACCTGCTCAGCTCCGCCTCGATCACGTCCAGGTCGTCGACCGGGTTGCGCCCGGGCTCGATGGTTGCGGTGTCGATGACGTGCACGATCGCCGCGCAGCGCTCGATGTGCCGCAGGAAGTCGTGCCCCAGGCCGCGGCCCTCGGCGGCGCCCTCGATGAGGCCGGGTACGTCGGCGACGGTGAACGTGGTGTCGCCGGCCCGGACGACGCCCAGGTTGGGCACCAGCGTCGTGAACGGGTAGTCGGCGATCTTGGGCCGGGCGCGCGACATGGAGGCGATCAGGCTGGACTTGCCGGCGCTGGGGAAGCCGACCAGGCCCACGTCGGCGACCACCTTCAGCTCCAGCACGACCTCGAGCTCGTCGCCGGGCTCGCCGAGCAGCGCGAAGCCCGGGGCCTTGCGCTTGCTGCTGGCCAGCGCGGCGTTGCCCAGCCCGCCGCGGCCGCCCTGGGCGATGACCATCTCGGTGCCGGCGCCGACCAGGTCGGCGAGCACCTCCCCCTGGGGCGTGGTCACCAGGGTGCCGTCGGGGACGGGGAGCACGAGGTCGGCGCCGTGCGCGCCGTTGCGGTGCCCGCCGGCGCCCTGGCCGCCGTTCTCGGCGCGGCGCTTCGGGCTGTGGTGGTAGTCCACCAGCGTGGTCACGTCGGGGTCCACCCGCAGGATCACGCTGCCGCCGGGACCGCCGTTGCCGCCGTCGGGGCCCCCGAGCGGCTTGAACTTCTCCCGGTGCACCGACGCGACGCCGTTGCCGCCGCGGCCCGCGGCGATGTGCAGGCTCACGCGGTCCACGAAGGTCGGGATCGCCATCGGTGCCTCCTGGTGAGGTAGGGGGTGGAAATGGCACGGAGGGCGCCCCGAGCGGGGCGCCCTCCGTGCACGATGATCAGTGGTGCTGCCGGGTCACTCCGCGGCAGCGGGGACGATGTTGACGACCTTGCGGCCACGCCGCCGGCCGAACTCGACATTGCCCGCGACCAGCGCGAACAGGGTGTCGTCGCCACCGCGGCCGACGCCGGCGCCCGGGTGGAAGTGGGTGCCGCGCTGGCGGACCAGGATCTCGCCGGCGTTGACGGCCTGGCCACCGAAGCGCTTGACGCCGAGGCGCTGGGAGTTGCTGTCGCGGCCGTTCTTGGTGCTGGCCGCGCCCTTCTTGTGAGCCATGGTTTCGAATCCTTCGTGAGTCGAGCGGGTCGAGGTCCGAGCGGGAGCTCAGAGCTTGATGTCGGTGACCTTGACCTGGGTGTACTTCTGCCGGTGACCCTGGCGCTTCTTGTAGCCGGTCTTGTTCTTGTACTTCTGGATGACGATCTTCTTGCCCTTGGTCTCGCCCACGACCTCGGCGGTGACCGCGGCCTTGTCCAGACCGCTGGAGGTGACGTTGTCGCCGTCGACGACCAGCACCACCGGCAGGGTCACCGAGGAGCCCTCACCGGCGTCGGCCACGCGGTCGATCTCGATGACGTCGCCCACGGCAACCTTCTGCTGCTTGCTGCCACTGCGCACGATCGCGTACACGGCGACTCACTCTCCTCGTCGGACTTCTTCGAAAACTAAAGGTCTCGCGGCCCACAGACAGCCGGCATCCGCCCGGATCCCGGTCGGTGCCTCGCCACGGAGCACACGGACGTCGGCGCGTTCAGCACGCCGACGGTCAAGAGTACGGGATCGGCCCAGCCCGCCGCAAAACGCGGGCGGCCCGCCTCAGCGCTTGCGCGCCCCGCGCTTCTTCACCGGCACGTGCGTCACCGTGGGCGGCTCGGCCTCGGCCGCGGGCTCGCTGCCGGGCTCGACGTCGACCGTGCCGGGCTCCACGGCCCCCTCGTCGGGCGGGGTGCCGATGCCGGGGAGTACGTCGTCCCCGGCGGACTCCCCCGACGCGGGCTCCCCCGACGCGGGCTGGCTGCTCGGCGGGCCGGCCGGGCGGCTGGCGCTGCGCCGGCGGGTACGGGTGACCACGGCCGGGGCGGCCGGCTGGGGGGCCCGCTCCGGCTCGGGGGCGGGCTCGCGGGTCGGCTCCTGGGCCGACTCGCGGGCCGGCTCCTGGGAGACGGGCTCGGGCGGTGTGGACGCCGCCGCCTCGGGCTGCTCGCCCTTCGGCTCCTCCGTCTTCTGCTGCTCGCCCTTCGGCTCCTGGTCCTTCTGCTCCTCGCCCTTCGGCTCCTCGGTCGCCGGCTGGCGGCCGCGGCGCGGCTTCTGGGCGGGCTTCTCCGAGGAGCCCGAACCGTCCGCGGCCTGCTCCGAGCCCGCGTCCGCAGCACCGGAGGTGTCCTCCTCGGCCTGCTCGTGCCGCGACATGGCCGCCACGTCCTTGGGCGAGGGCGGCTTGGAGCCGTTGTCGCCGTTGTCGCCGCCCTTGCCGGAGCCGTTGCGGCCGCGGCCGCCGCGGCCACGACGACCGCGGCGCCCGCCGCCGTCGTCGTCGCCGGAGCCCTTGGGGTCGACCGGCCGGTCCTTGATCATCAGACCACGGCCGCCGCAGTGCTCGCAGGTCTCGCTGAAGGCCTCCAGCAGACCGGTCCCGATCCGTTTGCGGGTCATCTGCACCAGGCCCAGCGAGGTCACCTCGGCGACCTGGTGGCGGGTGCGGTCCCGGCCCAGGCACTCCACCAGCCGGCGCAGCACCAGGTCCCGGTTGGACTCCAGCACCATGTCGATGAAGTCGACGACGATGATGCCGCCGATGTCGCGCAGCCGGAGCTGGCGGACGATCTCCTCGGCGGCCTCCAGGTTGTTCTTGGTGACCGTCTCCTCCAGGTTGCCGCCGGAGCCGGTGAACTTGCCGGTGTTGACGTCGACGACGGTCATCGCCTCGGTGCGGTCGATGATCAGCGACCCGCCCGAGGGCAGCCAGACCTTGCGGTCCAGGCCCTTGGCGATCTGCTCGTCGACCCGGTAGGTCGCGAAGACCGACAGCCCGTCCTGCGGTGTGTAGCGCTCCAGCCGGTCCGCGAGGTCGGGCGCGACGTGCGAGACGTAGCCCTGCACGGTGTCCCAGGCCTTCTCGCCCTCGATGACCAGCTTGCTGAAGTCCTCGGTGAAGAGGTCCCGCACGACCTTCAGGGTCAGGTCGGGCTCGCCGTAGAGCAGCTGGGGCGCCGACCCCTTGGCCTTGCGCTCGATGTCCTCCCAGCGCGCCTTGAGCCGCTCGACGTCGCGGGTGAGCTCGTCCTCGGCGGCCCCCTCGGCCGCCGTACGCACGATCACGCCGGCGGAGTCGGGGACGATCTCCTTCAGCAGCGCCTTGAGCCGGTTGCGCTCGGTGTCGGGCAGCTTGCGGGAGATCCCGGAGTTGTTGCCATCGGGCACGTAGACCAGGAACCGACCGGGCAAGCTGATCTGGCTGGTCAGGCGCGCGCCCTTGTGGCCGATCGGGTCCTTGGTGACCTGCACCAGGACGGTCTGGCCCGAGGAGAGCACCGACTCGATCTTGCGGGGCTCGCCCTCCTTGTGGCCCAGCGCCTGCCAGTTGACCTCGCCGGCGTAGAGGACCGCGTTGCGGCCCTTGCCGATGTCGATGAACGCCGCCTCCATCGAGGGCAGCACGTTCTGCACCCGGCCGAGGTAGACGTTGCCGATGAGCGAGGTCTGGGACTCGCGGGCGACGTAGTGCTCGACGAGCACCTTGTCCTCGAGTACGGCGATCTGCGTGAGGTCCTCGCGCTCGCGGATGACCATCACCCGGTCCACCGACTCACGGCGGGCGAGGAACTCCGCCTCGCTGACGATCGGCGCGCGGCGCCGCCCGGCCTCCCGGCCCTCGCGACGGCGCTGCTTCTTCGCCTCCAGCCGGGTCGACCCGGTCAGGGAGGTGATCTCGTCCTCGGGGCTGCGGCCCTTGCGGACCCGGGTCACGGTGTTCTGCGGGTCGTCGGAGCCGTCCCCGCCGTTCTCGCCGGCGCGACGGCGGCGGCGTCGACGGCGCGAGCCGCCGGACTCGGAGTCGTCGTCGGCCTCACCCTGGTCGCCCTGGTCGCCCCTGCCGGAGCCCTGCTTGCCCGAGTCCTTGCCCTGGCCGGAGCCCTGCTTGCCGGACTCCTTCCCGGAGTCCTTGGCCTGCTCGGAGTCCTGCGCGTCCTGGCCCTCGCCCGAGCCGTCCCCGGACCCGCTGCCCTTGCGGCGGCGACGACCACCGCGACGGCGGCGACGACGGCCCCCGCCCTCCGAGCCCTCCGAGCCGGACTCGGAGTCCGCGGACTCGGAGTCCGCGGAGTCGGAGTCGCCGGAGTTGCCCGAGGACTCGCCGGAGTCGCTCGCGGGCTGCTGGTCCGCCGGCTCGGCGTCGGGCGTCGTGGCCTTGGCCGCCTGAGCGCTGGTGGTCTGCGGCGCCTGGAACAGCGGGGCGGCGGTCGCGCCGGACTCGCCCGTCTCACCGGCCGCGGTCTCGGACGCCTCGGGCGTCTCCGGCGAGGCGGCCTTCTTCTTGCCGCCCTTGGCGCCGGACTTCTTGGCCTTCTTCGGCTCCGGGTCGGCCGCGTCGGCCGTGTCGGCGTCCGCGGTCGCGGGAGTCTCGGTCTCGGCCGCGTCGCCGTCGGCCTTCTTCGCAGCCGACTTCTTGGCGGTCGACCGCTTCTTCGCCGGGGCCTTCGTGGCCGGCGGCTGCTCCTGCTCCGCGGCGGGCTCACCCGGCTCGGGGGCGGGCTCGGCGGCCTTCTTGGAGGTGCGCTTGCGCGGCGCGCGGGTCGGGGCCGACTCGACGGCCTCGACGTCGTTCATCGCGGCCTCGGTGGCGTCGCTCCCGGAAGCGTTCGCCTCGTCCTTCTCTTCGAGCATCTGTGCTCCTCCACCCGCCGAGGGCGGGGTGTGTGGGCGACACCCTCCGACCCGTGGGGGCCGGGATGCCGCAAAGCTTGTCGTGGGCGGCGACTCCCTCCGCCTCCGCGTCGCCCGGCGTGGTTCGCGCACCTGCCGCGGTCGCTCGTCCGACCCGGCCGCTGTCACCGGCCGGTCTGGACCGCGTCGCGGTCTGGTGACGACCCGCCCCGGTCGTGCCGGCCTCTCGAGGAGGTCGGCGAGGACGTCGTCGGACCGGGGCTGGCGCCGCTCGGCGTCGTACCGCCGGTCATGGGCAGTATGGCACACACCACCCCCGGAGCGGTCATCTGCTCAGCGGGTCCCCGACGCTTCCCTCGTCGGTCAGCGGGCCCTGGGCCAGCCGGGTGAACAGCGGAGCCCCCTCGGGCGCGAGGTCCGCGACCTGGCGCAGGCCGGTGAGCACGTCGTCGGGGCGTACGGCGGGGGTGGTGACCCGCAGCACCAGGTCCAGCGCCGCACCGGGCCGGTCGCCGGAGACCGGCTCGGAGCCCAGCGCCACGACCGCGGCCCGGCAGTCGAACTCCCGCAGCCCCTTCTTGGTCATCCGCTCCACCGGCACGGCGTCCTCGGCGAGGAACCGGCGCACCGCCTCAGCGACCTCCTCGGCCGGCCGGTCCAGCTCGATCCGCCAGCGGCTGGCCTGGAGCAGGTCGGCGAGCGCGCCGCCGGGTGACTCGACGACCTCGAGCACGTCCAGCCCGTCGGGCAGCGCCTCGGCGAGTGCCGCGTGGATCCGCGCGGGGTCGACCACCTCGGCGAGCGCGATCTCGAGGTACTCCGCCTCGCTGGCCGACCCGGTCGGGGCGGCGCCGGCGTAGGAGATCCGCGGGTGCGGGTTGAACCCCGAGGAGTAGGCCATCGGCACCCGCGCCCGGAACACCGCCCGCTCGAAGGCCCGGGAGAAGTCGCGGTGCGAGGTGAAGCGCAGCCGCCCCCGCTTGGCGTATCGGACGCGCAGCCGCTGGACCGGAGGCGCCTGCTGCTCGGGCTGGTTGCTCACGGCCGAACGATATCGACCGGCGCTCAGGGCAGCGGCGCGCCCTTCATCAGCGCGGACTTGTAGATCGAGGACACCACCACCTCGCCCAGGAACGCCGCAAGCCGCTCGGCCTCGGCCTCCAGCGCGGCCCGCCCGTCGGACCCGACGTCCTCGAGCAGCAGCACCCGCACCTCGCCGGCCTCCTGCACCCAGGCACCGACGATGCGGCCCTCCCACCACGCGGTGGTCCCGCCGTTGCCGTTGGTGTCGAAGAGGTACGGCGTGTGCGCGGGCCGCAGGTAGAAGTCGCGCTCGCGCCAGCCCATCGTCGCGGGGTCCAGGACCGGCAGCAGGGCGGCCCACGGCTCGACCGGCGGTGCGGGCCCCTCGTCCTCCGGGAGCACCCAGCCCACGCCCGACCCCAGCCCCACCTGCACGGCCCCGACGTCGGCGAGGGCCCGGCGTACCGCCCCCTTGGTGGCGCCCAGCCACCACACCAGGTCGGCCTCGGTGCCGGGGCCGAACCGCTCCAGCCAGCGCCGCACCAACTCGGCGTACCCCTCCTGCTCGGTGCGGTGGGGCGGCTGCTCGCCCAGCCACGCCGAGGTCAGGGCCCAGCGGGGACGGGAGGTGCGCCAGTGCCCCTCGTTCTCCGCCCGCATCACCTGACCGCGGGCGCCGAGCACGGTGAGCACGCGCGGAGCGAAGGCGTTGCCCGGGCCGTCGGCCTCCCTGGTGCGGCCCGCGAGCTCGGGGAGCTCCTCGCGCAGCCGACGCGCCGAGACCGCCGACCCGTCGGCCAGCCGCTGCAGGACCGCCGCCTCCGCGCGGGCCAGCCAGGCGACGCCGTCCTCGGCGACCCCGTGCCGCTCGACGTCCTTGGCGACCAGGCGCTCCTGCTGCGCGGCGACCCGGGCCCCGGCGCTCCCCCACACGGCGGGGAGCAGGTCCCGGGGGAAGCCGAAGAGGGTACGGCGCATCCCGAGCTGCTTCACCACCGAGCGGTCGGCCTCCAGGGCGGCGTCCACGTCGGCGACCCGGAGGCCGTCCACCCGCGCCTGCGCGGAGAGGTAGACGGTCGCGGGCTCCGTCGCATGCAGGGCCACCGCGGCGCGGGCGGCGCCCAGCGGGTCGCCGGCCCGGTGCCCCGGGGCCAGTGCGTGCCGCGCGGCCAGCCGGTGCCGACGCTCCTCGTCACCCACCCTGCGCATGTGCTCATCCTCACGCATGCACGCATGTGCCGCGCGCGGACCCGGACTGGCAGGATCGACTGGTGAGTCGTCGGGCGTCCCTGCTGCTGTTGGCCGGCATCGTCCTCCTCGCGATGAACCTGCGACCGGCCGCGGTCAGCGTCGGTCCCGTGCTCGCCGAGGTCCGGGCCGGGCTGGGCATGTCGGCCACCCTGGCCGGACTGCTCACCTCGCTCCCGGTCGTCGCCTTCGCGGGCGTCGGCGCCCTCGCGCCCTGGCTGGCGCGCCGGATCGGCGTGCACCGGGTCACCCTCGCCAGCCTGGTCTGCGTGGCCGCCGGGCTGACCGGCCGCGCGCTGGTCGGCTCCGAGACCGCCTTCCTGGCACTGTCGATGCTGGCCCTGGCCGGGATGGCCACGGCCAACGTGCTGCTGCCCTCGCTGGTGAAGCTGCACTTCCCGGACCGGATCGGCCGGGTCACCGCGATCTACACCACCGCGCTGGCCGTCGGGCTGACCTCCTCGCTGGTGCTGACCGTGCCGATCGCGGAGGCCTTCGGCACCTGGCGCGCCGGCCTGGGCGCCTGGGCGGTCCTGGCCGTCCTGGCCGCGCTTCCATGGCTGAGCCTGATCGGCCACGACCAGCACACCGCGGCCGCCCCGCGGGGGGTCTCGCTCACCCAGGTCGCCCGGACCCCGCTCGGCGTGGCGATGGCGGTCTTCTTCGGCCTGCAGTCGCTGCAGGCGTACTCGATCTTCGGCTGGTTCGCCCAGCTCTGGCGCGACGCCGGCTACTCCCCCACCGCCGCCGGCGCGCTCGTCGGGGTGGTCGCCGGGGTGAGCATCCCGCTCTCCTCGTGGCTGCCCGCGGCCGCGGCGCGCCGGCAGCACCAGCGCGGGCTGCTCATCGGGGTGATGGCGTGCTACCCGGTCGCGTACGTCGGCCTCATGCTGGCGCCGTACTCCCTGGCCGTGCTGTGGGCGATCCTCGTCGGGGTCGGCGCGTGCACCTTCCCGCTGATCCTGACCATGATCGGGCTGCGGGCGCGGACGCCGGCCGGCACCGCCGCCCTGTCCGGCTTCACCCAGTCCGCGGGCTACCTGCTCGCCGCGTTCGGGCCGTTCACCGTCGGCGCGCTGCACGACGCCACCGGCGGCTGGACCTGGCCGCTGGCGTTCCTCCTGGCGCTGGCCGTCCCCCAGCTGCTCGTCGGCCTCTACGCCGCCCGGCCGCGGTTCATCGAGGACCAGCTGCCCGCGCGCTGACCCCCCTCCCTCGCTGGGAGGTAGGTCAGCCCGGGCCGCCGTACGCACCCGCACCCGGACCGTGTGGGTTCGAAGCCATCAGATGACCCCCAACCCACACGGTCGGCCCGCCATGGTCGTTTTTGACGACATCGTCGACTTCGTGCGTTTCGAGGTAGCCGAGCGCGGCGTACCTCTCACACCAAGCTGAGCGGAACCAGCGTGCGCCCGATCGCCGTGGGTAGTCGTTTGTTATACAATCGATCGGTGAGCAAGCGGCTCGATCCCGACGACCTCGCGGAGGACGACCCCTTCGAGATCGCCAGTCAAGCCGCGCACCTGTTCAAGCATCCACACCTAGGGATCGATGACGTCCTCGACGTCTGGGCAAGCAATCCGTTGTTCTACCCCGCGAGACCACCAGCACACTGGCTGATGGTGGCTGAAGTCGGCAGCTACGAGGCCAGCGTCGCGCTGGCAAGGCTCTACCGAGGTGAGCGCAATGACATCTGAGATGACTCCCGATGAGGAGTACGAGTTCTACGCAGACCCCACGAACCTGATGCCGGTCGGCAAGCCCCGGAGGCGGAAGGCGAAGCTGACGGCGCCCATCCCCGTCCGCTTCCCCGCCGAGGTGCTCGATGAGGTGAAGCGTCGCGCTGACGCCGACGACCGATCCGTCTCGTCGTGGATCCGCCGCGCCGTCGAGCACGAGCTCAACAGACCGGCCTGATGCCGATCATCGAGGTCACCGTCGGTCCGCAGGTGAGCGAGAGTCAGATCGGTGAACTAGCCGCAACGCTGCCGCACGCTGTGTCGGTCGCCGTCGCGTGTCCGGAGGAGCCCTACGACGGCAACCTGCAGGATGGCGACGTAGTGCTCCGCTTCCGCGCGCTCGGCCCCTACGACTCGTCGGGACTCGACGTGTGTATCGAGATCAGGTCGAAGTGGTTCGCCAGCAGGGCCGAGAACAGACAGACGCGGTGCGACGCGGTGCTGAGCGCTGTCACGGACGCGATCGGACCTCTCAGCGCCGGCGTCTACCTCTCATTGCCGGTCGCAGCGTGGTCACAGAAGGAGTGACCCGTCAGACCACGCTGAGCGGCAGCAGCGTGCGCCCGGTGGGCCCGATCTGGATCTCGGTGTCCATCTCCGGGCAGACGCCGCAGTCGTAGCAGGGAGTCCAGCGGCAGTCCTCGACCTCGATGTCCGCACCGTCGGCGGCAGCGAGGGCGTCCTCCCAGTCGGCCCACAGCCAGTCCTTGTCCAGGCCGGAGTCGAGGTGGTCCCAGGGCAGGATCTCGTCCTCGTCGCGCTCGCGAGTGGTGTACCAGTCCAGGTCGACGCCGGTGCCGGCGAGCGCGCTCTCCGCGCTGGCCACCCAGCGCTCGTAGGAGAAGTGCTCGCTCCAGCCGTCGAAGCGGCCGCCGTCGCGCCAGACGGCCTCGATGATCCGGCCGACCCGCCGGTCCCCGCGGGAGAGCAGTCCCTCGACGATCCCGGGCTTGCCGTCGTGGTAGCGGAAGCCGATCGCGCGGCCGAAGCGCTTGTCCGCGCGCACCACCTCGCGCAGCTTGCGCAGCCGCTCGTCGGTGGTCTCGTGGTCGAGCTGGGCGGCCCACTGGAACGGGGTGTGCGGCTTGGGCACGAACCCGCCGATGGAGACGGTGCAGCGGATGTCGTTGCGGCCCGACACCTCGCGGCCCTTGGCGATGACCGCCTTGGCCAGGTCGGCGATCGCGAGCACGTCGTCGTCGGTCTCGGTGGGCAGACCGCACATGAAGTACAGCTTCACCTGCCGCCAGCCGTGGGAGTACGCCGTGGCGACCGTGCGGATCAGGTCCTCCTCGGTGACCATCTTGTTGATCACCTTGCGCATCCGCTCGCTGCCGCCCTCGGGGGCGAAGGTCAGCCCGGAGCGCCGGCCGTTGCGGGAGAACTCGTTGGCCAGGGTGATGTTGAAGGCGTCCACCCGGGTGGAGGGCAGGGACAGCGAGACGTTCGAGCCCTCGTAGCGGTCCGCCAGCCCGCTGGCGACCTCGCCGATCTCGGTGTGGTCGGCGCTGGAGAGCGAGAGCAGCCCGACCTCCTCGAAGCCGGACTGGCGCACGCCGTTCTCCACCATCTCGCCGATGGTCTCGATCGAGCGCTCGCGCACCGGCCGGGTGATCATCCCGGCCTGGCAGAAGCGGCACCCGCGCGTGCAGCCGCGGAAGATCTCCACGGAGTAGCGCTCGTGCACGGTCTCGGCCAGCGGCACCAGCGGCTTGGCCGGGTAAGGCCACTGATCCAGGTCCATCAGCGTGTGCTTGCGCACCCGGAACGGGATGCCCGGACGGTTGGGGACGACGGCCTCGATCTGGCCGTCCGCAGCGTAGGAGACGTCGTAGAACCGGGGCACGTAGACGCCGCCGCTGACCGCGAGGCGGCGCAGCACCTCGTCCCGCCCGCCGGGCCGGCCCTGACCCTTCCACTCCCGCACGACCTCGGAGATCGCCAGCACGACCTCCTCGCCGTCGCCGAGGACGGCCGCGTCCAGGAAGTCCGCGACCGGCTCGGGGTTGAAGGCGGCGTGCCCGCCGGCGATCACCAGCGGGTGCTCGTCGGTGCGGTCCCGGCTGTGCAGCGGGATCCCGGCCAGGTCGAGGGCGTTGAGCAGGTTGGTGTAGCCGAGCTCGGTGGAGAAGCTGATCCCGAACAGGTCGAAGGCGCCGACCGGCCGGTGGCCGTCGACGGTGAACTGCGGGATGTCCTGCTCGCGGAGCACCTGTTCCATGTCCGGCCACACCGAGTAGGTGCGCTCGGCGAGGATCCAGTCCCGCTCGTTGAGCACCTCGTAGAGGATCTGCACGCCCTGGTTGGGCAGCCCGACCTCGTAGGCGTCGGGATACATCAGCGCCCACCGGACGGTCGGGCCTTCCGGGGCGCAGTCCCAGTCCTTGACCGTGGAGTTCAGCTCGCCGCCGACGTACTGGATCGGCTTGGTCACACCGGGCAGGTGCGGCTCCAGGCGGGAGAAGACGGACTCGTGGCCGGTCACGGCGACAACCTCGCAGGGGTCGGGTTCAGGACAAGACTCAAGGGTACGACGGGGGCGTGCGGTCGCCGGATTCCTCGCGGCCGGCTGGGACTCAGGGGGCACCGCGGTCGTGGTCGGCGTCGGGCGGCTGCACGTCGCTCAGCTCGTCGACGAGCAGCAGCTCGGGCCGCACCTGGCCCGCCCGGTAGCCCGCACGGCCGAGCATGTGCGCGGCGATCGGGCCGGTCACCATCTGGGCGCCCACCACGAGCACCAGCACCGCGACCACCCGCAGGTCGCGCAGGGTGAGGCTCAGCCCGAGCGCGACCAGCATCAGGCCGAGCACCTGCGGCTTGGTGGCGGCGTGCATCCGGGTGAGCAGGTCGGGGAAGCGGAGCAGGCCGATCGCGGCGATCAGGCTCAGCAGCGAGCCGAGCAGGAGCGCGAGCGCACCGAGCAGGTCCAGGGTCTCGGTCATGGCTGCTCCTCCGCCGTCTCCTCGTCCTCGCCCTCGACCTCCACGTCGTCGCTGCCGGGGCTGAAGCGGGCGATGCTCACCGAGCCGACGAACCCCACCAGCGCGGCGACCAGCAGCAGGGGCAGGTTCTCCGCGTTCCGGCGCAGGGCCGCGTCGATGGCGACCCCGCTGATGACGATCGCGACGAGCACGTCGAAGGAGATCGCGCGGTCCGACATAGTCGGGCCCATGGTCATCCGTGCGACCACCAGCACCGCGGCCACGGTGAGGACCACGGCCGCGGCGCCCAGCAGCCAGGTGTCGGCGGCGGCGTACCAGCTCACGGCGCCCTCCCCTCCTCGGCGTCCGGGACGGGCCCGGCGCCGAAGGCGCGCAGCACCCGCGCCTCCTGGGCCAGCACCCGCTTCCGGACCGTCTCGATGTCGCTCTCGGACCGCACGTCGAGGACGTGCAGATAGAGGGTGTGCGACCCGCGATGCGCCTCGACCACGACACTGCCCGGCACCAGCGAGACCAGCACGGCGACCACGCTCATCACGAAGTCGGAGTCCGCGCGCAGGGGTACGGCGACGATCGCGCTGCGCAGGTCCCTCGGCGGGAGCAGCGCCACCCGGGCGACCTCGATGCTCGCGACCACCACGTCCCACAGGAAGCGGGCGACCAGCACCACGATCCCGACGGGGCGGGCCCGCACGTTGAGCCGCAGCGGCGGCAGCGGGAACACCAGGCAGACCGTGACGGCCACCAGCACTCCCCCGACCAGCGACAGCGGGGAGTAGGTGCCCCACAGCACCCACCAGAACAGGGTCAGCCAGAGGACCATCGGCCACTGGACGGCGCGGTAGCGCACCGGGCGGACGTCGCCGCGCCGGTTCGTGCGCGTGTAGGGGCTCATCGCCGACCCGCCTCCTGGACCGCCTCGAGGTACGGCGACCGCGCGGTCAGGTCCGCCGCGGTGCGGTCGGTGAAGGCGACCAGCGGGCCGGCGACCACGGTGATGGACAGGCTGGCCAGGACCAGCCCCGCGGTGGGCAGCACCATGAGGATCGGCATCCGGCGGCCGGGCAGCGCGTCCTCAGCGAGCAGCTGGTGCAGGTCCCGCTCGGAGGAGTCGGGGTCCACCACGTCGCGGGCGGTGCGCATGTCCTCGCGGGCGAAGGCGACCGTGCCGACGTGCACGTGCCCCCGGTGCGCCCGCGGCCGGGTGGCCTCGTCGTCGGCCCGCTCGGGCGAGGAGATCAGCCGGGCCATCTCGTGGGCCTGCTCCGGGGAGCGCCAGAACGCGAGCAGCCACGTCTTGGCGACGGCGTACAGCGTCAGCAGGCTGGTCAGCGTGCCACCGGCGACCAGCAGGAGCGCGAGCACGGAGCCGTCGGCGAGACCGGCCTGCAGCAGCGCCACCTTGCCGATGAAGCCGGACATCGGCGGGATCCCGGCCAGGTTCATCGCCGGGACGAAGAACAGCACGCCGAGCAGCGGCACCAGCCGGGCCAGGCCGCCGATGCGCAGCAGCGAGGTGCTGCCCGCCTGGCGCTCGATCAGCCCCACGACCAGGAACAGCACGGTCTGGATCACGATGTGGTGGGCGACGTAGAGGACCGCGCCGGCGAGCCCCGCGACGGTGCCCAGGCCGATGCCGAAGATCATGTAGCCGATGTGGCTGACCAGGGTGAAGGACAGCATCCGCTTGATGTCGGACTGCGCGATCGCGCCCAGGATGCCGACCACCATCGTCGCCAGCGCCGCCCCCATGAGCAGCCCCGAGAGCGGGCTGTCGGGGAACAGCAGGGTCTGGGTGCGGATGATCGCGTAGACGCCGACCTTGGTCAGCAGGCCGGCGAAGACGGCGGTCACCGGGGCCGGGGCGGTCGGGTAGCTGTCGGGCAGCCACAGCGACAGCGGGAAGACCGCGGCCTTGATCGCGAACGTGACGAGCAGCAGCAGCTGGATCATCAGCGCGGTGGCGGTCGGCAGGTCGCCGAGCCGGGTGGCGAGCTGGGCCAGGTTGAGGGTGCCGGCGGCGGCGTAGGTGGTCGCGATGGCGATGAGGAACAGCATCGAGGAGGTCACGCTGACGATGACGTAGATCGTGCCCGCGCGGACCCGGGCCGCCGTACCCCCCAGCGTGAGGAGCACGTAGGAGGCGAACAGCAGCATCTCGAAGCTGACGAACAGGTTGAACAGGTCGCCGGCGAGGAAGGCGTTCGAGACGCCCGCGACCAGCACCAGGAACGTCGGGTGGTAGATCGACACCGGCGTCTGCTCCGACTCGTCGCCGGTCATGCCCTGCCCCAGGGAGTAGAGCAGCACCGCGAGGGTGACCACGCCGGAGACGAGCAGCATCAGCGCGGCCAGCCGGTCGGCGACCAGGGCGATGCCGAGGTCGGCCCAGCCGCCCAGCCAGACGACCTGGGGACCGTTCCGGTCCGCCGCCCACAGGAGTACGGCGGCCAGGACGACCACGCTGAGCAGCACCAGGACCGTGACGATCCGCTGGGCCCGGGGGTAGCGGGCCAGCATCAAGGTGGCGCCCGTGCCGAGGATCGGCAGCAGGACCGGCATGGGGACCAGGGCGGAGAAGTCGGTCACGAGCCCTCCTCCTCGGGGGTGTCGTCGTCGCCCTCGCCGTCGAGGTCGTAGCCGTCGGACTGCGCGTCGTCGCTGGCGAGCCGGCGGATCACGGCGTCCTCGACGTCGTCCTGGACGTCGTCGTTGGCGTTGAGCTGCCAGCTGCGGTGGGCCATGGCGAGCACGAACGCGACCGTCCCCAGGGTGATGACGATCGCGGTGAGGATCAGCGCCTGGGGCAGCGGGTCGGCCATGTCGGCGGGGTCGGCGGAGCCGTAGAACGCCGAGGACCCCGCCGGTCCGCCGGCCGACAGCAGCGCCAGGTTCACGCCGTTGCTGAGCAGCAGCAGGCCGACCAGGACCCGGCTCAGGCTGCGCTCGAGCAGCAGGTAGACGCCGGAGCCGCACAGGATGGCGCACAGCACGACCAGGGTCAGGTTCACCGTCATCGCTCGTCCACCCCCGCCGCGGCCCGCTCCTCCTGCAGGATCTGCCGGTCCAGGCGGGCGCCGAAGGTGCGCAGCAGGTCCAGCACCAGGCCGACCACGACCAGGTAGACGCCGATGTCGAACCCGATCGAGGACACCAGGTGCACCTCGCCCAGGAGGGGCAGGTCGAGGTAGGAGTCGAAGGTCTCCAGCACCGAGCCCCCGAAGGCCACCGGGCCCAGGGCAGCGAGCGCGGCCACGAACAGGCCGGTGCCGATCAGCGCGCCGGCGTCGATCGGGGCCGCCTCGTTGAGCTCGTAGCGGCCGCCGGCCAGGTAGCGCACGATGAGGGCGAGCCCGGCGACCATGCCGGCGGCGAACCCTCCGCCGGGGAAGTTGTGGCCGGCGATCAGGAGGTAGGCGGAGAAGACCATGATGGTGTGGAAGATCAGCCGGGTGACGACCTCGAAGAGGATCGAGCGGCGGTCCGGGCTCATGGTCCGCGGCGCCGGCAGCCAGACCCGGCGCCCGGGCGTGGTCGACTGCTTCTGCACGCCCTCGGGGTAGGGGATGTCGTAGACCCGGCGGATCGCGGTCGAGCGGGAGTCCAGGAAGATCAGGCTGGCCACGCCGGTGGCCGCGACGACCAGGACGGCGATCTCGCCGAAGGTGTCCCAGGCGCGGATGTCGACCAGGGTCACGTTGACCACGTTGCGGCCGTAGCCGAACTCGTAGGCGCCCCGGGCGAAGGCCGCGGAGATCGGCTCGGCGACCCGGCCGTTGCCCGCGAGCAGGAGGAAGCCGCCGACGGCCAGGCCGAAGGCGGCCGAGAGCGCCATCCGCAGGTAGCGGGTGGGCAGCAGCGGCCGGTCGGTGAAGTAGTCGGGCAGCCGGCGCAGCACGAGCACGAACACCACCAGGGTGACGGTCTCCACCAGCACCTGGGTGAGCGCGATGTCCGGAGCGCCCTGCAGCAGGAACAGCACGGCGCAGCCGTAGCCGCTCACCCCCGCCAGGAGCATCGCGCGCAGCCGGCGCCGGGAGCGGACGGTGAAGATCGTCCCGGCCACCATCACCAGCGCCACCGCGGCCTGGGCCGGGCGGTCCCACAGCGTCACGCTGAGCGTGTCGCCGCTCTCGGCGAGGCCGCGCACCAGCGCGTAGCCCGGCAGCAGCACGACCACCCCGACGGTGACGGTCAGGTAGAACCACACCGACCCGCGCTGGAAGGTTCCGGTCACCTCAACGGCGGCGCGGTCCACGCTGCGCATGACCAGCCAGTACAGCGCCTCGGCGCCGCGCTTGGGGGCGACCCGGGCCTGGAAGCGGATCAGCGGTCCCCGTACGGCGAACACCGCGAGACCGGCGGCCAGGGTCGCCAGGGAGAGCCACAGCGGGAGCGTGAACCCGTGCCACAGGGCGAGGTACTCCCCCTGCGCGCCGGCCGTGAGCAGGTCGGCGTACGGCGCGATCGCGGTGGTCAGGGCCCCGCCCGCGAAGCCGAGCACCAGGCTCAGTCCGGCCAGCAGCGCCGGGCTGAGCACGAGGGCGGCGCCGGCGGGGCGCACCTCGGTGTCCGGGCGGCCGGGGCGCCGCCAGAAGGCGCCCCACCAGAAGCGGGCGGTGTAGGCCACCGTCAGCACCGAGCCGAGCAGCAGCGACACGGTCAGCGCGATGCCGGCCCAGGCGGGGATCCCCGGCACCTCCCCCGTGGTCAGCTCGAGCAGGCCGATGAGCACCGTCTCCTTGGCGACGAAGCCGAGGAGGGGCAGGACGCCGGCCATGGACAGGCCGGCCAGCGCGGCGATCGCCGCCACCGCGGGCATGCTGCGGCCCACCCCGGAGAGCTCGCGCAGGTCGCGGGTGCCGGTCCGCTTGTCCACGATCCCGACGACCAGGAAGAGCGCCGCCTTGAACAGCGCGTGGGCCAGCAGCATCGCCACGCCAGCCAGCGCCGCCGTACGGGTGCCGATCGCGAGCACCGCGGTGAGGAACCCGAGCTGGCTGACCGTGCCGTAGGCGAGGAGCAGCTTGATGTCGTACTGCCGCAGGGCCCGCCAGCCGCCGCCCAGCATCGTCGCGGCGCCGAGCACCAGCAGCGTGAGGTGCCATCCGGGCACGCCGGCGAACGCGGGAGCGAGCAGGGCGACGAGGTAGACGCCGGCCTTCACCATCGAGGCGGCGTGCAGGTAGGCGCTCACCGGTGTCGGGGCGGCCATCGCGCCGGGCAGCCAGAAGGAGAAGGGGATCTGGGCGGACTTGGTGAGCGCCCCGACCAGGATCAGCAGGATCGCCACCGTCGTCGCCGTCGACGCGGGCGGGTCGGCCAGCACCTCGCTGATGCGCAGCGTGCCGGCCTGCTGGCCCAGCAGCAGGATCCCGACCAGCATCACCAGTCCGCCGAAGGTGGTGACGATCAGCGCCTGACTGGCCGCCTGGCGGCTGCTGCGCGAGGTCGGGTGGAAGCCGATGAGCAGGAAGCTGCACACGGTGGTGAGCTCCCAGAAGACGTAGAGCAGCAGCAGGTCGTCGGCCAGGACCAGCCCGAGCATCGCCCCGACGAACGCCACGAAGCTCGAGGCGAACCCGACCAGGCCGTCGTCGCGCCGGCCGAAGTACCACGCGCAGTAGACCATCACCAGCACGCCGATACCGGCCACGATCAGCGTCATCAGCCACTGCAGCGCGCCCATCGAGAACGCCAGCGAGAGGTCGAAGCCCGGCACCCAGGGCACCACCTGGGAGACCCGGCCGCCGTCGAGCACCGTGCCGGTCTGCCGCACCGCCCACACGACGGCCACCAGCGGAGCGACCGCCAGCGGGAGGAAGGCCCGTGCCCCCAGCGAGCGGACGAGCAGGGGAGCAAGGATCGCGGCGATGGCATGGAGCGCCACGATCCCCAACATGCAAGCGGCCTCTCGGTCGGTTCGGTCGCCGGAGGGTCAGTCTAGGAGATCCCTGTCCGTCGCCCGAAAGGGTGACCGGTCAGCGCCCGGCGAGCTGTCGCGCCGGAGTGACCAGCAGCCGGGTCGGGATCGAGGAGGCCGAGCGCAGGTGGATGTTCTGCAGCAGGCCGACCGCCAGCATCGAGGCGAAGACCGAGGAGCCGCCGTAGGACACGAAGGGCAGCGGGACACCGGTCACCGGCATGATCCCCAGGCACATCCCGATGTTCTGGAAGGCCTGGAAGCCGAACCAGCAGGCGATGCCCGCCGCCGCGATCCGGCCGAACATGTCGTCGGTGGCCGCGGCGATCGCCAGCGCCCGCCAGATCACCACGCACAGCAGCAGGATCACCATGCCGGCGCCCAGCAGGCCGAGCTCCTCGCCGGCGACGGTGAAGATGAAGTCCGTGTGCTGCTCGGGCACGAACCCCGAGCGGGTCTGGGAGCCGTCGAAGAGCCCCTGCCCGACCAGGCCGCCGTTGCCGACCGCGATCCGGGCCTGCTCGGTGTTGTATCCGGCGCCCCGGGGGTCCAGGCCGGGGTTGGTGAAGGCCAGGAACCGGTCGACCTGGTAGTCCTTGAGCACCCCGAGCGCCACCGCGGAGACCGCCGCGGTCAGCCCGCCGACCAGGAGCAGGGCCAGCCAGCGGCGGGGCGTCCCCGCGGCGGCCAGCACGCCGAAGACGGTGGCCGCGAGCACCAGCATGGTGCCCAGGTCGGGCTGCAGCAGGATGAGGACGGCCGGCACGCCGGCGATCGCGAGCATGCCCAGCACGTCGACCAGGCCGACCTGGTGGCGCCACCGGCCCTCGGCCCGCTCGGCGACGAAGAGCGCCATCCCGATCACCACGGCGAGCTTGGCCAGCTCCGAGGGCTGCAGGGAGAAGCCGCCGATGCTCAGCCACGAGCGGGATCCGTTGATCGTCTGCCCCGCCACCAGCACCAGGACCAGCCCGATCACCGCGGCGACGTAGGCCAGCGGCGCGAGGATCCGCACGGTGCGATGGTCGGTGGCCAGCACCATCACCATCAGCACCAGGCCGATGGCGATGTTGACCAGCTGCTTGGTGAGGTACGCCGTCGGGTCGCCGCCGGTGAGCACGTCGCGCGGCGCGGTGGCCGACCAGACCAGCAGGGCGCCGGTCATCAGCAGGAGCAGGACGGCTCCGAGCAGGATCAGGTCCAGCCCGGGGACGCGCAGCGAGCGTCGGTTCGTCGCCATGGGCTCAGCCCTCCTCACCGGTCGGGGGCGGCATGATCGAGCCGTCCCGCAGGAACTGCGGCAGCCGCTGCGGCGGGGTCACCCCGTCGATGGCGGCCTCGTCCCGGACCACCTGGCTGCCGCGGACGCCGTACAGCTCCTCGTAGATCTTGCGGATGCCGGCACCCGAGGAGCCGGAGCCGGTGCCGCCCTGGCTGACCATCATCACCACGACGTAGTCCTTGGTGTAGGACGCGACCCAGCCGGTCGTCTGCTTGCCGTAGACCTCGGCGGTGCCGGTCTTGGCCCGGATGGTGACCTGGTCCAGCGGGAAGCCGCCGAGCTTCCAGGCCATCGTTCCCACCGACGCGACGTTCTGCAGAGCGCCGTCGATGTAGTCCAGGATCCGCTGCGGGACGTCGACCTTGCCGACCGCCTTCGGTCGGATCTCGCGCTTGACCTTGCCGTCGGGGTCGACGATCGCCTTGCCCACCCGGGGGGCGTAGAGGGTGCCGCCGTTGGCGAACGCGGCGTAGGCACGCGCCAGCTGCATCGGCGTGACCATGGTGTCGCCCTGCCCGATCGCGAAGTTCGCGGCGTCACCGGCGCGGTAGGCGTAGCCCTCGGCGCAGAACTCGCGGGCGAACAGGCGCAGGTAGGAGCTGGTGTCGGGCTTGGGGTTCTCGGCGATCTCGCAGTAGTAGTCCTTCTGCGCGTCGTAGTACTCCTTCTTCCACTTCCGGTCCGCGATCCGGCCCGACGCCTCGCCCGGGACGTCCACGCCGGTCCGCTTGCCGAAGCCGAACATCTTGGCGGTCTGGACCAGCGGGTCCTTGGCGTTCACGTCGTCGACGTCGCTGCCGTACTTCTGCCAGAAGTTGTAGCCGACCTGGTAGAAGAAGGTGTTGCAGGAGACCTCGAGCGCCTTGGCGAAGTCGATCGTGCCGTAGGCGCCGGACTCGAAGTTCTTGAACGTCCGGTTGCCGATCTGCACGCCCGACGGGCAGCCCAGGACGGAGTCGGTGGAGTAGCCGTTGGTGAGGGCTCCCGCCGCCATCATCGGCTTCCAGGTCGACCCGGGGGCGAACTGGCCCTGGGTGACGCGGGAGAGCAGCGGAGTGCCGGCCTCGTCGGAGTAGAGCCGGGAGAGCTCCTTCTCGGTGATGCCGCCCACCCACAGCCCAGGGTCGTACGTCGGCTGGCTCGCGGCCGCGATCACCCGGCCGGTGTCGGCCTCGAGCACGACCGCGGCGCCCGCGTCGGCGACGTACTTGCGACCGGTGACCGGGTCGGTGACGTTGCGGGCGTCCCGCATGGCCTTGGCCAGCTGGCGCTCGACGACGCCCTGCACCTTGGCGTCGATGGAGGTGACCAGGGTGTCGCCCGGGGTGGCCTCCTGAACGGCGTCGTCGTCGAGCACCTTGCCCATGGAGTCCACCGCGACCGAGCGGTAGCCGGGCATGCCGCGCAGCCACTTGTCGTACTGCTTCTCCACGCCCGCCCGGCCGACCGAGGAGGCGCCGTTGACCGACTGGTCGCCGGTCTCGCGGGCCTTGTCGTACTCGTCCTCGGTGATCGGGCTGAGGTAGCCGAGCACGTGCGCCATGTTGACGCCGAACGGCCGCGGGTAGTCCCGCACCGACTGCTGCTCGGCGAGCACCGCGGGGAAGTCTTCCGGCTGCTCCAGGATGCGCAGGGCGACGCCCTTCTTCACGTCCTTGGCGACCGGCACCGGCTGGTAGGGCGAGCCGTTCCAGCAGGTGCCGACCTCACTGCCCGGCTCCCCGCAGGTCAGCAGCCGGGCGCGGATCCGGTCCAGGGACACGTCGGTCGCGGTGGACACCCGCTTGAGCAGCGTGCGCTGGTCCCGCTCGCTCATCCGGCCCAGCATCGTGGTGTCCACCGAGACCACCCAGGCGGACCGGTTGGCCACCAGGGGGCGGCCCTCCGCATCGACGATCAGGCCGCGGTCGGGCTGGACGACGATCTCCCGGATCGACTGGTTGGCGGCCTGGGCGCGGTAGGACTCCCCGCCGACGACCTGCAGGTAGTAGAGCCGGACGACCAGCGTGGCGAACAGGGAGAACACCAGCGCCTGGATCACGATCAGCCGCAGCCGGCTCTTCTCCGAGCCGGCGCTCACAGGCCCACCCTGCGCGGCTCCAGGCTGCTGAACAGCTTCATCACCGGCGGCAGCACGAACGGGGTGAGCAGGATGTCCCACAGCACGCCGATGCCGATCACGGCCAGCGCTCCGGGGACCTGGGTGGACTGGTCACCGAGCAGCAGCCCGCTGAGGGCGAAGACGGAGGTGCCCACGAAGGACGAGGCGGCCACGGCCAGCACCACGGCGGTGGCGGTTGGGCGTGCGGCGAAGCCGGGCGAGTCCTGCCGGACCCGGCCGGCGACGTAGCCCACCAGCACCAGCGCGAGCGCCCAGCGGCCGGCGATGTGGTCGGCCGGCGGGGCGAGGTCCAGCATCACCCCGGCGACGAAGCCGAGCAGCATGCCGAACTGCGGGCCCCGCGCCAGCGCGGCGCCGGCGACCACGAGCAGGCAGAGGTTGGGGACGATGCCCTGCCAGGCGATGTGCGGGAAGAACGTCACCTGGACCACGAGGGCCAGCGTGACGACCAGCAGGCCGACCAGGGCGCGGACGAGGCTCACTTCAGGCTCCCGTCCGCCTCGACGACCGCCCGGTCGCCGCGGGTGCCCGAGGGCACGACGACGCCGACCAGGTCCAGGGAGGTGAAGTCCGCGAACGGCTCGATGACCGCCCGCTGCGTGGTCTCGCGCGGGCTGGCGAAGACCGAGGTGACCTTGCCGATCGGGATGCCGCCGACGTAGGGCGCACCGTCCCGGCTGCCCCAGGTGACGACCGTGTCGCCCTTCGCCGGGACCACCGTGGTGTCGACCAGCTCCAGGTCCAGCCGTGCGTCGCTGCCCAGCACGTCCCGGCCGCGGAGGAAGCCGATCTCCATGCTCTCCCCCACGCGGCCCCCGACCACGGAGTCGGCGTCGAGGATGAGCAGCACGGTCGCGGTCGTCCGGGTCGTCCGGATCACCCGGCCGACCAGCCCGTCGGCGTTGACCACGGTCTGGTCGGGGCGGATCCCTGACGAGGCGCCGCCGTCGATGGTGACGGTCCGGGTGAACGCCTGCGCCGGGCCGTAGGCGATGACCCGCGCGGGCACCAGCGCCCGGCCGGCGTCCTTCGCGGCGGCCGTGAGGTCGTCGTACTCCGCGAGCCGGTTGCGGTCGAGGGCGGAGGTGTTCACCTGCTGGCGCAGCTCGGCGTTCTCGTTCTCCAGGCGGGTGACGTCGTCGCGCAGGTCCGACTGGCTCTGGAACCACTGCGGCACCGCCAGGAAGGGGCGTACGGCGGAGTCGGCGCCGGCCTCGACCGGGCCGAGGGCCTCCCCCGCCACCCGCCGGGCCGGCTCGATCGGCGAGGCGGAGCCGCCCTGCTGGTCCAGGGTGATCAGGGTGACCGAGGCGAGCAGCAGCGCCACCAGCAGCGCGCGGCCCCCGCCGCCGCTGCGTTCCTCGTCGAAGCGGTCGGTGGCCCGCCAGCGTCGCTCGCGACGGTCCCCCGAGCCCAGACCCCGTGGCTCGGCCATCAGAACCGCCGGGGGTCGGTGACGAGGACCTGCTGGAGCGCCTCGAACTCCTCCACGCACTTGCCGGCGCCGAAGGCGACCGAGGTGAGGGGGCTCTCGGCGACGTGGACGGGCATCCCGGTCTCGTGACGCAGCCGCTCGTCCAGGCCGCGCAGCAGCGCACCGCCGCCGGTGAGCACGATGCCGCGGTCCATGATGTCGCCGGCCAGCTCGGGCGGCGTCTGGTCCAGGGTGTGCCGGACCGCGTCGACGATGGCGTGCAGCGGCTCCTCGATCGCCTGGCGCACCTCGGCGCTGGAGACCACCACGGTACGGGGCAGGCCGCTGACCATGTCGCGGCCGCGGATCTCGGCCTCCGGCTCGTCGGGGAGCGGGAAGGCCGAGCCGAGGCTCATCTTCATCTCCTCGGCGGTGTGCTCCCCCAGCATGAGGGAGTACTCCTTCTTCATCCAGGCGATGATCGCCTGGTCCAGGTCGTCGCCCGCGGTGCGGATGGAGAGGCTGGTGACGATGCCGCCGAGGCTGATCACCGCGACCTCGGTGGTGCCGCCGCCGACGTCGACGACCATGTTGCCGGTCGCCTCGTGCACCGGCAGCCCGGCACCGATCGCGGCGGCCATCGGCTCCTCGACGATGTAGACCCGCCGCGCGCCCGCCTGGTAGCCGGCCTCCTTGACCGCCCGCTGCTCGACCGCGGTGATCCCGCTGGGGACGCAGATGACCACCCGCGGCTTGGCGAAGTAGCGGCGCCGGTGGACCTGCTGGATGAAGAAGCGCAGCATCTGCTCGGTGGCCTCGAAGTCGGCGATCACGCCGTCCTTCAGCGGCCGGATCGGGGTGATCGCCTCGGGCGTGCGGCCGATCATCCGCTTCGCCTCGTGGCCGACGGCCAGCACCTCGCCGGTGCCGGAGTTGAGCGCGACGACGGACGGCTCGTCCAGGAGCACGCCCTTGCCGCGGACGTAGACGAGCGTGTTGGCGGTCCCGAGGTCGACAGCCATGTCCCGGCCGATGATGCTGTTCGCCATGTGACGCAGTGCCTCGCGGGTCGGTGGTGGGGGAAGATCCGGGGGACGCAGCCCTCGCGACCCCTGTGCATGAGGGTAGGTACGACGAGCCGCGCGGGCGTGCCGCCACGCCGACGGGTTCCCCGCTCTCGGAGTTTTCCGGGCCCCCGTGCTAGTGCTCCCGGGTGGGTGTGCGACTCGCCGGCGCCACCGGCCGGTCCCACTCCGGGTCCACGGGCGGCCCGAGGAGCGGGTCGTGCACCGGGCGCACCCGCACCACGTCCTCGGTGTCCCCCACGACGATCCGGCCGAGGTTGGCCAGCGACTCCGAGTCGTGGTCGAAGTAGGCACGATGGTCGCCCGGCGACACGGTCGGGCCACGATCCCGCTCCTCGGCCGCGAACCGCTGGGCGCCCCACGTGTCCTCCGCCGGGTCGTCGCCCAACCCGCCCCCGGCGACTCCACCGTTGGCCCAGCCGTGGTCGGCGAGGTAGGGGACCGGGTCGCGACTGTTGCGCCCGACCCAGACGCTCGTGGAGTCCAGGCCAGTCTCGCGGGCGTGGTCGGTGCCCGACCCCGCGCCCGGGCTGCCGAGGAGCACCAGCTCGTCCGCGCCCGGGAGGCCGCCGTCCGCGGCGCCGACGGTCGCGGTGGTGGCGCCGTAGGAGTGGCCGACCACGGTGACGTGCGGGTCGTCGGCCCTGGCGGCGCCGATCGTGTCCAGGTCCCGGCCCAGCAGCATTCCGCCGCGGGCCGCGTGTCCCTCGGCGACCACGCCGAGGGCGTCGGCGCCCCGCTCGCCGGGGAGTCCGTTGTCGGGGGCGTCGTACCCGATCCAGGCGATCACCGCGGTGCTCTCCCCCGGCGCGGTGAAGCGGGCGGCGTCGTGCACCGCGCGCGCCCGCTCAGCCAGTCCCGGGATGTCGCCGGCGTCGGTGCCCAACCCGGGCACCTGGACCGCGATGTTCTCGGCCCGGTCCAGGTCGCCCACCGCGACCGCTACTCGGCCGTCCCCGTCGAAGGCCCAGGGGTCGTAGGCCCACAGCTGCAGCGGGATCGGCGCCCCCGTGACGGGGTCGGTGTACGTCGACCCGCGCTCCAGCGTCGCCCGGAGAGCGCGCAGGTGCTCGAGGACCTCGCGGGTCCGGGGGCCCGGGTCCGGCAGAGCCTCCAGCCGGGCCAGGTCCCGGGCCAGCCGCGCGCGGTTGACCGCGTCCCGGGCGGCCGCGCTCGGCGGCTCGGCCCCCTCCAACGGGCCCGCGGGCAAGCCCACCGGTGCGACCGCGGCCGACAGTCTGGTGGCCGCTCCTGTAGGCGGCCGCTCGCTCCAGAGCAGTTCCGCGAGCGCCCGGTCGTGCTCGGCGGCCTCCGACTCCAGGGCCCGGCGCTCCTCGGCCCAGCGCATCACCGCCGGTCCGGGGGAATCCGGCAGGGCGGCCAGCCGGGCGTGCTCGCGGTCGGACCGGTCCAACGCGCTCTCGATCCGGCGGGCGTGCGCAGCCCAGCCGTCGACCGCGCGGGCGACCCGGCGCAAGGAGCCCGCGGCGGTGTCGAGGCCCTCGGCCGACGCGGAGAGCGAGGCGGTCCAGGTGCTCGCGGCACGGCCCGACCAATCCCGGGGGCGGCTGGTCCGTGCCGTCTCCTCGGCCTCGGCGCAGTCCCCGGCGCAGCGCAGCAGGTTCCCGGCGAACGCCTCGACCGCGGGCGGGTCGCGGGGACGCCGCGGCGGGAGCGGGGGCAGGGCCGGACCGGGTGTCGGCGGGGCGGTGGTCGTCATGCCGCGGTCCCGCCGAGGGCCGTCAGTCGGGCCGCGACGGCGCGGTCCGTCGTCCTCACGTCGTCGACGAACCGGCCGAGCCCGTCGACCCGCCGCTCGGCGTCACGCGCGAGCGCCTCCACCAGCGCCGCCCAGTCCTGCAGGAACACCCGGGCCGCGGGCAGCGCCGGCCCCGGGAGGCCGTCGACGGGGGCAGCGGCGAGCAGCGCAGCGGTCCGGGTGAGCAGCTCGGCCTGCTCGCCCCAGCGCGCGGTCAGGGCTCGCAGCTCCTCGGGCGGGAGGCACAGCTCGGCGTCGTCCATGCGCCCAGCCTGCCGCCGCCCGCCGGCCTGCCGGGCCGACGTACTCGCAGCTGTGGACAGGGCCCGTCGCGACAGGGCCTGTGGACGGGTAGTGGCCCGGTCAGCCCAGGTTCGGGAACCAGAGCCCGATCTCGCGGGCAGCCGACTCGGGGCTGTCGGAACCGTGCACGAGGTTCTGCTGCACCTTCTCACCCCAGTCGCGGCCCAGATCGCCGCGGATGGAGCCGGGCGCGGCGGTGGTGGGGTCGGTGGCGCCGGCCAGGGAGCGGAAGCCCTCGATGCAGCGCTCGCCCTCGAGCACCATCGCCACGACCGGGCCGGAGAGCATGAACTCCACCAGCGGGTCGTAGAACGGCTTGCCCTGGTGCTCGGCGTAGTGCTCGGCCAGCAGCTCGGGGGTCGCCTCGCGCAGCTCGAGCGCCACCGGGCGGTAGCCCTTCGCCTCGATCCGGCGCAGCACCTCCCCGGTGAGGCCGCGGCGGACGCCGTCGGGCTTGACCAGGACCAGGGTGCGCTCGCTTGCCATGGTGCCGGAGCCTAGCCGTCACGAGCGGAATCCGGATGACGACCCCGCGAACTCCGGGAACGATGAGGGCATGAGCGAGCGCCCTCCCCTGCCCACGCCGACGCTGGTGACCGACCGGCTGCGGCTGCGGCCGGTGGACGAGGACGATGCCGACGCCCTCGTCGCGCTGATGAGCGATGCCGACGTACTGCGCTACTGGGACGAGCCGCCGTGGGCCGACGCGGGTCGCGCCGCGGGCTTCGTCGAGCAGAGCCGGCGACGGGCCGAGGAGAGGTCGGGCGCGCGGCTGATCATCGACCGCCGTACGGACGGGGCCTTCCTTGGCTGGTGCAGCCTCAACGGATGGGACCCGGACGTCCGCAGCGCCGGGCTCACCTACGTCCTGACCCGGCCGGCCTGGGGGCGGGGCTATGCGACCGAGGCCGCCGGCGCGCTGCTCGGCTGGGCCTACGACACCCTCGACCTGAACCGGGTGCAGGCCGAGGCCGACACCCGTAACCATGCTTCGCGTCGGGTGCTGGAGAAGCTCGGCTTCGTGCACGAGGGCACGCTGCGCGAGGACTGCGTCGTCGACGGCGAGGTCTCCGACTCCTGGGTCTTCGGCCTGCTGCGCCGCGACTGGCGCTCGGCATAGCTGCCACGACTGCTCTCGGCCTATCTGCGTCGGTGGAAGGTGACGGTGTTGTCGGCGTGGATCACGGTCTGGTAGGTCGGGTCGTGTGCTCGTCGGTGGTGGTGGGGGCAGTAGAGGCGGCAGTCGTGGAGGTTGGTGTGGCCGTGGTCGCGGGCCCATTGTCGGTCGTGGTGGGCGTGACAGCCTGAGGGTGGGATGGTGCAGCCGCGGGCGGTGCAGCCGCGGTCGCGGATCCCGAGCGCGATGCGCTGGGCTTTCGAGTGGAAGCGGCGTGACCGGCCGAGGTCGAGGACCTCGGAGGGGCCGCCGAGGACGGCGGGGATGATCCCGGCTTCGCAGGCCAGGCGGCGGGCGGTGCCGGCGTCGATGCGGTCGCCGTTGTCCAGGGTCGCTGTTCCGATGCCAGAGAGCAGGGTGTCGAGGTTCATGGTGACCACGACCTGGGCGTTCACCCCGCCGGTCTCGGGCAGCTGGTCGGTCGGGTAGCGCTCGATGAGCTCCCCGAACGCATGGCCATGGCGTTCGGGCACCGAGCGCCAGTCCCCGGTGGTGGGGTCTTTCAGGTCGTCGTGGTCGTGGCGTTTGGGGTTAGCGATGGCGTGGATGGCTTGGCGGAGCATCGCGCCTTGGTGGGCGGGGATGGTGAAGGTGCCGTGGGTGCGGCCGTGGCCGTCGTCGTACATCGTCAGCGACGCGCCCTGGGCGGCGGCCGCTGCTTCTTTGGCGAGGACCTTCTGTTCGTGGGATTCCCCGACCTCCGGCGCCACGACGTCCAGAATCCCTTTCCCGAGGCGACGCAGTCCGTCGGCGTCGAAGTCCGCCGCGTCGGTGAGCAGCCGGTCCCGCGCCTGGGCCTTGGTCGCGTTGTCGATGGTGTCGGGGAGGGCATTGACGGAGCGGAGGATCACTGCGGCCTGATCGGCCCGGATCTGACCGGCGGCGAGCGCGGTCGCGACCGGCGCGTTGGCGTCGTAGCCCAGCTCCAGCCCGAACTTCAGCAGGCGGCGGGCCTCGCGGAGGGTGACCCGGGTGGCATCGGCGTACCAGGCCGCGGTCGAGCGGTGTCCGCTCTGGTGGTGCAGGGCGCGGCGGTCAGCGTCGGCGACGGTGCGGGCCAGGGCGTGGGTAAGCCTCCCGGTGGCGGCGGTGAGGTGCTGCACCAGTCCCGCGACCTGGTCATCGGAGAGTCCCGTCAACGACAGGTCGCCCAGCCCGTCGAGCACCGCCTCCAGCCCGGCCGAGAGCGCCTCCAACCGCGCCGACGCCCCCGTCCCGGGGGCATGCCACTCCCCAGACGGTGGGTCGGGGACCAGGGAGACCATGAGAGGGACCTTCCGGCGGGATGCGGATGCTGTAATGATTCGATCATAGTATCGAATGTGATCGGAGACACTGCTTCCTTGGTCTACGACAATCGGCGGCAAACCATCCCAAAGACACCGATTCTGCCGCCGACTTGGCGTCAACAAGCGCCGACTCGGCGTGAAGTAGCGCCGACCGGGGGTGAACAAGCGCCGACTCGGCGTTGTCGGTGATGCAGAGAACTTGTGCATGAGATTTATGCACAATTAGTGTGCACTGCATGGCCAAGCCCGCCGACCCCTTCCGCCTGGATGCCACCTCGTTGCGCGTCCTCGCCCACCCCCTCCGCTCGAGGCTGCTGATGACGCTCAGGATCGACGGCCCGGCTACCGCGACGGAGCTGGCCGAGAAACTGGAGACGAACACCGGCGCGACCAGCTACCACCTCCGCCAGTTGGAGGAGGTCGGACTGGTCCGCGACTCGGGCACTGGCAGCGGCCGGAGGAGGGTCTGGGAGGCCGCGACCCGTGGCCACTCGTGGGAGCCCAGCGACTTCGCCGGCGACCCCGACGCGGAGGCCTCCCTGGCCTGGCTGAGCGACTTCTACCGCTCGCTCCACATGGAGCGAGCCGACCAGTGGGCCCGCAACCAGCGACAGTGGCCCCCCGCGTGGCGCGACGCCCTCGGCTCCGGCGACGACGCCGTCACCCTCACATCCGAGCAGGCGGTGGCGCTGGGTGAGGAGCTGCGCGAGGTGATCGCCCGCTACCGCGACCTCGGCGAGGACGCGCCCGGCGCCGCGCGGCTGCACCTGTTCTACGACCTGTTCCCCTTCGACGACGAGCCGCCGCAGGAGCAGTCGTGACCGAGACCCTCTCCCCCGCCGCGGCCCGGCGGGTCTTCCTGCTACTGACCCTGACCCGCTGGTTCCCGGTCGGGATCGTCGGGAGCCTGATCATCCTCTGGGCGCTCGAGCAGGGCCTGCCGATCTCGCTGGCCCTGCTCGCCTTCTCCGCCCAGGGCTTCGTCACCCTGCTCCTGGAGCTGCCCACCTCCGGCTTCGCCGACGCGTTCGGACGACGGGCCGTCTTCCTCGCCTCGGGGGTCGTCAACGTCGTCGCCGCCGCCGTCATGGTGCTGGCCGACTCGCTGGCGACCTTCGCCGTCGCCGCGGCCCTGCAGGGCGTCTACCGCGCGCTGGACTCCGGCCCGCTGGAGGCGTGGTACGTCGACACGCTGCACGTCACCGAGCCGGACGCCGACCCGGACGGGACGCTCGCCGCCCAGGGCACCGTCGTCGGCCTGTCCATCGCCGCCGGCGCCCTGCTCTCGGGCGCGCTCGTCGCCTGGAACCCGCTGCATCTGGACTCCGCCCTCGAGCTGCCGATGTGGACCTGGGTGGTGCTGGCGGTGATCCACCTGATCGCGATCGCGGTCCTGCTCAAGGAGCCGCCAGTCGGCACCGGCGCAGGCTGGGCGCGGGCCCGACAGTCGGTCCGCGAGGCGCCCCAGGTGGTCCGGGAGGGCATCGGGCTGCTGGCCCGCAACCGGGTGCTGCTCGCGCTCGTTCTGGTCGAGGTGTTCTGGTCGGTCGGCATGGTCACCTTCGAGTCCTTCATGCCGGTCCGGCTGGCCGAGCTGGTCGGCGGCGAGGAGCGCGCGGGTGCGCTGATGGGTCCGGTGTCCGCCGGCGGCTGGGCGGTCTTCGCCCTCGGCTCGGCGCTGGCCGGGCTGACCAGCAGGCGCCTGGGCGCGACCCGTACGGCGATGCTCGCGCGGGTCCTCAACGGCCTCGGCGCCGTGGCCATGGGCCTGGCCGCGGGCCCGGTGGCGCTGATCGTGGCCTACCTGGTCACCTACGGCCTGCATGGCTCCGCGGGGCCGGTCCACGCGACCCTGCTGCACCGCGAGGCCACCCGCCGCAACCGGGCGACGGTGCTGTCGATGAACTCGATGGTCGCCTTCGCGGCCTTCGCCGTCGCCGGGCCGCTGCTGGGCTTCCTCGCCACCGGGGTCAGCACCCAGGTCGCCATGGTCACGGCCGGCGCCTTCAGCATCCTCGGGGTGCTCTGCTACCTCCCCGCGCTGCACGCGGAGCGGGCCCGGGCTCAGTCGCCGGCGCCCTCGGCCTCGTAGGCGGCGTACGCCGCGGCGCGCTCCCGCTCGATCTTGCGCCCGAGGAGGTACGCCGTACCCCACAGCAGCGCGAAGATCCCGCCCAGCAGGAACATCATCGGGATCACGAAGCCCAGCCCGATCGCGGCCACCTGGATCGCCCACCCGGCGAGATACCCCGCCTCGGAGCGCAGCAGCCCCGCGACCACGAAGCACGCGACGGCCAGGCCCAGCCCGACGATCAGCGCGATGGTGGTGTCCACCTGCGCGACGGCGATCATCACCGGCGTGGTCAGGCCCAGGACGATGCCCTCCAGGGCCAGGACGGCGGCGCACATCCCCCGGCGGGGCGAGCGCTCCGCGGCCGCGCCGCTCATGCGGGGGTCGTCCCGCGGCTCTTGAGCAGCGTGCGCGCCTCGCCCACCGTCACCACGGAGCCGGTGACCAGCACCGCGCCCGAGCCCAGCGGGTCGCCGGAGCCCTGCTTCTCCTCGGCCAGCGCCGCGGCACGGTCGATCGCGTCGGCCAGGCGCGGCTCGACGCTGACCCGGTGGTCGCCGTACAGGTCGGCCGCCAGCTCCGCGAGCTCGCGGACCGGCATGGCGCGCGGCGTGGAGTTCTGCGTGACCACGATGTGCTCGAGCACCGGCTCGAACGCGGCCAGCACGCCCTCGACGTCCTTGTCCTCCATCACCGAGACGACCCCGATCAGCGGGTCGAAGCGGAAGGAGTCGCGCAGCGCCTCCACGGTGGCCTCCGCCCCCGCGGGGTTGTGCGCGGCGTCGAGCAGGATGGTCGGCGAGCGGCGGATCACCTCCAACCGGCCGGGCGAGGTGACCTCGGAGAATGCCGTGCGCACCAGCTCGTCGTCCAACGGCTCGTCCCCGCCGACGAACGCCTCGACCGCGGCCAGCGCGACGGCGGCGTTCTGCGCCTGGTGGGCGCCGTACAGCGGAAGGAAGACCTCGTCGTAGCGTCCCCGCAGCCCCTGCAGCGACACCGACTGGCCGCCCACCGCCGGGACCCGGTCGACCACGCCGAACTCCAGGCCCTCGCGCACGGGGGTCGCGCCGACCTCCTGGCAGCGCTCCATCAGCACCGCGGCCACCTCCGGCGTCTGCTGAGCCAGTACGGCGGTCGCGCCGGCCTTGATGATCCCGGCCTTCTCCCGGGCGATCCCCTCCACGTCATCGCCGAGCAGGTGCGCGTGATCCACCGCGATCGGGGTGACCACCGCCACCGAGCCGTCGGCCACGTTGGTGGCGTCCCAGCCGCCGCCCAGCCCGACCTCGACGATCGCGACCTCGACCGGCGCGTCGGCGAAGGCGGCGTAGGCCATCGCGGTGATCGTCTCGAAGAAGCTCAGCGGGTAGGGCTGGCTCGCGTCGACCAGCTCCAGGTAGGGGGCGATGTCGTTGAACGCCCGGACGAACTCCTCGTCGGTCAGCGGGGCGCCGTCCAGGCTGATCCGCTCGCTCATCCGCTCCACGTGCGGGCTGGTGTAGCGCCCGGTGCGCAGCTCCAGGGTGCGCAGCAGGGTGTCGATCATCCGGCTGGTGGAGGTCTTGCCGTTGGTCCCGGTCAGGTGGATCACCGGGTAGGACCGCTGCGGGTCGCCGAGCAGCTCGGTGAACGCGCGGATCCGGTCCAGGGAGGGCTCGAGCCGGGTCTCCGGCCAGCGGGAGAGCAGGGCGTCCTCGGCCTCGGCGAAGGTCTCGGCCAGGCGCGCGTGGGGTGTCTCGGTCATGGCACCGCGAGTCTAGGGGGCGCGGGGGTGGAACTGGTTTTCGCCGCCCGGCGCCCCGCTCCTAGACTCGACCACCATGACGACCACCTCACCGCAGCCCGAGCCGACGACCGCCGACCCGCGCGGCGTCGTCGTACCCGAGCGCCCGGCGCTGGAGGGGCTGGAGGAGAAGTGGTCGGCCCGCTGGGCCGCGGACGACACCTACGCCTTCGATCGCACCCAGCCGCGGGAGAGCGTCTTCTCCATCGACACCCCGCCGCCGACGGTGAGCGGCTCCCTGCACGTGGGGCACGTCTTCTCCTACACCCACACCGACCTGATCGCGCGCTACCAGCGGATGCGCGGCAAGAGCGTCTTCTACCCGATGGGCTGGGACGACAACGGCCTGCCGACCGAGCGCCGGGTGCAGAACTACTTCGGCGTGCGGTGCGACCCGTCGCTGCCCTACGACCCGGACTTCACTCCCCCGGAGAAGCCGGACCCGAAGCGGCAGATCCCGGTCAGCCGGCCCAACTTCATCGAGCTGTGCGAGCAGCTGGTGGAGAAGGACGAGCAGGTCTTCGAGTCGCTGTGGCGCACCCTGGGCCTGTCGGTGGACTGGAGCCAGCACTACACGACGATCGGCAAGAAGGCCCAGGAGGCCAGCCAGCGGGCGTTCCTGCGCAACTTCGCCCGGGGCGAGGCCTACCTCTCCGAGGCGCCGACCCTGTGGGACGTCACCTTCCAGACCGCGGTCGCGCAGGCCGAGCTGAAGGCGCAGGAGTACGACGGCCACTACCACCGGGTGCACTTCCACCGGCCCGACGGCGAGACCGTCGACATCGAGACGACCCGCCCCGAGCTGATCCCCAGCGTGGTCGCGCTGATCGCTCACCCTGACGACGAGCGGTACGCCGGCCTGTTCGGCACCACGGTCACCTCGCCGGTCTTCGGTGTGGAGATCCCGGTGCTCGCGCACGCGGCGGCCGAGCCGGACAAGGGCTCCGGCCTGGTCATGTGCTGCACCTTCGGCGACCTCACCGACGTCATGTGGTGGCGCGAGCTGGACCTGCCCGTGCACACGGTGATCGGCCGCGACGGCCGGCTCACCCGCGAGACCCCGGCCTGGCTGTCCGCCGAGCCGGCTGCGGCGGCGTACTCCGAGCTCGCCGGCAAGACCGCCTTCTCCGCGCGCGCCGCGATGGTCGACCTGCTCCGTGGGAGCGGCGACCTGGTGGGTGAGCCCACGCCGACCAAGCGGATGACCAACTTCTACGAGAACGGCGACAAGCCGCTGGAGATCGTCGCCACCCGGCAGTGGTACATCACCAACGGCGGCCGCGACGTCGACCTGCGCCGCGAGCTCGTCGAGGACGGGAACCAGATCACCTGGGTGCCCGCCCACATGCGCAGCCGCTACGAGAACTGGGTGAGCGGCCTCAACGGCGACTGGCTGATCTCGCGCCAGCGCTACTTCGGCATCCCGTTCCCGGTCTGGTACCCCCTCGACGAGCACGGCGAGCCGGACTACGACCACCCACTGCTGCCGCGGGAGGCCGACCTCCCCATCGACCCGTCCACCGACGCCCCGGCCGGCTACACCGCCGACCAGCGCGGGAAGCCCGGCGGCTTCATCGGCGACCCCGACGTGATGGACACCTGGGCCACCTCCTCCCTCACCCCGCAGATCGCCGGCGGCTGGGAGACCGACCCCGACCTGTTCGAGCGGGTCTTCCCGATGGACCTGTGCACCCAGGCGCACGACATCATCCGGACCTGGCTGTTCTCCCGGGTCGTCCGCGCGCACTTCGAGCACCACGAGGTGCCGTGGTCGCACGCCATGCTCTCGGGCTGGATCCTGGACCCGGACCGGAAGAAGATGTCGAAGTCCAAGGGCAACGTGGTCGTCCCCGACGAGATCCTCGAGCGCTTCGGCACCGACGCGGTCCGCTGGCGCGCGGCGATGGCCCGGCCGGGCATGGACTCCCCCTTCGACGAGACCCAGATGAAGGTCGGTCGCCGGCTGGCGATGAAGGTGCTCAACGCCTCCCGCTTCGTGCTGGGCAACGTCGGCGCGACCGCGCTGGACCCCGCCGCGGTCACCGAGCCGGTCGACCGCGCGATGCTGGCGCGGCTGGGCCAGGTGGTCGAGCAGGCCACGGCGGCCTTCGACCGCTACGACTACACCAGCGCGCTGGAGGTCACCGAGAAGTTCTTCTGGGAGTTCTGCGACGACTACCTCGAGCTGGTCAAGGAGCGGGCCTACGACGCCGAGGGCGGCGAGCGCACCGCCTCGGCCCGCGCCGCGCTGGCGATCGCGCTGAGCGTCCAGCTGCGACTGCTCGCGCCGTTCCTGCCCTATGTGACCGAGGAGGTCTGGTCGTGGTGGCAGGACGGCTCGGTGCACCGGGCCTCGTGGCCCACGACCGGCGAGCTGGGCGCGTCCGCCACCGCGGACGCCGCCGTCCTGGACGCGGTGGCCGCCGCGCTGACCGGCATCCGGGGCGCGAAGTCCCAGGCGAAGGTCAAGATGCGCACCCCGCTCTCCCGGGTGGAGATCACCGGCCCGGCGGCCCAGGTCGAGGCCGTGCGCCTCGCCGAGGGCGACCTGCGCGCGGTCGGCTCGATCGTCGGCGACCTGGTGCTCACCGCCGACGACGCCGCCGCGGAGCTGGCCGTGGACGCGGAGGTCGCGCCCGAGGCGTGAGCCTCACTGGTGGCCGCGGCCCCGCGCCGTCACCGTCCGGTGGTGGCCCTTCCCTCGGGCCTTGCCGTGCTGCTGGCCACGGGCCTTGCCGTGCTGGCCACGGGCCTGGCGGTGCTCCCGGCCCGCCGCCGCAGCCTGGCCGGACCTGCCGCGCACGTCCCCACGCTCGCTCGCGGCCTGACCGGGCGGCGTGACCTGCCCCCGGGCCGCGGCCTGCGCGGGCGTCGCCCGGTGCGCCGGCGCCGCGGCGGCGGTTCGCCGTTCGGGAGTCCTCGCGCGCTCGGCCCTGGCGACGGCGGGGCGGGCCGCCTGCACCCGCGGCCGCACGACGGCCGGACGAGCGACCACCGCGTGCGCAGCAGCGGACGTGCGCTCCGTGTGCTCCCTACGCGCCGGAGCCGGCGTCTCCTCGGCGGCCGGCTGAGGTACGGCGCGCTCGGCGAGCTCGCCGACGGGCTCGGCCGCCACCACGACCCGGTGCCAGCCCGGCACCAGCCCCTCGAAGCCGTGCGCTCGGACCTGGTAGCCCATCACGAGCACGCCGATCATCGCCAGCAGGATGAAGGCCGCCAACGGCCGCTTGTGCTCAGCGCTCACCGGTGAGGGCCTCCTGTGCGTTTCACCTGTCCGTCCACCCCCGGACGGGAGTGGGAGGCCTCATTCTCCCGTGGGGGACCGACCCCGTCAGCGGAATCGGGAAACTCGCGGAGACGAGTCTCAGGCGGACTTCTTCTTCTTGGTCTCGCGCGGGACCATCGTCGGCGCCACGCCGTCCTCGACCACCTCGCGGGTGAGGATCACCTTGGCGACGTCCTCGCGCGAGGGCACGTCGTACATCACGTGCAGGAGGACCTCCTCGATGATCGCGCGCAGCCCGCGGGCGCCGGTGCCGCGCTCGAGCGCCTGGTCCGCGATCGCCTGGACGGCGTCCTCGGCGAACTCCAGCTCGACGCCGTCGAGCTCGAAGAGCTTCTGGTACTGCTTGACCAGGGCGTTACGGGGCACGGTGAGGATCTCGACCAGCGCCTCCTGGTCCAGCTTGCTCACGGCCGCGATCAGCGGGAGCCGGCCGATGAACTCGGGGATCAGCCCGAACTTCGTCAGGTCCTCGGGCCGGACCTGCTGGAGCAGGTCGTCGGCCTCGCGCTCGGCCTGGCCGCGCACCTCCGCGGTGAAGCCGAGGCTCTTCTTGCCGACCCGCTGCTCGATGATCTGCTCCAGCCCGGCGAAGGCGCCGCCGACGATGAACAGGATGTTCGTGGTGTCGATCTGGATGAACTCCTGGTGCGGGTGCTTGCGCCCGCCCTGCGGCGGCACCGAGGCGGTGGTGCCCTCGAGGATCTTCAGCAGCGCCTGCTGCACGCCCTCGCCGGAGACGTCACGGGTGATCGAGGGGTTCTCCGCCTTGCGGGCCACCTTGTCGATCTCGTCGATGTAGATGATGCCGGTCTCGGCCTTCTTGACGTCGTAGTCGGCGGCCTGGATCAGCTTGAGCAGGATGTTCTCGACGTCCTCGCCGACGTAGCCCGCCTCGGTCAACGCGGTGGCGTCGGCGATCGCGAACGGCACGTTGAGCATCCGCGCGAGCGTCTGGGCGAGGTAGGTCTTGCCGCAGCCGGTCGGGCCGATGACCAGGATGTTGGACTTGGCGACCTCGACCTGCTCCTCGCGGGAGTGCTTGCCGCTGAGCGGCTGCAGCCCGGCCTGCACCCGCTTGTAGTGGTTGTAGACCGCGACGGAGAGCGACTTCTTCGCCGTCTCCTGGCCGATCACGTAGGAGTTGAGGAACTCGAAGATCTCCTTGGGCTTCGGCAGCTCGGCGAACTCGACCTCCGAGCCCTCGGCCAGCTCCTCCTCGATGATCTCGTTGCACAGGTCGATGCACTCATCGCAGATGTAGACACCCGGTCCCGCGATGAGCTTCTTGACCTGCTTCTGGCTCTTCCCGCAGAACGAGCACTTGAGCAGGTCACCTCCGTCACCGATTCGTGCCACGGGTCGTTCCTTCCGGGTGGTGGGGCTGGCAGGTCGTGAAGTGGGAGACCCAGATGGCCGACCGTACCCCGTCCCGGCCCCGGGCGGGGGCCGGACACGGGGTCGGCGGTCGGTTCACCTGACGCCTCAGCCGAGCTTGAGCGCGGCCTCGCGCGATTCCAGCACGGCGTCGACCAGGCCGTACTCCACGGCCTGCTCGGCGGTGAGGATCTTGTCGCGCTCGATGTCCTGACTGACCTGCTCGATGTCCTTGCCGGAGGAGTCGGAGATCATCTTCTCCAGCAGCTCGCGCATCCGCAGGATCTCGTTGGCCTGGATCTCGATGTCGGAGGTCTGGCCGAACGTGCCCTCGGTGTAGGGCTGGTGGATCAGGATCCGGCTGTTCGGCAGCGCCAGGCGCTTGCCCGGGGTGCCCGCCGCCAGCAGGATCGCGGCCGCGGAGGCGGCCTGGCCCAGGCAGACGGTCTGGATGTCGGGCTTGATGAACCGCATCGTGTCGTAGATCGCGGTCAGCGCGGTGAACGAGCCACCGGGGCTGTTGATGTAGATCTGCACGTCGGTGTCGGGGTTCATCTGCTCCAGCACGAGCAGCTGGGCCATGACGGCGTTGGCGACGTCGTCGGAGATCGGCGTGCCGAGGAAGATGATCCGGTCCTCGAACAGCTTGGCGTAGGGGTCGATGCGGCGGAAGCCGTAGGAGGTGCGCTCCTCCCACTGCGGGATGTAGTAGTTCACGCGTCACTCCCCTTCTGGTGGGCCGGCCGTCCCTCGTCCGCGGCCTCGCGGGCGTTGGTGATGACCTTGTCGATGAAGCCGTACTCCTGGGCCTCGGCGGCGGTGAACCAGCGGTCGCGGTCGGCGTCGGTGGTCACCTGCTCCAGGCTCTGGCCGGTGTGCTGGGAGATGAGCTCGAGCAGCACCTTCTTGATGTGCAGGGACTGCTGCGCCTGGATCTTGATGTCGGAGGCCGACCCGCCCATGCCCGAGGAGGGCTGGTGCATCATGATCCGCGAGTGCGGCAGCGCGTAGCGCTTGCCGTGGGTGCCGGCGCACAGCAGGAACTGGCCCATCGAGGCGGCCAGGCCCATGCCGACCGTGGCGACGTCGTTGGGGATGTAGTTCATGGTGTCGTAGATCGCCATGCCCGCGTCCACCGAGCCGCCGGGGCTGTTGATGTGCAGGAAGATGTCCGCCTCGGGGTCCTCCGCGGACAGCAGCAGCAGCTGGGCGGCGATCGCGTTCGCGTTCTGGTCGCGAACCTCGCTGCCCAGGAACACGATGCGCTCACGCAGCAGCCGCTGGTAGATGTGGTCGTCAAGGCCGTACGTCGGGACGCCGCCGCCGTTGGACTGCGGCGCCCGCTCGTCGGCGGTGCTCGAGGTGTGGTTCGGGTTCACGTTCGCGACCCTAGCCCGAAGCACGGACAGAGCCACGCCCCATCCCGCCCTGTTCGCCCACAGCGCACGTGCCCGCGGTTCGGCGTGTCACGCTGTGCCGCGTGGACCCGCTGCTCGACGCCCTCCCCGCGGCGGGCGAGCTCGCGGTGCTGGCGGTCGCGGCCGTGCTCATCGGCCTGGCCAAGACGGCCGTCGGCGGCCTGGCCAGCATCTCGGTGGCGGCCTTCGCCGCGGTCCTCCCCGCGCGCGAGTCCACCGCCGCCGTGCTCCTCCTGCTGCTGGTGGGCGACGTCTACGCCGTGCGCCACTACCGCCAGCACGCCGACGTGACCCTGCTGCGCCGGCTGCTTCCCGCCGTGGTCCCCGGCGTGCTGCTCGGCACGCTCCTGCTCGCCACGGTCGAGGACCAGGTGCTGCGCCGGCTGATCGGCACCCTCCTGCTCCTGCTGGCGGTGCTCCAGGTGCTGCTGTGGCGTCGCGGCAGCCGCACCGAGGGTACGGCGGCCCGGCCGGTCGCCACCTGGGCGACCGGCACGGCGATCGGGTTCACCACGATGGTCGCCAACGCCGGCGGCCCGGTGATGACGCTCTACCTCCTCGCCCTGGGGGTGGGGAAGCTGCGCTTCCTCGGCGTCACCTCGTGGTTCTTCCTCCTGCTCAACCTCGCCAAGGTGCCGTTCTCCCTCGCGCTGGGGCTGTTCACCACCGTCGTGCTCGCCACGGCCGCCGTGCTGTGGCCGGGGGTGCTGCTGGGCGCCTGGCTCGGCACCCGGATCGTCCGCCGGATCAGCGACCGGCAGTTCGAGGTCGCGGTGCTGGCGGCGTCCACGCTGGCCGCCGTACCCCTGCTGCTGTGACGCCGCCCATCAGGTCGTGCCGCGCACCCGGAGGCGGGGCTCGAGCCGGCGCGCGCCCGTCGACGGCGCCCCGGCCAGCCGCTGCTCGACCAGGCCGAGGGCGACGGCGGCCTGACCCGCGGGGTCCTGGCCGACCGAGGTGAGGGAGACGGTGGCCAGCCGCGCCAGCGGGCTGTCGTCGATGCCGACCAGCGCCAGGTCCTCGGGTACGGCGACGCCGGCCCGCAGCGCCGCCTCGCGGATCCCCAGCGCGGCGCGGTCGTTGAACGCCACGACCGCGGTGGGTCGCTCGGCCGCCGACCGCGCGGAGAGCTCGGCCCCGGCCGCCATCCCGGCCTCCTCCGTCGTGCCACCGGCGAGCACCTCGCCCCCGAGGGAGGGACGGGCGCGAACGGCGGCCCGGAACGCCCGCCTCCGCGCCGCGGAGATCTGCCCCCGGCCGCCGTCGACGTGCGCCAGCCGGCGGTGCCCCCGCTCGGCCAGGTGGGCGACCGCGAGCTCCATCAATGCCCGGTCGTCGACCAGGACGCTGTCCCCGGCGGCGCCCAGGTCCCGACCGAGGGCCACGACGGGGCAGGCCGCGTCCAGCTCGGCGAGCCGCTCCGCGGGCAGGCACGGGCCGAGAAGCACCACGGCCTCGCAGCGCGAGTCCCGGACCGTCTCCAGGGCCTCCGCCTCCGAGCGGCGGGCCGTGGTCGTCACCAGCACCAGCTCCAGGCCACGCTCGGCGGCCTCCTCGTCCAGCCCGGCGGCGAGCTCGCCGTGGTAGGGCGAGGTGACGTCGAGGACGACGCCGACCAGCCGGGAGCGTCGTCGGGCGAGCAGGCTCGCGGCGCGGTCGGCCCGGTAGCCCAGCTCCTCAGCCGCCGCCCGGACGCGCTGCCGGGTCGGCTCGCTCGGCCCCGGCCGCCCCCGGAGCACCAGCGACACCGTGGCGGTCGAGACGCCCGCCCGGTCCGCGACGTCCTGCAGTCGGGCGCGGGTCATGGCTCTCCTCCTCAGCGTCGTCGACGTACAAACAAATGTCTTCACAAACCCTTGACACCAAGTCCGCCTCATCAGCATTCTTAAAGCGTTTTATACACCACCGGCTCACGAGCCCCCGGGAGGAGAACCAGATGAGCGCCACCGACATCGGGGTCGCGGTCGTCGGAGCCGGCATGGCCGGCCGCGCCCACTGCGCCGGCTACCGAGCCGCCCCGACGCTCTTCGACCCTCCCCTGCCGCCGATCCGCTACCGCGCGGTCGTCGACGCCGACGCGGACGTCGCGGCCGACGCCGCCGGGCGCTACGGCTACGAGCGCCCGGGCACCGACTGGCGCGAGCTGCTCGAGGACGATGACGTCTCGGTGGTCAGCGTCGTGGTGGCCAACCACCTCCACCGGGAGATGGTCGAGGCGCTCCTGGCCGCCGGCAAGCACGTGCTCTGTGAGAAGCCGCTGGCCGCGAGCCTGGAGGACGCCGAGGCGATGGTCGCCGCCGCGGCCTCCCACCCCGGCCTGGTCGCCGGCACCGGATTCGTCTACCGCCGCCAGCCCGCGGTGGCCGCGATCCGCGACCTGGTCGCGGGCGAGCTGGGCGAGGTGTCGCACTTCAACGGCCGCTACTGGTGCGACTACGCCCGCAGCCCCGAGACGCCGATGGCGTGGCGCTACAAGGGCGGGCAGGGCACCGGCGCGCTGGCCGACATCGGCAGCCACCTGATCGACCTGGCCGAGTTCGTCTGCGGCCCGATGACCCGGGTCGGCGGCGCCGCGTTCACCACGAAGGTCACCGAGCGGGCCGTGCCCATCGGGACGACGTACGGCCACGCGAAGGCCGAGCTGAGCGACGTCATCGAGCCGGTGGAGAACGACGACGTCGCCACCTTCACCGCGCACTTCGCCTCCGGCGCCGTCGGCACCTTCTCGGTGTCCCGGATCGCGCCGGGCCACGCCAACTCGATGGCCTTCGACCTGCTGGCCGAGAACGGCGCGGCGAAGTGGGACATGGACCGGCCCGCCGAGCTCTCCGTGCTGCGTGACCCGCGTGGCGACGGGCTGGACGGCTACAACCAGGTGCTGGTCGGCCCGTCGCTGCCCTACCTCAAGGGCGGCGTCCCGATGGACTTCCCCGGCGTCTCCTTCGGCGTCGGCGACCTCTTCGGCTTCCAGGCCCGCGCGTTCCTCGAGCAGGTCGCGGGGATCGAGGGCCTGCCCCCGGTCGCCGGATTCGCCGACGGCGTCCGCGACCTGACCATCATCGACGCGGTCCGCCGCTCCGCCGAGCAGGGCGGCGCCGTGGTCGACGTCGCCCGCTGACCGGCACCACCCACCCAAGGAGCTCCCATGTACCTCGGCGCCTACGACGCCTGCCTGTTCGACCAGCCGCTGGGCGACGCGCTCGACGTGATCGCCGGGCTGGGCCTGACCAGCGCGGAGATCAACTCCGGCGGCTTCCTCCCGCCGGTCCACCTGCCGGTGGAAGACATCCGCGCCAGCGAGGACGCCCGCCAGGGCTACCTGGAGGAGTTCTCCTCCCGCGGGCTCACCCTCACCGCGCTCAACTGCAACGGCAACCCGCTGCACCCCGACCCCGCGTTCCCGCACCGACAGGACCTGCTGGACAGCCTGGAGCTCGCCGCGCTGCTGGGCGTGAAGCGGGTGGTCACCATGTCCGGCACGCCCGGCGCCGACGCGGGCTCGACCAACCCGGCGTGGAACCCGCTGCCCTGGTGGAGTCCGTTCCTGGACGTGCGCGACCACCAGTGGGAGGTCGCCGTACCGTTCTGGCGCGAGGTGCAGGCCAAGGCGGCCGACCTGGACGTCAAGGTCGCGATCGAGATGCACCCCGGCAACATCGTCTTCAACCCCTCGACCATGCACCGGCTGGCCGAGGAGATCGGCTCCACCCACGTCGGCGCGGAGATGGACCCCAGCCACCTGTTCTGGCAGGGCATCGACCCGGTCCTGGCGGTGGGCGACCTCGGGGAGCTGGTGTTCAACGCCGCCGCGAAGGACACCCGGATCAACGAGGCGGCGAGGATCAACGGCGTGCTCGACGACCGCTTCACCCGGGTCGCCGAGGGCGAGCCGGGATACCTCGCGATGGGCGGCGGCGCCTCGCTCAGCGGGTGGCCGACCGACTCCTCGTGGGACTTCGTCGCGGTCGGGCGCGGCCACGACGTGGCCTACTGGACCGAGTTCCTGCGGGCCCTGGCCGCCGTCGACCCGGACATGCCGGTGAACATCGAGCACGAGGACGCCGAGCTCGACCAGCTCGAGGGCCTGCGCTTCGCGGCGCAGACGCTGATCGAGGCGGAGCGCGCCCTGTGAGCGAGCCGCTGCGCATCGGCGTCCTCGGCGCCGCCCGGATCGCCGGCCTGTCGATCGTCGCGCCCGCCGCAGCCACCGGCCACCGGCTGGTCGCCGTCGCCGCGCGCGACCCGCGGCGGGCGCGGGGCTTCGCCGCCGAGCACGGCGTGGAGCGCGTGCATGCGACGTACGACGACCTGCTGGCCGACGCGGACGTCGAGGCGGTCTACAACCCGCTCGCCAACGCCCTGCACGGCCCGTGGAACGAGCGCGCGGTCGCAGCGGGCAAGCACGTCCTGGCCGAGAAGCCCTTCGCCGCGAACGCCGAGGAGGCCCGCCGGGTCGCCGACGCGGCCCGGGCGGCGGGCGTGGTGCTGCTGGAGGCCTTCCACTACCCGTTCCACCCGTTGTTCGCCCGGATCGACGAGATCGTCGGCAGCGGCGAGCTCGGGCGGGTGCAGCGGGTCGAGGCGGTGCTGCGGATGCCCGACCCCGGCCCGGACGACCCGCGCTGGTCGTTGGAGCTGGCCGGCGGCGCGGTGATGGATCTCGGCTGCTACGCCCTGCACGCCCTGCGGCGGCTCGGGCTGAGGCACTTCGGCGGCGAGCCCACCGTCCGCTCGGCCACGGCCGAGGAGCGGGTCGGCGGGCCCGGCGTGGACGGGCGTCTCACCGCCGAGCTGGCCTTCCCCGACGGCACCCCGGCGGTGGCGGGGGCGGACATGGACTCCGGCGGCGTGTGGGACTTCCACCTCACGGTCACCGGGTCCGCGGGGACGCTGCATGTCCCGGACTTCCCGCGGCCGCACGAGGACGACAGCCTGACCGTGCGCTCCGCCGACGGCACCGAGCGGGTCGAGCGGCTGGGGTCGCGGTCGAGCTACACCTACCAGCTGGAGGCGTTCGCCGCCGCGGTGCGCGGTGAGCAGGAGCCGCCGTACGACGTCTCCGACAGCGTCCCGCAGGCCGAGCTGATCGACGCGGTGTACGCCGCCGCGGGCCTCGCGCCGCGCCCCGCACTGACCCCCTGAGGGCAGCACGCCGGGGAGCGGAATGCAGGTTTCCCGGGACGGATTCCTGCATTTCGCTCCCCGGCTGCGGGGCTAGGCGAAGAGGTGGTCCATCGTGTCGACCTGCACGCGGCGCCCGGAGCCCTTCGTCTCTGCCGGGGCCGAGGACGGGACCGTCGCGTCGCGGGTGTCCATGAGCGCCACCGCCTCGGGGGTGAGGAAGCGGCTCGGCTTGGTCAGCACGTGCCGGGCGTTGAGGCTCGTGGGGTGGGTCGGCAGCCGGCTCGGAACGTAGACGTCGAGGTGGTCCCGGGCCCGGGTGAGCGCGACGTAGAACAGCCGCTGCTCCTCGGCCAGCCCGGCCTCGCTGGTCAGCGCCATGTCGGAGGGGATGGCCCCGTCGCAGGCGCGCAGCAGGTGGACGACGTCCCACTCCAGCCCCTTGGCGGAGTGGATCGTGCTCAGCACCAGATAGTCCTCGTCGAGGTACGGCGACTTCGCCCAGTCGGCGGCCACGGACGCCGGATCGATCGTCTGCTCGGCGACGAACGAGCGCAGGCTGGGCTGACGCGCGGCGGCCTCGGCCAGCCGGTCCACGTCGACCACGCGGCGCGACCAGTCGGCGTAGTGCTGCCGGATCAGCGGCCGGACCGCCTCGTGACAGGCCTCGACCACGTCCGCGACCCGGTCGGCGCTCTCGGCCGCGGCGAGCGCGGTGAGCGTCGCCTCCAGCCGGCCGCGCGCGTTCTTCGGCGCGGCGGCGACGACCTCCTCGAGCGCGTCGGTGACCCCGCCGGCGAGCAGCGGCGCGAGCGTCCGGGACGTCGCCTTGCCGATCGAGCGGTGCCGGGTGAGCAGGCGGTACCACGCCACCTCGTCGGAGGTGTTCGTCGCGACCCGGAAGGCGGCGAGCAGGTCGCGGACGTGCGCGGTCTCGAGGTAGCCGATCCCGCCGTACTTCACGAACGGGATGTCGCGCACCCGCAGCTCGATCTCCAGCTGCGCCGAGTGCACGCCGGTGCGCATGAGCACCCCCTGCTCGCGCAGGAGCACGCCCTCGGCCTGGGCGGCGAGCACCGTGTCGGCCACGGCGCGCGCCTCGTCGTCGGCGTTCTCGCAGTGATGGAGCCGGGGCCGCCCGCGGTCCACGTCGCGGTCGGCGACCAGCGTCAGCTCCATGTCGCCCGGGCGGACGAGGTTGGCCAGGTCGAGGATCTCCTGGGTGGACCGGAAGTTGCGCTCCAGCCGCACCACGGTCGCCGAGAGCGTCCGCGCCAGGTCGAGGAGGTGGCCGGCGTCGGCGCCGCGGAAGCCGTAGATCGCCTGGGCGTCGTCGCCGACCACGGTCAGGCCGATGCCCTCGGGGCGCAGCCCGCGCACGATGTCGACCTGGATGGAGTTGACGTCCTGGTACTCGTCGACCAGCACCCAGTCCCACCGGGCCCGCAGCCGCTCCCCCACCTGGGGGTCGGCCAGCAGCGCGCGGAAGTAGAGCAGCAGGTCGTCGAAGTCGAGCAGGCCGCGCTCGCGCTTGCGGGCGGCATAGGCCCGCAGCAGGGCGTTGATCTCCTCGGCGTGGTCGAGCGCCCAGGGGAACTGCTCGGCCATCACCTCGCGCGTGGGCACGCCGGTGTTGATCGCGCGCGAGCCGATGTCCGCCATGGTCATGGTGGTGGGCAGCCGCTGCTCGGTGCCGGTCAGGCCGTGCTCGGCGCGCATCAGGTCGAGCAGGTCGACGACGTCGTCGGTGTCGAGCACGCTGAAGTCCTCGAGCCCGAGGTGGTGGGTGTGCTCGGCGACGACGCGGTGGGCCACGGCATGGAACGTGCCGCTCCACACCCGCGCGGCCGCCCCAGGGTCACCGCACTGGGCGGCGGCCCGCTCCGTCATCGCTGCCGCGGCGCGGCGGGTGAAGGTGAGCAGCAGGACCCGCTCCGGCGGCACGCCGGACTCGAGCAGCCGGGCGACCCGCGCGGTCAGCACGCGGGTCTTGCCGGTGCCGGCGCCGGCGGCGATGACGAGCGGCTCGGCGCCGTGTTCGACGGCACTGCGCTGCGCCTCGTCCAGGTCCGCCAGCCACTCGCATTCGCTCATGCGTTCGATGGTAGGTCATCGAGCGCTGCCGCTGCGGCGACGCGCGGGCAGCCGACCGGCGGAGTGAGGCAGTGAGGGTCGGTGTCAGTCGTTCTGCGGGAAGCCGAGGTTGAGCCCGCCGTGGCTCGGGTCGAGCCAGCGCGAGGTCACCACCTTGCCGCGGGTGTAGAAGTGCACTCCCTCGGTGCCGTGCGCGTGGGTGTCGCCGAACAGGCTGTTCTTCCACCCGCCGAAGGAGTAGTAGGAGACCGGCACCGGGATGGGCACGTTGATGCCGACCATCCCGACCTCGACCTCGTCCTGGAACCTCCGCGCGGCTCCGCCGTCGTTGGTGAAGATCGCGGTGCCGTTGCCGTAGGGGTTGGCGTTGATCAGCTCCAGCCCCTCGTCGTAGGTCCGCACCCGCACCACCGAGAGCACCGGGCCGAAGATCTCGTCGTCGTAGACGCTCATCCCGGGCCGCACCTGGTCGAAGAGGGTCGGGGCGAGGAAGAAGCCGTCGCCGTCGGCGTCGTAGGTCCCCTCCCGGCCGTCGACCACGAGGGAGGCGCCGTCGGCCACGCCGGAGTCGAGGTAGGAGGTCACCTTGTCGCGGTGCGCGCCGGTGACCAGGGGCCCCATGTCCGAGCCACGGGTGCCGTCGCCGGTGCGCAGCTTGCCCATCCGGTCCTTGATCTTCTCCACCAGCTCGTCGGCGATCGAGTCGACGGCGACCAGGGCGGAGATCGCCATGCACCGCTCGCCGGCGGAGCCGAAGCCCGCGTTGATCGCGGCGTCGGCGGCCAGGTCGAGGTCGGCGTCGGGCAGGACGAGCATGTGGTTCTTCGCCCCGCCGAGCGCCTGGACCCGCTTGCCGTTGGCGGTGGCGGTCTCGTACACGTACTTCGCGATCGGGGTGGAGCCGACGAAGGAGACCGCCTTGATGTCGGGGTGCCCCAGCAGCGCGTCGACCGCCTCCTTGTCGCCGTTCACCACGTTCATCACGCCGTCGGGCAGGCCGGCCTCGGTCCACAGCTCGGCGACGGCGATGGTCGCCGACGGGTCCTTCTCGCTCGGCTTGATCACGACCGCGTTGCCGCAGGCGATGGCGACGGGCACAAACCACAGCGGCACCATCGCCGGGAAGTTGAACGGCGAGATCACCGCGACCACGCCGAGGCTCTGCCGCATGGAGTAGACGTCGACGTTGGTCGACGCGTTCTCGGTGTAGCCGCCCTTGATCAGCTGCGGGATGCCGCAGGCGAACTCGGCGACCTCCAGACCCCGCATCACCTCGCCGAGCGCGTCGCTGAGCACCTTGCCGTGCTCGGCGGTGATGAGCGCCGCGATCCGCTCGCGGTCCCGGTGCAGCAGCTCGCGGAACTTGAAGAGCACCTGGGTGCGCTTGGCCAGCGAGAGCGACCCCCAGCTGTCCTGCCAAGCCTGCTTCGCCCCGGTCACGACCTCGTCGACCAGGTCGGCGGACGCCAGGTCGAGCACGCCGGTGACCTCTCCGGTCGCCGGGTTGAAGACCTCGCTGGTGCGCTCGGCCGTGCCCTCCCAGGGAGAGCCGGCGATCAGGTGGGTGATGCGCGTGGGGTTGCTCATGGGTGGTTGTCCCTCAACTCGTCCGACTTTGTTCTAACATTCTAACAAGTCACCGCGGCGATGCCAACGTGGGCGTCGTCTCCCAGCGGTCCAGGTGGCCCCGGATCTGCTCGAGCATGAAGCGGCTGGACTCCTCGGCTCGGTCCTCCCAGGCGAAGACGCACGCGGTCAGGATGCCGTCGAAGCCGTTGCGCTCGAGCGCGGCGAAGAAGGCGTCGAAGTCCACCTCGCCCTGCCCCATGTCCAGGTGCTGGTGCACGGTCACCTCCGCCCCCGGCGGGTTCACGATGTAGCGCAGCCCCGAGCTCGCCGTGTGGTCGAACGCGTCGGCCAGGTGGCACATCGTGGTCAGCGGCCCCGCCTTGTCCAGGATCCCGTCCACGTCGTTGCCCTGGTGGAAGGTGTGCGGCGTGCAGTACAGGAACGACACGTTGTCGCTGTTGATCCCCCGGATCAGGTCGACCGCGCGCTTGCCGTCCTCCTCCCAGTAGTCGGGATGGGGCTCGAGCACCAGCCGGATCCCCTCCTTCTCGAACTCCGGCAGCAGCTCCTCCATGGACCGCCAGAACATCGCCTCGCAGACGTCCGGCTGGCGCGGGTTGCCGTTGAACTCGGAGTTCATCGTGTCCACGCCGAGCAGGGAGGCGAGCTGGATCGCCCGCTTCCAATACCGTACGGCGGCCTGCCGCTCGTCCTCGTCGGGACCGGACCAGCGGTAGAGCGGCAGGATCGAGGACACCCCGACCCCCGCCGCGTCCAGCTCCCGCCGGAAGTCCCGCACCGCCGCGTCGTTCACCCGCGGATGGGTGAAGAACGGGGTGAAGTCCTCCCGGGGGCTCAGCTCGATCCACTCGTAGCCGAGGTCGGCCACGACCCCCGGCAGGGTCGTCAGCGTGGTGGTGTTGCGGAACATGTGCGGGTCCAGCGCGATCTTCACGGGCGCGCCTCCAGCTTCACCTCGACCGGCTCGCCGGAGGCCAACGACGCCATGCCGGCCTCGCAGACCACCGTGGAGGCGTACCCGTCGTAGGCCGTCGGGCCGACGACCTCGCCCCGCCGGCTCGCGTCCACCCACGCCTGGACCTCCAGGTCGTAGGCGCGCTCGAACCGGACGCGGAAGTCCGGGTCCACCGAGCCGCCCCACTGGCCGAGGTCCTCGGCCACGTCCGGGGCGACGGTGGTGTAGAGCCCCGCCCACGGCCGGCCGGCGATCGCCGTACCCCGCTCGGCGACGGCCTCGCAGCGCACCTCGTAGCCGGTCTGGCAGTTCACGAACACCTCGTTGGTGACCACCGAGCCGCCGGCCATGGTGAACACCGAGACCTGGGGATCGGCGACCCCCTCGAAGGCCGCGGACGTGGGCGCGGGGCTGAGCACCTGGATCCGGGTGATCTCCTCCCCGAGCAGGAAGCGCGCCACGTCCACCTCGTGCACCATCGAGTCCCGCACGATCATCTCCGAGCGGAACTCCGGGTTCGGCACCGACTTGTTGCGGTGCGTCTGGTGCAGCAGCAGCGTGCGCCCGAGCCGGCCGGAGTCGAGCAGCTCCTTCATCTGGGCGTACTCCGGGTCGAAGCGACGCATGAAGCCGACCTGGATCATCGGCCGGCCCGCGCGGTGCTCGGCCTGCACGACCTCCCACGAGCTCTCGGCGTCCATCGTCAGCGGCTTCTCGCACAGCGCGTACTTCCCGTGCTCGATGCAGGCCATCAGCTGCTCGGGGTGCACGAAGCCGGGCGAGGCGATCAGCACCGCATCCACGCCCTCGTCCGCGATCAGCTCGAGCGGGTCCTCGATCACCCGCACGTCCGCGGCCCCGTCGGCCCGCAGGCCCTCGACGAGCTCGGTCGCCCGCGGGACGTCCGGGTCGCTCACCGCGACCAGGTCGGCTCCCGCGATCCTCCTGACCAGCCGGTCGGCGTGGTCGGCGCCCATCATGCCGACGCCGATCACCCCGACTCGCAGCGGCTGTCCCATCAACGCTCCTCACTGTTCTGTGCCGCCTCATCCTCGGCGGAGAGGTCGGCTTCGGGATCGGTCACCGGGGCCTGGATGTGCCCCGGCTCGTCGCTGACGTGGGGTACGTCGGCCCCGCGCAGCTCGTGCTTGAGCTCGTCGAGCTCCTGGCCACCGGCCATCTCCGCGGTGAGCTGGTCCAAGGTCAGCTCGTCGCGGTGGGCGTCGAGCACCACGTGACCCAGCTTGAGGATCACGAAGTGGTTGCCCACCAGATAGGCGTGGTGCGGGTTGTGGGTGATGAAGACGACGCCGAGCCCGGCATCGCGCGCCGCGGCGATGTACTTCAGCACCACCCCGGACTGCCGGACGCCGAGCGCGGCGGTCGGCTCGTCCAGGATGATCACCTTGGCGCCGAAGTAGATCGCCCGGGCGATCGCGATGCACTGCCGCTGACCGCCCGAGAGACCGCCGACCGGCCGGTCCAGATCGCCGATCTGGACGCCCATCTTCCGCAGCTCCTCATCGGCGATCTCCCGCATCCGGTTGCGGTCCAGCGAGAGCCCCTTGCGCAGCTCGTTGCCGAGGAAGAAGTTCCGCCAGACCGACATCAGCGGCGCGAGCGCCAGGTCCTGGTAGACGGTGGCGATCCCGAGCGCCTGCGCGGCCCGCGGCGAGGCGAGCTGCCGCTTGATCCCGTTGACGATGAAGTCGCCCTCGGTGTGCTCGTGCAGCCCCGCCATGATCTTGATCAGCGTGGACTTCCCCGCGCCGTTGTCGCCCAGCACGCAGGTGACCTCGCCCGGGAAGACCTCCAGCGAGACGCCGCGCAGCGCGTTGACGTTGCCGTAGGACTTGCCGACGTCGTCCATCACGACTAGCGGCTCGCGCCGAGTGGGCTCGGTCGTGGTCTCCTCCAGTGTCGCGGTCATAGCGCCTCCGCCCTCTTCTTAACCCACATGTTGACCAGCACGGCGCCGATGAGCATCACGCCGAGGAACGTCTTGAGCCAGTCCACGTCCCAGCCGGCGTAGGTGATGCCCAGGTTGGTCATCGCGTAGATGAGCGCACCGAGCGCCGCGCCCACCACCGAGCCGTAGCCGCCGGTGAGCAGGCAGCCGCCGATGACCGCGGCGATGATGTAGATGAACTCGTAGCCGACGCCCTGCCCCGACTGCACGGTGCTGTACTGGAACAGGTTGTGCATCCCGACCACCCAGGCGGCGAAGCCGGTGCCCATGAAGAGCAGCGTCTTGGTCCGCACGACGGGTACGCCGACCGCGCGCGCCGCCGCCGGGTCTCCGCCGGAGGCGAAGATCCAGTTCCCCGCACGGGTGCGCAGCAGCACCCAGGAGAGCAGGATGGTCAGCACGATCCAGTAGAACACCGAGACGTTGAGACTCAAGGACGTGTCGTTGAACCACAGATTGATGACGACGGGGGACGCGAAGACCGCGGCCGCGCTGCTGTAGCCGTCCATGTCGGAGATGCTCTTCGAGGACACCCCGCCGGTGACCAGGCGCGTCACCGCCAGGTTGATCCCGGTGAGCACGAAGTAGGTGCCCAGGGTGACCAGGAAGCTCGGCAACCCGGTCAGATGCAGCAGCCAGCCGTTGAAGGCGCCCACCGCCAGCGAGAAGACCAGGGCGAGCAGCACCCCGACCCACACGTTGAGCCCGAGGTACCACGTGGCGTGGGCGGCGGTCAGCGACGACGCGGTGACCGCGACGCCGGTCGACAGGTCGAACTCCCCGCCGATCATCAGCATGGCCACGAAGATCGCCATGATCCCCAGGGTCGAGGACTGGTAGAGGATCGTGTCGATGTTGCCGATCTGGCGGAACTTGGGCGCCACGGTGCTGAAGATGATCGCCACGGCGATCGCGCCGATCAGGGCGCCCACGCCGGGCATCCCCAGCAACGTGGTCGTCAGCGACCGGGAGCGGACCCGGTCGTCGGCCACCTCGGGCGTTGCGGTTGCGGTGCTCATCGGCCGACCTACCGGGTGCCGTTCGCGGCGAACTTCGAGACCTGGTCGATGTTCTCCTGGTCGATGAAGGCCGGCCCGGTCGCGACGTTGCCGCCGCCGCCGATGGTGTTGCCGTTGTTGATGTAGAGCCACAGCGAGTCCACCGCGAGGTAGCCCTGCAGGAAGGGCTGCTGGTCGATCGCCCACTGGACGTCGCCCGCCTCGACCGCCTTGACCAGCTCGGCGTTGGTGTCGAAGGTGCCGATCTTGGCCTCGCTGCCGGCGCTCTGGACGGCGTCCACCGCGTTCAGGGCGAACGGCGCGCCGAGAGTGACCACCCAGTCGACGCTGTCGTCCTCGGTCAGCTTGGCCTCGATGTTGGTGACCACGGCGGCGGAGTCCCGGCCGTCGACGTACAGCCTCTGCACCTTGGTGCCCGACCCGGCGCCCTCGATGATGCCGTCGCAGCGGTCCTCGAGCTGCTGCTGCCCCTGCTCCTGGATCACGCAGAGCACGTTCTTCGCGCCGTCCTCGACCAGCCGCTCGCCCACCGCGTTGCCGGCGTCGGTCTCGGCCTGGCCGAAGTAGCCCAGCGCCCCCAAGTCCATCGCGTCGGTGCCGCCGGCGTTGAACATGGTCACCGGGATGTCGGCCTCGATCGCCGCCTTGATCGCCGGGCCGATGGCGCCGGTGTTCGGGTCGGTGACCGCGATGCCGTCCACGTCCTTGTCGATGGCGGCCTGGATCAGCTGCGCCTGCTTGGTCGCGTCGGGATCGTTGGTGTACTCCAGGTTGACGTTGTCCTTGGCCGCCGCGGCCTCGGCGCCCTTGCGGATGATGTCCCAGAACGTGTCGCCCGGGGCCTGGTGGGTGATCATCGCGATGGTGATCTCCTCGGTGTTCGCCTGCCCGGCGTTCATGCCTGAGCTCTCCTCCTGCTGCCGTCCTCCGCTGGAGGAGCAGGCGGTGAGGCCCAGCGTCAGCGCCGCGGCGAGGGCCACCACGCGTGCTCGTGTGTGTCGGGACATCTGGTTCCTGCCTTTCGTTGCTCCGCCGCTCCTACGGCGACGGCGTACTGGGGGATGAGGGAGTCGGAGGGTGCAGACGGGTCATCGCAGCGGCCCGCATCCCTGGAGGTAGGCCCGGGTGCGCTCGGCGATCGGCATCGGCTGGTCCGGGTCGCAGGGGTACATGTCCTGCTCGACGATGGCGAACAGCTCGATGTCCAGGCCGGCGAGCGCGTCCAGGATCGGCGGCATCTCGGGGACGCCCTGCGGCGGCTCGCACATGACGCCGAGCTTGACCGCCTCGCCGAAGCCCATGCCCTCGGCCTCGACCCGCGCCAGCACGGCCGGGTCGACCTGCTTGAGGTGGGCATAGCCGATCCGCGGGCCGTAGTCGGCGATCAGCTTCAGGTTGTCCCCGCCGCAGTAGGACAGGTGACCGGTGTCCAGGCACAGGGTGACCAGGTCGGGGTCGGTCTCGTGCAGGAACCGCTCGACGTTCTCGTGGGTGTCCACGTGGGTGTCGGCGTGCGGGTGGAACTGGATCTGCAGGCCGAACTCCTCGCGGATCCGGCGGGCCAGCTCGTTCATCTGCCGGGCGTACGCCGGCCACTGCTCGGCGCTCAGCGCACTGTCCTCCAGCACCTCGCCGGTGGCGGGGTCGCGCCAGAAGTCGGGGATCACCACGAGGTGCCGGGCGCCCATCGCGGCGGTCAGCGTGGCCGCGGCGGAGACGTCCTTCCAGGTGGAGTCCCACGAGTCCGGACGGTGCAGGTGCTCGAAGATGGTGCCGGCGGTCATGGTCAGCCCCCGGGCGTCCAGCTCGTCCTTGAGCCGGGCGGGGTCGGTGGGCAGGTAGCCGTAGGGCCCGAGCTCGATCCGCGTGTAGCCGGAGGCCTGGACCTCGTCCAGGAAGCGCTGCCACGGGGTCTGCGCCGGGTCGTCGGCGTACCACACACCCCAGGAGTCGGGGGCGGTTCCGAGGTAGGCGGGCGTGCTCATCATGCTCCTTCGCTGGATTCGCTGGGGGTCAGGAAGTTCTGCTGTCGCTGCTGGTGCTCCAGGTAGCGCGCGTAGGCCTCCTGGGTGCTCTCCAGGTCCGAGACCTGGCTGACCGGGACGTCCCACCACGACTCGCTGTCGGGGGCGTAGACGGTCGGATCGGTGCGCACGTGGATGACGACGGGACCGCCATCGGCGGGGGCGGCCTTGGCCTGCTTGATCGCGTCGGCCAGCTCCTCGCGGGAGGCCACCTCGATCACCGTCGCGCCGAGGCTGCGGGCGTTCGCGGCCAGGTCCACGGGGAGTACGTCGCCGTCGAGCGTCCCGTCCTCGGAGCGGTAGCGGTAACGGGTGCCGAAGCGCTGGGAGCCGAGCTCCTCCGACAGCGAGCCGATGGAGTGGAAGCCCTGGTTCTGCACCAGGACCACGATCACCTTGGTCCGCTCCTGCACGGCGGTCACCAGCTCGGTCGGCATCATCAGGTAGCCGCCGTCGCCGACCATCGCGAACACGTCCCGGCTCGGGTCGGCCCACCGGATGCCGATCGAGGCCGGCACCTCATAGCCCATGCAGGAGTAGCCGTACTCCACGTGGTAGCCCTTGCGGTCCCGCACCCGCCACAGCTTGTGCAGGTCGCCCGGCATCGAGCCGGCGGCGCACAGCACCACGTCGCGCGGGTCGGAGAGCTCGTTGACCGCGCCGAGGACCTCGCCCTGGGTGAGCAGGCCGTCCGCGAGCGCGTCGGTGACGTCGGCGCCGGGGCGGTACGCCGCCTCCACGCGCTCGTCCCACTCGCCCCACAGCCGGGCCTGCTCGTCGCGGTAACCCTGGGGCACCGACCAGTCGGCGAGCTCCTCGGCGAGCGCGGTGAGCGCCTCCCGGGCGTCGGCGACCACCGAGACCCCCGACTGCTTGCCGGCGTCGAAGCTCGCCACGTTGATGTTGACGAACCGGGCGTCGGGCCCGAAGGCGGTGCGCGAGGCGGTGGTGAAGTCCTGCCACCGAGTGCCGACCCCGATCACCACGTCGGCCTCGCGCGCCATCGCGTTCGCCGCCGTGGTGCCGGTCGAGCCGATCGCGCCGAGCAGCTGCGGGTGGCCGTGCGGCAGCGAGCCCTTGCCCGCCTGCGACTCCCCCACCGGGATCCCGGTGGCGTCGCAGAGCGCGGCGAGCGCGACCTCGGCGCCGGAGTAGTGGACACCGCCGCCCGCGACCAGCAACGGCCGCTCCGCCTGCCGGATCAGCTCCGCGGCCGCCTCGATCCGGGAAACCTCGGCCGGCGGCCGAGCGATGTGCCATACCCGGTCGGCGAAGAGCTCGACCGGCCAGTCGTGCGCCTCCGCCTGCACGTCCTGCGGCAGCGCGACCGTGACGGCGCCGGTCTCGACCGGGTCGGTCAGCACCCGCATCGCGCCCAGCAGGGCGCCGGGCAGCTGCTCGGCTCGGTTGACCCGGTCGAAATATCGCGAGAGCGGCCGGAAGGCGTCGTTGACCGTCACGTCACCGGCGTACGGCGCCTCCAGCTCCTGCAGCACCGGGGCCGACCGGCGGGTGGCGAAGGTCCCCGAGGGGAGCAGCAGCACCGGGATCCGGTTGATCGTGGCCAGCGCGGCACCGGTCAGCATGTTGGTGGACCCGGGGCCGACCGAGGCGGTGCAGGCCCAGGTCTGCAGCCGGTCCCGCTGTCGTGCGTAGGCGACCGCGGTGTGCACCATCGCCTGCTCGTTGCGCGCCAGGACATAGGGCAGGCCGGGCTCCTCGCCGGCCTCGTGGGCCAGCGTCTCCTGCTGCAGCAGCGCCTGGCCGACCCCGGCGACGTTGCCGTGCCCGAAGATGCCCAGGCAGCCGGCGAACAGCCGCTGCCGCTCGCCGTCCCGCTCGGACCACTGGTGTGACAGGAACTCGACGGTGGCCTGGGCCACCGTCAGGCGCACGGTCGCGCTCATGTTTCTCCTCCCATGGGCAGCCGGGGGTCGACCTGCTGGTCGCCCCAGGTGTCGCGGACCCAGGCGTGCGCCGGGTCGTCGCAGATCAGCCAGGCCCGGACCGGCCCGGGACCGGCCATCACGTTCAGGTAGTAGAGGTCGTAGCCCGGGGGCGCCATGGCGGGCCCGTGCCAGCCGTGCGGCACCAGCACCACGTCCCCGGTGCGCACCTCGGCGAGGACGTCGATGGGCCGCTCGTCGGTGCCGTAGACGCGCTGGTAGCCCACTGGACGGCTCTGGCCGGCTTCGCCGGGCTGTCCTTCTCCAGGTCCAGCAGGCTCGCTTCGCTCGCGCTGGACCTCGAAGTAGTAGATCTCCTCGAGCTCGGTCTCCTCCCCGTCCCGCTCCTCGTCGTGCTTGTGCGGGGGGTAGGAGCTCCAGTTGCCGGCGGGCGTCACCACCTCGCAGGCGATGATCCGGTCGGCGCCGAGCACGTCGGGGACACCGAAGTTGCGCACCTCGCGGGAGGCGATGCCGGCACCGCGCAGCTCGACCGGGACCTCGTCCACCCGGACGTGCCGGAAGGGGTACGACGCGGCGCCGCCCGGCACCGCGGCGGCACAGAGCGCCACCCGGCTGCCCTCCCCCGCACCGGTCAGCCGGAGCGACCAGCCGGCCGGGACGAAGGCCACGTCGGTGGGCCCGGCGAAGACGGAGGCCCGCCCGGCCAGGGACGCACCCGCCTCGGTGCCGCTGGGGCCCGCGGCGGCGACGTCGACCGGGCCGGCGAGCGGCACGACGACGTACTCCCAGGCCCCGGCGGGCACCTCCAGCTGCTCACCCGCGTCCAGCGTGGCGATCCGCAGGCCGGTGTGCTGCCAGCCCTCGGTCCGGTCGTCGATCACCAGGTCGAAGCCGTCGCGCGGTGCGGCGTCGGCGCGCACCACCCACTGCTGGTCGCTCATCGCGCACCTCCGTGCACCATCTCCGCCGCGATGTCCACTGCGGTCGCCACATCGCCGTCCTGCGGGTAGAGCAGGGCGCGTCCGACGACCAGGCCGCGCACGGGCCCCAGCCCGAGGGCCTTGCGCCAGGAGGCGTAGGTGCCCTCGGGCTCCCCCTTCGGGTCCCCTCCCAGGAGCAGGGTGGGCAGGGTGGTGGCCTCCATGACCCGCTCGAGGTCGTCCACCACCGGCAGCTTGAGCCAGGTGTAGGCGCTGGTCGCCCCCAGGCCGGAGGCGACGTGGATCGACTTGATCGTGCTGTCCGGGTCGAGCAGGTTGCGGACGCGGCCGTTCTCCCGCACCGACCAGAAGGGCTCGATCATCGCCATCAGCCGGCGGGCGGCGAGCTGGTCGATCGCCTGCGCGGTCGCCTCCAGGGTCGCGGCGGTGCCGGGGTCGCCGAGGCAGACCCGGGTGAGCGTCTTGCCGCCGTCGAGGCCACGCTCGGCGAGCTGGTCGGCGGTCCATCCCGTGAACCGGTCGTCCAGCTCGAAGGACGCGCCCTGCAGGCCGCCGCGGTTCATCGAGCCGACGACGACCTTGTCCTCCAGGGCGCCCATGAGGAGCAGGTCGTCGAGGATGTCCGCGGTGCCGAGCACCCCGTCCACGCCAGGGCGCGCCAGGGCGGTCGCCAACCGGTCCAGCAGGTCCTGCCGGCCGGCCATCGCCATCGGGTCCTCGCGGACGCCCAGGGCGCCGCGGGCCGGGTGGTCGGCGGCCACGACGAGCAGCCGGCCGTCGCTCCCGAGCAACGGGCGCCGGGACCGGGCGGACCACGCCTCGGCGACCCGCTGCGGCTCGCGGGCGCGGATGTCGGTGAGGTTCATCAGCGCTCTCCCCTGCTCGCGTCGAGCGCCTGCTCGACCTCGTCGGCCGTTGGCATCGCCGTGGAGCACTCCAGGCGGCCGGCGACGATGGCGCCGGCCACGTTGGCGAACTCCAGGATCCGGCGCAGGTCCCAGCCGGACAGCAGCCCGTGCACCAGGGCGCCGCCGAAGGCGTCGCCGGCACCGAGGCCGTTGACCACGTCCACGGGGTACGGCGGGACCTCGACCCGCTCGTCGGCGGTCACCGCGAGCACGCCCTTGGGCCCCTGCTTGACGATCGCCAGCTCCAGCCCGCGCTCCAGCAGGGCCTCCGCCGCGCGCTCCGGGTCGGTCTCGCCGACGGCGACCTCGCACTCCTCGCGGTTGCCCACCGCGATGGTGACGTGCTCCAGCGCCCGGCCGACCTGCTCGCTCGCCTCGGCGGGATCGGGCCAGAACATCGGCCGGTAGTCCAGGTCGAGCACCGTGTGCCAGCGCCGCTCCCGCTCGCGCCAGGCAGCGAAGTGGGTCGCGCGCGACGGCTCCTGGGACAGCCCCGTGACGGTGGACCAGAAGACCCTGGCGTCCCGGATCTCCTGCAGGGGCAGGTCGGAGACCTCCAGCTGCAGGTCCGGGGCCGTGGGGTATCGGTAGAAGTAGAGCGGGAAGTCGTCGGGCGGGAAGACCTCGCAGAACGTGACGGGCGTTGGCGGGCCCTCGTTCGCGGTGATCCAGGTCCCGTCGACGCCGAGCCGCTCCGCCTCCATCCGGACGTACCGGCCGAAGGGGTCGTCGCCGGTCCGGGTGACCAGTGCGGCGCTGTGCCCGTGCCGGGCCGCGGCGACGGCGACGTTGGTCGCCGAGCCCCCGAGGAACTTCTCGAAGGTCCTCACCTCCTCCAGGCCGACGCCGTGCTGCAGCGGATAGATGTCCACGCCGGTGCGGCCCATGCTGACCAGGTCGAAGCTCACCGGACACCTCCCACCGCGTCCATCGACACCGGCTGACCCTTGGCGCGGGACAGCTCGCAGGCCTCGGCGACCCGGAACGCCTCCAGGGCGTCCCGGACGGTGCAGGGGCTGGCGATCCGGCCGGCGGCCACGTCGCAGAACGCGGCGAGCTCGGCGCGGTAGGCCGGCTGGAACCGCTCCATGAAGGACCACTTCTGCGGGCCGCGGGGATAGTCGACGCCCGCCTCAGCCGAGCGGACCGCGAGCGAGTCGTCGTACCCCACTCCGAGGGTGCCCTCCGAGCCGAGCACCTCCATCCGCACGTCGTGCCCGGCGCCGTTGTAACGGGTCGCCGTGACGGAGACCAGGGTGTCGTCGTCCAGGGTGAGCACCGCCGCGGCGGTGTCGACGTCGCCGGCCTCGCGGAAGAACGCCGCCCCCTTGTTGGCGCCCGTGGCGAAGACCGAGGCGACCTCGCGGCCGGTGACGAACCGCAGGATGTCGAAGTCGTGGACCGAGCAGTCGCGGTAGAGACCGCCGCTGGTCGGGATGTACGCCGCGTGCGGTGGCGCCTGGTCGTGCGTCATCGCCCGCACCGAGTGCAGGAACCCGAGCTCGCCGGCGGCGACCGCCTCCCGGGCGCGGCGGTAGCCCGCGTCGAAGCGACGCTGGAACCCGACATGGACCGGGACCCCGCTGGACTCGACGACGTCGACCAGGTCGACGGTCTCCTCCAGGGTGAGGGCGAGCGGCTTCTCGCAGAAGGTGGGGATGCCCGCGGCCACGGCCTGTCGCAGCAGGTCGGCGTGGGTGGAGGTGGAGCTCGCGATGACCACGCCGTCCACGCCGGACAACAGGGCGTCGGTGTCCGGGGCGATCTCGTGGCCGCCCTCGTCGGCGAGCCGGTGGGCCGCCTCCGGGACGGCGTCGTGCACGACCACCGTGTCGACCTCCTCCAGGCCCGCGATGGTCGAGGCGTGAAAGGCTCCGATCCTTCCCGCGCCGGCCAGTCCGATCCGCATCTCCCACCCCTTCGCCGTGGCTGTGTGACGACGAACACTGTGGCGGACCTCGGGAGCCCACGTCAATAGTTTGTTCTGACATTCGCACTTTCAACCTTTGTCGCATGGAGGGTCTACCATTCCCGCATGGCCGCACTGCAGGTTCCCGTCACGATCGACCGCTCCTCCCCCGTGCCGCTCTACCACCAGCTCGCCGAGCAGCTCGGGAACGCGATCAACGACGGCCGCCTACAGCCCGGCGACCCGTTCGAGAACGAGGTGGCGGTCGCCGAGCGGCTCAGCCTCTCGCGGCCGACCGTCCGGCGCGCGATCCAGGAGCTGGTCGACCAGGGCCTGCTGATCCGGCGTCGCGGGCTGGGCACGACGGTGAGCAACCGCAAGATCCACCGCCGCTTCGAGCTCTCCAGCCTGTGGGACGACCTGGACCGGGAGGGGCGCACCCCGCGCACCGAGGTGCTCTCGGTCGAGATCGAGGAGAGCGAGCAGGCCGCCGCGGCCCTGGACCTGCCCCTGGAGACCCCCCTGCTGCACGTGGAGCGGGTGCGCTACGCCGGCGACCTGCCGCTGGCGATCCTGCACAACTGGCTGCCGCCCGCCCACGCGGAGATCGAGGAGGACGAGCTGCGCACCACCGGGCTCTACGCGGCCCTGCGCGCCCGCGGGGTCAAGCCCGTCGTCGCCCAGCAGAGCATCGGCGCCCGGATGCCCTCGGCCGCCGAGCGCCGGCACCTGCGGATCAAGGGCGGCGCCCAGCCGGTCCTGACCATGACCCGGGCCGCCTTCGATGCCGCCGGGCAGCCCGTGGAGTTCGGCGACCACTGCTACCGGGCCTCGGACTACACCATCGACCTGATGGTGGACGAGCGCTGACGGCTTTGTTAGAACATTTTTTCATTCTGACTATTGCACATGTGAGATGAGGCTGGCACAGTCTCGTCGGGTACCGGACCACCTGGCTCCCCCTGGGGAGGAACGATGAGCCATCCCGATCCGTCCACCACATCCGTCACGCTGCCGCCCGACGAGCCCGGACCGCACTCGCGGCGCCTCGGCCTGGTGGCCGTCATCGCCACCTTCGGCGGCCTGCTCTTCGGCTACGACACCGGAGTGATCAACGGCGCGCTGGAGCCGATGAAGGACGACCTCGGGCTGACGGCCTTCACCGAGGGCTTCGTGGTCAGCATCCTGATCTTCGGCGCCGCCTTCGGCGCCCTCATCGGCGGCCAGCTCTCCGACCGCTACGGCCGGCGGCACAACATCTTGATGCTGGCCATCATCTTCGTCTTCGGGACCCTGGGCTGCGTGTTCGCGCCCACCTGGCAGATCCTCGCCTTCTTCCGGCTGGTGCTGGGCCTGGCCGTCGGCGGCGCGTCCGCGACCGTGCCGGTCTACCTCGCCGAGGTGTCCCCCTACGAGCGCCGCGGCTCGCTGGTCACCCGCAACGAGGTGATGATCGTCTCCGGCCAGTTCGCCGCCTTCGTCATCAACGCGATCATCTTCAAGCTCTGGGGCGAGCACGACGCGGTCTGGCGCTACATGCTCGTGGTCGCCGTGCTCCCCGCGATCGCCCTGTTCTTCGGCATGCTGCGGATGCCGGAGAGCCCGCGCTGGCTGTCCTCCCAGGACCGGGACGCGGAGGCCCTCGCGGTCCTCGAGCAGGTGCGGACCAAGGAGCGGGCTCGCGCGGAGATGGCCGAGGTGCACGCCCTGGCCGAGGAGGAGAAGGAGGCCCAGACCGGCGGCTGGGCCGACCTCGCCGTGCCGTGGATCCGCCGCCTGGTGATCATCGGCATCGGGCTGGGCATCTTCCAGCAGTTCACCGGCATCAACTCGATCATGTACTACGGCAGCCAGCTGCTGGTCGACGCCGGCTTCTCCGAGGAGTCCGCGCTCGTCGCCAACACCCTCAACGGCCTGTTCAGCGTGCTGGGCATCACCGTCGGGATCCTGCTGATGAACAGGATCAACCGCCGCACCATGCTGCTGGGCGGGTTCACCCTGACCACGATCTTCCACGTCCTGGTCGGCGCGTCAGCGCTGCTGTTCCCCGACAACGCCGCGAAGCCCTACGTGATCCTGGTCTTCGTCGTGCTCTTCGTCTTCAGCATGCAGGGCACCATCGGGCCGCTGGTGTGGCTGCTGCTCGCCGAGATGTTCCCGCTGAAGATCCGCAGCTTCGCGATGGGCGTGTGCGTCTTCGCTCTGTGGATCGCCAACGCGAGCGTCGCCTTCGGCTTCCCGCCGTTCGTGGAGGCGGTGGGCATCGCCTCGACCTTCTTCGTCTTCGCCGGCCTGGGCGTGCTGGCCCTGCTGTTCGTGTACACCATGGTCCCCGAGACCCGCGGCAAGACACTGGAGCAGTTCGAGGACGACTTCCGGACCGCGCACGCCTGACCCCACCCCGAGAGAGAGGAGCCCGCGATGACTGTGCTCGTCGCCGTACCCGACACCCCCGAGGGCGCGGCCGCACTGGCGGCCGCGGCCGACGAGGCGCGACTGGTCGGGACCGACCTGGTCGTGATGAACCTGTCGCTCACCCCGTTCGACGCCGCCCGCCTGCCCGACGGAGTGGGCACGACCGTGGTCGAGCGCTCCGGTCGCGGCGACCGGGATCCCGCCGAGGCGGTGCTGGACGAGATCCGCGACCGCGACATCGGCCTGCTGGTGATCGGCCTGAAGCGCCGTACGCCGGTCGGCAAGGCGCTGCTGGGCAGCGTGAGCCAGCGACTGCTGCTCGAGTCGCCGGTGCCGGTGCTGGCCGTCAAGGCCGGCTGAGCCAGGCTGCTGAGGCGGGGCCTCAGGCGTCCTTGCCCTCCGACTCCTCGGCGGGCTCATCGGCGGGCTCTGCGGCGTCGGACCCGGCGGTCTCGGCCTGCTCCGAGGCCTCGGCCTCCGGCTCGCCGATGGTGCCGTCCGGGCGCAGGTTCGCCAGCTCGACGTGGTTGCCGGAGCCGTCGGTGACCTTCGCGGACTCGACCACGGTGGCCAGCGCCTTGCCGCGCAGGATCTCCTGCACCAGCTCGGGGATGTGGTTGTGCTCGAACATGTGGTTCGCGAACTCCTGCGGGTCCTGGCCGGAGGCCTGGGCGCGGCGCAGGATGTGGTCGGAGAGGTCCTGCTGCTCGACCCCGACCTCCTCCTTCTTCGCGATCTCGTCGAGGATGAACTGCGCGACCAGGGCGTCGCGGACCCGCCGCTCCAGCTCGGCCTCGAACTCCTCGACGGTCTGCCCCTCGTCCTCGAGGTACTTCTCCATCGTGAGGCCGGACATCATCAGCTGCTGCTCGACGGACTGGCGGCGCGCGTTCAGCTCGTCGGCGACCAGCGTGTCGGGGAGGGGTACGTCGACCTGGTCGACGAGCACCTCGAGCACCGCGTCGCGGGCCTCGGCGGCCTGCTCGAGCCGCTTGCCGCGCTGCAGGCGCTCGCGCACGTCCTCGGTGAGCTCGTCGACGGTGTCGAACTCCGAGGCCATCTGGGCGAACTCGTCGTCCAGCTCGGGGAGCTCCTGCTCCTGGACCTGGGTGACGGTGACGGCCACGTCGACGTCCTCGCCGACCAGGTCGCCGCCCACGAGCTGGGAGGAGAAGGTCTTCTCCTCCCCGGCCTCCATGCCGGCCAGCGCCTCGTCCAGTCCGTCCAGCATGCCGCCGCGGCCGACCTGGTAGGACATGCCGGAGACCTGGGCGCCCTCGACGGCCTCGCCGTCCTGGGTGGCGGCCAGGTCGATGGTCACGAAGTCGCCGTCCGCGGCGGCCCGGTCCACCTCGGTCAGCGTGCCGAAGCGCTCGCGGAGCGCCTGGACCTGCTCGGCGACGTCCTCGTCGGAGACGGCGACGTCCTCGACGGAGGCCTCGACGCCGGAGTAGTCGGGCAGCTCGAACTCGGGCTTGACGTCCAGCTCCGCGGTGAACTCCACCACGTCGTTGTCCTCGAGCTTGGTGACCTCGATCTCCGGCTGCGAGAGCGGCTCGATCGAGTTCTCCTGGATCGCCTCCATGTACTTCTGGGGGACGACCTCGTTGATCGCCTGCTCCAGCACGGCACCGCGGCCGACCTGACGGTCGATCACCATCGGCGGAACCTTCCCGCGGCGGAAGCCGGGGACGTTGATCTGCTGCGCGATCTGCTTGTACGCCTTGTCGAGGCTCGGCTTGAGCTCCTCGAAGGGCACCTCGACGGTCAGCTTGGCCCGGGTCGGGCTCAAGGTCTCGACGGCGCTCTTCACAGGTGGTCTCCTCAGGTGGTGTCGGGTGGTGCGGGGGCTCGGTGCGTGCACTGCCTCCGTCGGGGCGACAGGACTCGAACCTGCGATCTCCTGCTCCCAAAGCAGGCGCGCTAGCCACTACGCTACGCCCCGCCACGGCGGCCGGACGCGGGCGTCCGACCTCGTGGAGCGGATGACGGGAATCGAACCCGCGTAGCCAGTTTGGAAGACTGGGGCTCTACCATTGAGCTACATCCGCCTGCACCGGAAATCGTGCGTGGTCATGGTGCCACATCGGCGGCTGAGCGCCCCAACTCGGGCGCTGCCCCGGACCCGGTCTCAGCGCCGGTGCAGCAGCAGCAGCGCGGCGTCGTCGTCGCGGGAGCCGAGCAGGTTCACCAGCCGGTCGGCCCGCTCCTCCAGCTCGCCGTGCAGCTCCTTCTCCGCGGTGCCGAGCAGCCGGTCGATGCCGAGCGCCAGCTCGCGCGAGGAGGTCTCGACCAGCCCGTCGGTGTAAAGGAGGACCACGTCGCCCCGGTCGATGCGGCCGTGGAAGGGCTCGAACTCCACACCCTCCAGCAGCCCGAGCACCGGGCCCTCGGTCTCGCGCACCAGCCAGCGGCCGCTGCCGGAGACCAGGTGCACGCCCGGCGGGTGGCCCGCCGTACGCAGCTCGAAGATCCCCGTCCGCAGGTCCATGACCAGGTGGATGGCGGTCGCGAAGCCCTCCGACCACTCCTGACGGCACAGGTAGTCGTTGCTCTCGGCGAGGAACCGTCCGGCCGGCAGCGCGCCCATCAGGCCGCCCATGGCACCGGAGAGCAGCAGTGCGCGGGTGCCGGCCTCGCTCCCCTTGCCCGAGACGTCGACGACCGCGAGCTGGACCAGATCCCCCTTGCGGAAGCCGACGGCGAAGTCGCCGGAGAACGGGGTGCCGCCCGCCGACCGGTGGGCGTACTCCAGGAACCAGTCATCCGGCAGCGCCGGCAGCGACCCCTGCCGGTTGATCCGGTCGCGCAGGTCGACGAACATCTCCTCCCCGCGCATCCCGCCCACGCCCAGGCGCGAGCGCCGGAAGGACACGATCAGGATCAGCAGCGCCAGGGCGAAGACCGTGCCGACGCGGGTCACCAGCGCACTGAGCGGGACGTCCGCCCCCTGTCGCGACAGCCCCAGCACGGTGAACCCCATGGTGGTCACCACGAACCACGGCAGCACCCGCGGCGAGAGCCACAGCGACCCCATGGTCAGCGGCAGGACCAGGGTGCTCATCGGCCAGACCCTCGGATAGACCATCACCAGCGCGGTGAGCACCGCGCCGAGGAGCAGCAGCGACACCAGCAGCGACGTCTCGCTCTCGGCGAGTCGGCCGAGACGGGTCGCACGGGCGCGCTGCACCGACTCCCGGCGAGACCTGGTGGGGCTCATCGTGTCCTTCGGGGTGAGGGGTCGGCTCACTGTACGGCGCGGGAGCGGAACACGGGCTGACATCGCGGACACCAGAACGAGTTGCGCGCCTTGAGGACGTCGGTGCGGACCGAGGCACCGCAGACGAAGCAGGGCTGCCCGGTCCTCCGGTAGACGTAGACCTCGCCGCCATGATCGTCCTTGCGGGGCAGACGGCCCATCGCCTCCGGCGTGTGCTCGGGGCGCACGGTGTCGATCCGGCCGGTGCGCACCCCCTCGGCCATCAGCTCGACCAGGTCCTGCCAGATCGCCGCGAACTGGCCGCGCCGCAGCGTCCGCCCGGGCCGCAGGGGGTGGATCCGATGACGGAACAGCACCTCGGCGCGGTAGACATTGCCGACGCCGGCCAGCACCGCCTGGTCCATCAGCAGGTCGCCGATGGAGCGGTCCGAGCGCCGGATCCGCTGCCAGGCCACGTCCGGGTCCGCGTCCGCGCGCAGCGGGTCGGGGCCGAGCCCGGCGATCACCTCGTCGCGACGCTCGGGCGTGATGAGCGCGCACCGGGTGGCTCCGCGCAGGTCGGCATAGGCCCAGGTCCCGTCGGGGTACGGCGCCGCCAGGCGCAGCCGCACCTGGCCGACCGGCGCCGGCAGGTCCGCCGCACCCGTGGTGACGTCGAAGGAGCCGATGAGGCCGAGGTGGACGTGCACGATGTGGTCGCCGTCCAGGTCGACGAACAGGTGCTTGCCGGCCGACTCCGCGCCCTGCAGGACACTGCCGTCCAGCAGCGCCGCCTCCGCCTCGAAGCGCCCCTGCGGCGAGCCGACGCGCACCCGGTGACCGGCGAAGGCGGCGTCCACGTCGTCGGCCAGCCGTCGCAGGGTGTGTCCCTCAGGCATCGGGGCTCTGCGCTCGGGCGGACTCCGGCAGCGGCGGCAGACCGCCGCCGTTCTCGTACGTCGTCAGCTGCGCGATCCGCCGGACGTGTCGCTCGTCCCCGGAGAACGGGGTCTCGAGGAAGATCCGCACGAACCGGGTCATGTCGTCCAGCGGGTGCATCCGCCCGCCGACGGAGAGCACGTTGGCGTCGTTGTGCTCGCGCGCCAGGGTGGCGGTCTCGTCGGACCAGACCAGCGCGGCCCGCACGCCCCGCACCTTGTTCGCGGCGATCTGCTCCCCGTTGCCGGAGCCGCCGATCACCACACCGAGGGCGGGGACACCCGCCTCCTGGTCGGCGACCACGCCCTCGGCGGCGCGCAGGCAGAACACCGGGTAGTCGTCGAGGGCGTCGTAGACGAAGGGGCCGTGGTCGACGGGCTCGTAGCCGTGGTCGGCGAGCCAGCGGACGAGGTGGTCCTTGAGCTCGAGGCCAGCGTGGTCGGAACCGATGTGGACGCGCATGGCGGCATCCTCTCAGCCCGTCGGCCCGGCGGCTCAGCGTAGGTCGAGCAGCGGGGCCAGCAGCCGGGCGAGCGCCGCCCCGTCCTCGCCGCGGACCTCGGGCACCTCCGGCGGCGAGGAGTCGCGGTGCTGGGCGGCCCGCGCGACCGGCGTACCGTGCGAGAGCACCTGCTCCCCCGCGCCCAGCTCGCGGATCGCGATGGCCCGGACGTTGCCGGGGTGCTCGCGGGCGAACTCGCCGTAGAGCTCGGGGTCGTGCTGCCCGTCGTCCCCGACCAGCAGCCAGCGGATGCCCGGGAAGTCGGCGGCCAGCCCGCGCAGCGAGGCGCGCTTGTGCTCCTGCCCGGAGCGGAACCAGCCGGTGTTGGTCGGCCCCCAGTCGGTCAGCAGCATCGGCCCCCGGGGGTATCCGTGGGTGGCCAGGAACCGCTCGAGCGTGGACGCGGTGTTCCACGCCCCGGTGCTGACGTAGAACGTCGGCGCACCCGGATGGGCCCGCAGCACCTCCTGGTAGAGCACCGCCATGCCCGGCACCGGGCGGCGGGCGTGCTCGGGCAGCACGAAGGTGTTGTAGGCCGCCACCATCGGCCGCGGCAGATAGGTCCGGAGCACCGTGTCGTCGATGTCGGAGACCAGCCCGAACGGCTGGGACTCGTCGACCACCAGGATCCGCGCCCTCGCCGGGGCGCTCTTGGGCGTGCGCATCCGCACCTCGTGCCAGCCCGGCGCCCAGCCGGGGTTGGGCAGCCGGACGTCGAGCTGGCCGCTGCGATCCGTGGCGACCTCGTGCTCGTCCTCCCCCAGCGTGACGGTCACCCGCTGGTGCGGCACCTCCGCGGTGAGGAAATTGCGCCAGCCGCGGCGGTAGGCCTGCTGCTCGGCACGGGCGGTCGCGGCCGGCTCGTCGGCGTCGGGCGCCGGCGCGTGCACGACCCGGGCGAGGACCCGTACGAAGTCGCGGCCGCCGTACCCGGTGAGCGGGACCATCAGGTGCGCCCACCCCCGCCGGTCCAGGACGCCGCCGAGGGCGGAGTTCCAGCTGTCCTCGACCAAGCTGGCCCAGTGCGGACGGGTCATGCCCAATGTCTACCGAACCGGGCGAGCAGGTGCCACACCCGCTTCACCGTCTGCGGGTCGTGCCGCCCCGACCGGGCCGCCGCGGCGACCACGTCCGGGGTGAGCTCGACACCGAGCTCGACCGCCAGGCGGTAGGGCTCCTCACCGCGGTAGGCCGCGCTCAGGCGTGCCGTGTCGACCCGATAGCCCGGATGCAGCTCCACCGGACAGCCGAGCCGCTCCGCCGCCACGTGCACCGGGCCGTCGGCATGGGCCGGGTCGAGGACCACGGCCGCCACGTCGCGGTCGAAGCGCACCCCGCCGTGCACCTGGGCCTCCACGTAGTCGTCGAGCCGGTCCCACTCCGGGTCCGCGGCCCGCTCGTCGGCCAGCGCGACCAGGTCGGTCAGCCGCTCCGGGCCGCCGTACTCCTCGGGGTCGAAGACCGAGTCGGGGAAGCAGTACGTCGCCCGCGCGGCGGCCTCCTCGGTGAGCCGGACGTAGGCCGAGCCGAAGCGCGGGCTGCCCCCGTAGGGGTCGTCGGAGCGGTTCCAGGCGCCGTAGACCGGCCGGTCGGCGGCCGGTCGGTCGTCGTACCTCCCGGCGAAGAGCCGGCTCTCCCACGCCCAGCGCAGGCCACCCGGGTGCGCGAACAGCCCACCGTTGGACGTGCCCGTCTCGAACTGGCTGCGGTAGGCGCCGTCCTGCGCCATCGCCTCGATCACCAGCCCGTCGCCGAAGGGCCAGTCGGGATGGAAGTGCAGGGTCAGGGCGGGCACGCGCAGCAGTGTGCCCTCCCGGGCCGGTGCCCGCGACCGGATTCGCCAGGCAGGATGGACCCATGGACGAGCGGGTCGCCGAGCTGGTGCTGCGGGCGGTGGAGCAGGTGCCGCGGGGGCGGGTGGTGTCCTACGGCGACCTGGCCGAGCTGGTCGGCACCGGCCCGCGGCACGTCGGCGCGATCATGCGCGACTACGGCTCGGGCGTCACCTGGTGGCGGGTGACCAGCTCGTACGGCGACCTGCCCGCGCACCTGCGCGAGGAGGCGCGCGCCCGCTGGGCCGAGGAGGGCATCGCCTGGAAGCCCAACGGGCTGGGGTGCCGGATCCGGGACCACCGGGCCGACCTGGCGCGCCTGGCCGCGGACTGGGACCGCGCGACCGCCGACCTCAGGTGAGCCGGGCTCAGCCGCCGAACCTGGCCAGCTCCTCCTCCACCACGGACGGGTCGAGCTTGCGGAAGACCGGCGTCGGCTTGGCCACCGGCGTCCCCGGGACCACCGGCCGCGACTCCCACGCCGGCGTGGCGGAGTAGTCGCCGGTGATGACGGGGTACGACGTCAGCCCGGCGCCGTTGTCCGGCTCGAGCTCGTCGACCTGCTCCACCACCGGCATCGGGATCAGCTCGCCCTCGCCGCCGAGCACCGTGTGCACCCGGTTGGCCGCGTGCGGCAGGAACGGCGCCAGCAGCGTGTTGCAGTCGGTCACGCACTGCGCCGCGACGTGCAGCACGGTGCCGAGGCGCTCGCGCTGGGAGTCGTCCTTCATCTTGTAGGGCTCGGTGACGGTGAGGTACTTGTTCACCTCGCCGACGACCCGCATCGCCTCGGCGACCGCGGCCCGCAGCCGGTGCCGCTCGACCAGCTCGCCGACGGAGTCGAAGCCGCCGCGCACGGTCGCGAGGATCTCCTCGTCGACCGGCTCGAGGTCCCCGCGCGGCGGGATCTCCCCGAAGCTCTTGGCGATCATCGTCGCGGTGCGGTTGACCAGGTTGCCCCAGCCCGCGACCAGCTCGGAGTTGTTGCGGGTGACGAAGTCGGCCCAGGTGAACGCGGCGTCGGAGGTCTCCGGTCCGGCGGCGCAGATGTAGTAGCGCAGGGGGTCGGGGCCGTAGCGCTCCAGGAAGTCGCCGACGTAGATGACGTGGCCGCGCGAGGTGGAGAACTGCGCGTCGCCGAAGGTGAGGTACTCGCTGGAGACGACCTCGGTGGGCAGGTTGAGCTCGCCGTACACCCCCGGCTCGCCGCCCTTGTCGCCCTTGCCGGCGTAGGCCAGCATCTCCGCGGGCCAGATCTGGGAGTGGAAGACGATGTTGTCCTTGCCCATGAAGTAGTAGGACACCGCCTCGGGGTCGTTCCACCACTCGCGCCACTTCTCCGGCTCCCCCAGCCGCCGCGCCCACTCGATCGAGGCGGCGAGGTAGCCGATGACCGCGTCGAACCAGACGTAGAGCCGCTTGGTGGGCTGGCCCTCCCAGCCCGGCACGGGGATGCCCCAGTCGATGTCGCGGGTCATCGCCCGCGGCCGGATCTCCTTGAGGATGTTCTGGCTGAACTTGATCACGTTCGGCCGCCAGGTGCCCGAGGCCTCCCGGTCGTCCAGCCACTCCCCCAGCGCGCCCGCCAGGGCGGGCAGGTCGAGGAAGTAGTGCTGGGTGTCGACGAACTCCGGCGTCTCGCCGTTGATCTTCGACCGCGGGTCGATCAGGTCGGTCGGGTCGAGCTGGTTGCCACAGTTGTCGCACTGGTCGCCGCGCGCCTCGGGGTAGCCGCAGATCGGGCAGGTGCCCTCGATGTAGCGGTCGGGCAGGGTGCGCCCGGTCGACGGGCTGATCGCCGCCTGAGTCGTCTCCTCGACCATGTAGCCGTTGCGCAGGCAGGTGGTGAACATCTCCTGCACGGTCCGGTAGTGGTTGCCGGTCGTGGTGCGGGTGAACAGGTCGTAGGAGAGCCCGAGGTCGACCAGATCCCGCACGATCACCGCGTTGTTGCGGTCGGCCAGGTCCCTCGCGCTCACGCCCTCGCGGTCGGCGGTGACCAGGATCGGCGTGCCGTGCTCGTCGGTGCCGGAGACCATGAGCACCTCGTGGCCCGCCATCCTCATGTAACGGCTGAAGACGTCGGAGGGCACCCCGAACCCGGCGACGTGGCCGATGTGGCGGGGGCCGTTGGCGTAGGGCCAGGCGACGGCGGACAGGACCCGGCGCGGGGTCGTGGGGCGGGCGCTGCTCATGGGCACAGCCTAGAGATCGACCGGACCCGCGCCGTCCGCGGGCGGAGCCGGTGGACGCCCCGCCTCACGAGTAGTAGTCGATGCGCCGCTTCGCCCGGGTCCGGATGTCCGGGAGCCGGCTGTAGAGCCGCGCCCCCGGGCAGGCGGTGTCGTTGGTGTCGCGGTGTCCGTCGATCACCGGGAGGTAGACCCGCTGCCCCGCGGGGTAGCGGTCGCTGCCCTGCGAGGTCATGGAGATCTTCCCCGTCGGGTTGCGGCCGTACATCGCGAGCTTCCAGGCGGTCAGCCGAACCACCGCGCCGACCGCGGGGTCCGACGGGTTGGTGCTGACGTAGTTGCCGATCACCGCCACGCCGACCGAGTTCTGGTTGAAGCCCAGGGTGTGGGCACCGCGGACCGGGTTCTGGCTGCCTCCGGCGCGACCGACCCAGATTCGGCCGAACCGGTCGATCAGGAAGTTGTAGCCGATGTCGGACCACCCCAGGGACTGGGTGTGGTAGTAGTACATGCCCCGCAGGATCCCGGGCACCTCGGCACGGGTGTAGCCGTTGGCGGTCGCGGTGTGATGCACGTGCGCCATCCGGATCGTGTCGTCGATCCGCGGTGTCCCGCTGCGCCACTTCGGGTTGGCGCCCCACTCCGACCGGTTCAGCAGCGGCGGCCGCAGCGAGGTCGCCTCATAGCGCGCGGTGGTGCGCGCAGCCGTCTGCTCCTCCACGGTGGCGTCCCCGGGCAGCCGGCCCGGGTCGACCAGCACCAAGGACAGGTCGTCGCTGCCACCGTCGCTGCGCACCTGGACGCCGTCCGCGCGCCCGACCCACAGCAGCTCGGTGCCGCGCACCGCACCCCCCTCGCCGGAGCCGGGGTCCGGCCCGTCCCCCAGCGGGGCCAACCACCGCCAGGGGGTCCATCCGCCCCGCAGGTCCCGGACCCGCACCTCGACCTCGGGGGTCGCGCCACGCCAGGTGACGGCGACCATCCGGAACGGGGTGGTGCGCATCCTCTCGGTCAACGGGCCGCGCACGCGCACCCGGGCGCCGAGCACGGCGCCGCCGACGCGGGCCAGCCGCAGCCCCGGGGCGACGGCCCGGTCGGAGGAGGACGGTACGGCGACCGCGCGCCCGGCCCCGGCGATCACCGGGACGGCGGCGCCGGCCGAGAGCAGGCTGCGTCGACGAAGCATGGTGAGAAGATCATGCGTCACACCAGCCCCACCTGTCGACTGTGGCCGTCTCAGCTGAAGTCGAGATCACCCGTGCGCGTGCGCTTCAGCTCGTAGAAGTGCGGGAACCTCGCGACGGCCACACAGCCATCCCACAGCGTCCCGGCGTCGTCGCCGCGCGGGATCGAGGAGAGCACCGGACCGAAGAACGCCGAGCCCTCGAACGCGATCGTCGGGGTCCCGACGTCGTCGCCCACCTGGTCCATCCCCTCGTGGTGCGACCGGGCGACCGCCTCATCGAGCGAGGAGTCCTCCATCGCCTCGACCAGCTCGGCGGGCAGCCCCGCCTCGGCCAGCGACTCCGCGACGATCTCGCGGGCCTCGTCGCCCAGCTTGCGGCCGTCGTTGTGGATCCGGGTGCCCATGGCGGTGTAGAGCGGCAGCAGCACCTCGTTGCCGTGCTCCTGCTCCGCGCGGATCAGCACGCGCACTGGGCCCCAGGCGGGCCGGAGCAGCTCGCGGTAGTCCTCGGGGATGTCCTTGTCCTGGTTGAGGTAGGCCAGGCTCATCACGTGCCATCGCACCTCGATGTCGCGGACCCTCTCCACCTCCAGGATCCAGCGGGAGGTGATCCAGGCGAAGGGGCACAGCGGGTCGAACCAGAAATCGGCGCGCGTCTTCTCACTCATACCCAGATCCAACAGCACCGGGCTCGGAGCATTCCCCGGACGGTCAGCCGATCCGGATCGCCCGCCCCGCGTCCGGGCCCGGGCTGCAGAGCAGGGTCGCCGTACGCTCCGCCACGGCGTCGGGGAACGGCGCGGCGGCGCCGTCCACCACGTGCACCGCGAGGATCTCCTCGGTCGCGCACAGCCTCCCATCCACCCGCATCTCGTGCCAGAGCCGCAGCAGCCTCCCGGTGCGCCCGATGACCTCGCTGCGCACCTCCAGGACCGTCTCCGGCGGCACCTCGGCGAGATAGCGGACGTGCGCCTCGACGGTGTAGAGCGAGGAGCGGTGCGCGGCGCGATGGGCGGCGTCCAGGCCGATCCGATCCATCACCGCGTCCGTGGCGTGTCCGAAGACCAGCACGTAGTAGGCCTCGCTGAGGTGGCCGTTGTAGTCCACCCACTCCGGCCGCACCGGCTCGGACCACAGCAGCGCCTCGCTCACAGCCGGCCCAGTGCCCCGAGCACCGCGATGATGCCCTCGTCGCGCTCGCTCACCAGGTCGTCGACGGTGCGCCCGGCCGCCTCGCGGTCGCAGCCGGCGACGACCGCGTCCCGCAGGGCGGGCGTGAGCTCGGCGGCGGTGAGCCGGGTCCAGGGCGACTTCAGCGACGGCCCGAAGTGGTCGAGCATGTGCGCCATGCCGCCCGGCCCGCCCGCCAGGTGGAAGGTGAGCATCGGCCCATGGATCGGCCAGCGCAGGCCCGGCCCCTCGGTGATGGACCGGTCGATCTGCTCGACGGTCGCCTCACCCTCGGCGACCATGTGCAGCGCCTCGCGCCACAGCGCCTCCTGCAGCCGGTTGGCGACGAAGCCCGGCACCTCCCGGTCCAAGACGATCACCGACTTGCCCGCCATCCGGTAGAACTCCGCGGCCCAGGCGACGGTCGCCGGATCGGTCAGCTCGCCGCCGACGACCTCCACCAGGGGGATGAGGTACGGCGGGTTGAAGGGGTGGCCGACCACGGTGCGCCCCGGGTGGGCGCAGTCGACCTGCATCTCGCTCATCCCGAAGCCGGAGGTGGAGGAGGAGATCACCACGTCCGGGTCGGCGAGCAGGTCGACCTCGGCCAGGAGCCGGCGCTTGAGGTCCAACTGCTCCGGCACGCTCTCCTGCACGAGCTGGGCCCCGGCCAGGGCCTCGGCCAGGTCGTCGAAGACCTCCAGCCGGTCCCGGCTCGCCCCGGGCGCCGTCCCGAGCCGGGTCAGTGCCGGCCAGGCCCGGTCCACCAGGTGCCGCAGGCGCACCTCGGCGTCCTCGGCCGGGTCCCAGGCGCGCACCCGGAAGCCGCGGGAGAGGTAGTAGGCGACCCAGCCGCCGCCGATGACCCCGGTGCCGACGCAGGCGACGGTGCACACGTCTCCGGGCTCGGGGCGGCTCATCGCCCGGCCCCGGCGGGAAGACGGAGGATCTCCCGCGCCTGCTCGGGCGTGGCCACCGAGGCGCCCATCGCCTCGATGATGGTGCGGGCCCGCTCGACCAGCTGGGCGTTGGTGGCCTTCACCCCCCTGCTCAGGTAGAGGTTGTCCTCCAGCCCGACGCGGACGTGCCCGCCGAGGAGCACCGACTGCGCTACCCACGGCATCTGCATCGCCCCCAGGGCGAAGGAGGCCCACACGGCGTCGGGCGGCAGCTGCTGGACCATGGTGGCGAGCAGCCGGGGGTCCGCGGGGGCGCCGTACGGGATCCCCATGCAGAGCTGGAACATCGGCGGCGGGTCGATCAGCCCCTCCTCCACCAACTGCCGGGCGAACCAGAGGTGGCCGGTGTCGAAGACCTCCATCTCCACCCGGACACCCAGCTCCTGGATCCGGCGGGCGCCGTCGCGCAGGATGTCGGGCGTGGAGACGTAGACCAGGCTGCCGTCGCCGAAGTTGAGGCTGCCGCAGTCCAGCGTGCAGATGTCCGGCCGGACCTCGCCCACGTGCGCCAGCCGCTCCACCCCCGACACCAGGTCGGTGCCGGGCAGGATCGTGGTCGGCGAGGCGGGGTCGAGGACCAGGTCCCCGCCCATCCCGGCGGTGGTGTTGACCACGACGTCCACGTCGGCGGCCCTGATCAGCTCGACCGCCTTGCGATAGAGCGCCACCTCGCGGGAGCCGGCGCCGGTCTCGGGGTCCCGGACGTGCACGTGCACGATCGCCGCGCCGGCGCGGGCGGCGGCGATGCCGGACTCGGCGATCTGCTCCGGCGTGACGGGGACGTGCTCGGACTTCCCCACGGTGTCGCCGGCGCCGGTCAGGGCGCAGGTGATGACCACGGTGCGGTTCACGGTGACTCCTCCTTGCGTTCACGATGCGAGCACTCGTCGCATGATGCGAGCACAGTAGAGTGTGGGTGTCAGCTCCCCCACCCGTCAAGGAGGCGCGCGCCCCGATGTCCGCGGACCCCTCGCCCGGCCCCGAGCCGCGATCCACCGGCGTGCAGTCGGTCGTGCGCGCGGTCGACCTGCTGCGGGCCGTGGCGCGAGCCAGCGGCGCGGAGGCGACCACCACGGCACTCGGCGAGCGCTGCGGCCTCAACCGGGCCACCGCCTGGCGGATCCTCACCACCCTGGAGTCCACGGGCCTGGTCGCCTGCGACCGGGACAGCGGCCGGTGGTCGGTCGGCATCGGGCTGGTCGACCTGGCCGCCGGCAGCGGCCTGGAGGCGCTGATCCACGCGGCGCGGGACGTGCTGCGCGACGTCAGCGAGCGCACCGGCGAGACCGCCGGTCTGGCAGTGCTGCGCGGCGAGGAGCTGGTGTACGTCGACGAGGTGGTCCCCGACGCGGTGGTGGCCGCCACGTGGAGCGACCATCCGGTGCCCCTGCACGCCACCTCGACCGGCAAGGCCTACCTCGCCGCGCTCCCCCGGGTGGAGGCGCAGGCCCTGACCGGCTCGATCCTGCGCCGCTACACCGACACGACGCTGGTCGACGAGCGTGAGTTCTGGAGCGACATCGACCGCACCGGCGAGCGGGGGTACGGCGTGTGCCGCGGCGAGTTCGAGTCGTCGGCCTGGGGGGTCTCGGCCGCCGTCGTGGACCCCGCCGGGCGGCCCGTCGCCGTCGTCTCCGTCTGGGGCCCCGACACCCGGATCGACGACGCGCGCTTCGAGGGGCTGGGGGCGGTCGCCGCGCGGGCCGCCGCCGCGCTCTCACCGCACCGGCCGGAGGCCGCCTCGCGGCCCTGAGGGGACGTTGGGATGATCGCCCCGTGCGACTCGTGCTGATGCGTCACGGCCAGACCTCCTCCAACCTCTCCGGCGCCCTGGACACCGCGGCCCCGGGCGCCGCGCTGACCGACCTAGGCGTCCGGCAGGCGGCGGCCGCCGCGCCGCTGCTGGTCGAGCGCGGCGTGAGTGCGGCGTACTCCTCCCACCTCCTGCGCGCGCAGCAGACCGCCGCCGCCGTCGCTGACCGGCTCGGGGTGCCGGCCGGCACCCACGAGGGGCTGGCCGAGGTCTCCGCCGGCGACCTGGAGATGCTGACCGAGTCCGACGCGGTCCACGAGTACGCCGCCGGCCTGGTCGCCTGGGTGCACGGCGACCTCTCCCACCGGATCCGCGGAGGCGAGGACGGGCACGAGTTCCTGGCCCGCTACGACGCCGCGATCGCCGACGTCTGCGACGAGGCCTCCGCCGCCGGGCACGAGGGCATCGTCGTCGTCACCCACGGCGCGGCCCTGGGCACCTGGGTGCGCAGCCGGGCCACCAACCTCGACGACTGGCAGGGGCTGGGCCGGATGCGCAACACCGGCATCGTGGTGCTGCAGGGCGACCCGGGCGACTTCGCGATCATCGAGAGCGACTCCGGCCCGCTCGCCGGCCCCGACTACGACGAGCCCGATGCCCTGAGCTGACGGTTTCGGTGCAATGATCACCGCCATGGCTGGCACCAACCTGACCCGGGACGAGGCGGCCGCGCGCGCCGCGATCCTGGACGTGACGTCCTACACCGTCGACCTGGATCTCACCACGGGGGACACGACCTTCGGATCGGCCACCACGATCCGGTTCACCTGCCGCGAGCCCGGAGCCGAGACCTTCGCCGACCTGGTCGGCGCGACGATCCACGAGATCACCCTCAACGGCCGCTCGCTGGACCCCGCCGAGGTGTACGCCGACTCCCGCATCGCCCTCACCGACCTGCAGGCCGAGAACGAGCTGACCGTCCGCGCGGACTGCACCTACTCCCGCTCCGGCGAGGGGCTGCACCGCTTCGTCGACCCGGCCGACGACCGGGTCTACCTCTACACCCAGTTCGAGGTGCCCGACGCCCGCCGCGTGTTCACCACCTTCGAGCAGCCCGACCTGAAGTCCCGCTTCACCTTCACCGTCACCGCCCCCGAGAGCTGGGTCGTCGTGTCGAACGCCGCCACCCCGGAGCCGGAGCCGGCCGGTGACGGCGCGGCCGTGTGGCGCTTCCCCCAGACCGAGCGGATGTCGACCTACATCACCGCCCTGGTGGCGGGGGAGTACCACGCCGTCCACGACGAGTACGTCGGACCGCACGGCACCATCCCGCTGGGCCACTACTGCCGGCAGTCTCTCAAGCAGCACCTGGACGTCGAGGAGCTGGTGAAGGTCACCCGGCAGGGGTTCGCCTTCTTCGAGGAGGCCTTCGACTACCCCTATCCGTTCGGGAAGTACGACCAGCTCTACGTCCCGGAGTACAACATGGGCGCGATGGAGAACGCGGGCTGCGTGACCTTCCGCGACGAGTACCTCCCCCGCTCCCGGCAGACGCACATGTTCTACGAGCAGCGCGCCAACACCGTGCTGCACGAGATGGCGCACATGTGGTTCGGCGACCTGGTGACCATGAAGTGGTGGGACGACCTCTGGCTCAACGAGTCCTTCGCCGAGTGGGCCTCCCACCACGCGATGGTGGAGGCGACCGACTTCACCGACGCCTGGACCGGCTTCACCAACGCCCGGAAGAACTGGGCCTACCGCCAGGACCAGCTGCCCTCGACCCACCCGGTCGCCGCCGACAACCACGACCTCGAGGCGGTCGAGGTGAACTTCGACGGCATCACCTACGCCAAGGGCGCCTCCACGCTCAAGCAGCTGGTCGCCTGGGTCGGCATCGAGGAGTTCATGGCCGGGCTGCGGGCCTACTTCCGCGCGCACGCCTTCGACAACTCCGAGTTCGCCGACCTGCTCGGCTCCCTGGAGCGGGCCTCGGGTCGCGAGCTGGACTCGTGGGCCAAGGAGTGGCTGCAGACCTCCGGCGTGAACACCCTGACCCCGGAGTTCACCACCGGCGGGGACGGCACGTTCACCGGCTTCGCGGTGCGGCAGAGCGCCGCCGCGGAGTTCCCGACCCTGCGCCGGCACCGGATCGGCATCGGTCTCTACGACGTCGCCGAGGGCCGCCTGGTCCGCCGTACCGGCATCGAGACCGACGCCCGCGGCGAGCTGACCGAGATCCCCGAGCTGGTCGGCGAGCGGCAGCCGGACCTGCTGCTGCTCAACGACGGCGACCTCACCTACGCCAAGATCCGGCTGGACGAGCGCTCGCTGGCCACGGCGATCGAGCACGTCGACGAGATCGACGACTCGCTGGCCCGCGCGCTGGTCTGGGGCGCCGCCTGGGACATGACCCGGGACGCGGAGATGGGCGCCACCGACTTCGTCGAGCTGGTCCTGCGCGGGATCGCCACCGAGACCGACCAGACCGCGGTCACCGCCCTGCCCCGCTACGCCCGTACCGCGGTGAGCCACTACTCGGACCCGGCGCACCGCGACGAGCTGCGCGCCCGGTGGGAGACGGGCCTGCGCGGCCTGCTCGACGAGGCCGAGCCGGGCTCGGACCACCAGCTGCAGTTCGCCCGCGCCTACGCCGCCGCGGCGCACTCCGAGGAGGCCCTGGACCACGTGGCCGGCCTGCTCGACGGGTCGCAGAGCCACGACGGGCTCACCGTGGACACCGACCTGCGCTGGCTGCTGCTGACCGCCCTGGCCCGCGAGGGCCGCGCCGACGAGGCGCGGATCGCCGAGGAGCTGGAGCGGGACAACACGATCTCCGGCCAGGAGAGCGCCGCCACCGCCCGCACCGTCCGCCCGGACGCGGCGGCGAAGGCCACCGCATGGCGGCTGGCGGTGGAGAGCACCGACACCCCGAACGAGACCCAGCGCAGCATCGCGCTGGCGTTCCCGGTGCCCGGGCAGGGCGAGATGCTGGCGCCGTACCTGGAGAAGTACCTCACCGCGGCCGAGACCGTCTGGGAGCGGCTGGGCACCCAGCGGGCCTCCATGGTCTTGGAGTATATGTTCCCCATGCCGCTGGCCTCGGAGGACACGGTGCGACGCGTCGACGCGTGGCTGGAGTCGACCGAGGCGAACCCCGCCGCGCAGCGCTACGTGCGCGAGGGGCGGGCGGACATGGTCCGTGCCCTGGCCGCGCAGGCGCGCGACGCGGCACGCTGACGCTGCGCGGTCAGTCCGTGTGCAGGGTGCGCGGGGCCCGGGCGTGCTCAGCGAGTACGTCGATCCCGCGCACCAGGCCGCCGGTGAGGTCGCCCTCGGTGAACAGGTTGCGCATGTGGCCCACGGCGAGCTCGACCTCGGCGTCGCTGATCGTCGGCGCCACCTCGGCGCCGGTGACGACCTCCACGACCCGCCGGGCCGGGTCGACCATGATCAGGATGCTGCGGTCCGGCGCGACCAGCGAGGCGTGCAGCCGGGTCGCGAACTCGCGCGACGGCTTGCCCTCGCTGCTGCCGACGAAGACCGAGAACTCATAGCGCGAGGCCTGCTCGGCCTGACGGATGGCGCGGTCGACCTCGGGGGCCTCGACCCCCGTGGCGCCGCGGTGCTCACCAGCGGCCACTGGCCCCACCCGTCCGTGCCGGGATGGCCTTGCCATCGCCGGAGCCGGACTCCAGCTCGGCGGTGCTGCGCCGGCCGCCGAACCACTGGTCGTCGGCGTGCTCGTCCTTGCCGGTCATGCCCTCCCCGCGCGCGAAGCCGGGGCCCAGCAGCACCAGGCCGATGAGCAGGACGCAGGCCATCGGCGCCAGCACGAGCACGATCAGGAAGCCCAGCGGCGAGACCGGGTCCGGGTCGCTCCACCCGACCGGCACGTCGGCGTGGGCCGGGGCGGCCGTCACGGCGACGCCGACGGCCACGAGCGGTGCGAGGATCCGCAGGGAACGACGGGCGATGGGGCGCGGTGGGGTGGTCACATCGGCGAGGATATCGGTTCGTCTCCATACTGGTCCCCATGGACCTGCCCGATGTTCAGCTCGATGCCCCCTGCACCGACGACCAGTGGATCTGCCAGCAGGCCTACGACCTGACGAGCAGCCGTCCGCTGGCCAACATCGCCCAGGACGTGGTCGGTGTGGGGGTGTCGGTCATCGGCCTGTTGATCTTCGGGCTGGTGCTTCGCTGGGTGCTGCACCGCCTGATCGACCGGCTGGTGCAGCGAGCGGTGCACGGCGTACTCCCCGACCGGATGCCTCGGCCCCCGGTCCCCGGGGAGCCCCGGCGCAGCGGCCCAGTGGCCGACTCCCCCGGCTTCAGCCGCCGCAAGCAGCGGGCCGAGACCATGGGCACCCTGCTGAAGAGCATCGTGACCGGGGTGGTCACCGCGATCGTGGTCACGATGATCCTCTCCGCCGTCGGGGTGAACATCGCCCCGATCATCGCCAGCGCGGGGATAATCGGCCTGGCCATCGGCTTCGGCGCGCAGAGCCTGGTGACCGACTTCCTCTCCGGCGTCTTCATGATCTTCGAGGACCAGTACGGCGTCGGCGACGTCGTCGACCTCGGCGAGGCCATCGGCACGGTGGAGGCCGTCTCGCTGCGGGTCACGCGGGTCCGCGCGGTCGACGGGACGGTCTGGTACGTCCGCAACGGCGAGATCGTCCGGGTCGGCAACCAGAGCCAGAACTGGGCGCGCACGGTGCTGGACATCAACGTGGACTACGGCGAGGACCTCTCCCGCGTGCGGTCCGTGCTCGCCGAGGTCGCCCACGGGCTGTGGGACGACGAGGAGTTCCAGGGGATCATCCTGGAGGAGCCCGAGGTGTGGGGCGTTCAGGACATGACCCCGCTCGGCATCCAGATCCGGCTGGTGCTCAAGACCGCGCCGATGGAGCAGTGGGCCGTCGCCCGGGAGATGCGGCAGCGGATCAAGGCGCGCTTCGACTACGAGGGCATCGAGATGCCACACCAGCAGTGGGCGACCTTCCACCCCGAGCCGGCCGCCCCCGCAGAGGAGGTGTGAGGCCGCGGTGAGCACAATGGGCGATGTGACGAGCTTCTACGACGAGATCGGCGGGATGGAGACCATCCGCACCATCGTCGACACGTTCTACGCCGGTGTGGCCGAGGACCCGGTCATGCGGCCGATGTACCCCGAGGAGGACCTCGGCCCCGCCGCCGAGCGGCTCACCCTGTTCCTCGCGCAGTACTGGGGCGGCCCGAAGACCTACTCCGAGCGGCGCGGCCACCCGCGCCTGCGGATGAGGCACGCGCCCTTCGCGGTCACTCCCGACGCGGCGCAGCACTGGCTCACGCACTTCCGCGCGGGGCTGGACGCCGCGGAGCTCACCCCCGAGCAGGACGAGCAGTTCTGGGACTACGTCACGCACGCCGCGCAGTTCATGGTGAACACCCTGGAGTGAGGGCCGCTCGGTCAGGCGGTGGCGGCCGCCAGCTCCTCGAGCCGCTCGCGGTAGGCCTCCGGTGGCGGCACCGCCCGGCCGGTCTCGGGGTCCCAGAAGACGCACACCACCCGGGCCCGGGCGTAGAGGTGCTCCGCGTCGCGGATCTCGGAGTCGATGGTCATCGACGTGGTGCCCACCCGGGTGATGCGCGACCACACGTCGTACGTCTCTGGCCGGAAGACGATCGGCACCCGATAGTCGACGTCGGTCTGGGCGACCACCATGCCGCCGGGCCGGCCGTCGACGTCGGGCAGGCTGCGGGTGATCGCGTCGATCAGTCCGATCCGGGACTCCTGGAGGTACTCGAAGTACTTCACGTTGTTGACGTGTCGGTAGACGTCGACGTCGGAGAAGCGCACCAGCACCGGGTAGTGCCCGACCTCGCTCTCCGGCACCGGCACCCACTTCTCCGGCCGGGGGTGGTCGTCCGGCTCGTGGAAGCGCTGCAGCGCCTCCCGCTCGTCCTCGGTGAGGCGACGCGGCCGCTCGGTGGCGAAGACGTACGGCGTCAGCACGGTGCGCGCCTGCAGGTAGACCGTGCGCTCCCCCTGCTCGTCCTCGTCGAAGATCTCGTAGGCCAGGGTGAACGTCGCGGCGCGGATCTCGGTCACCCAGGTCTCGATGCTGACCGGCCGGAACCGGAAGGTCAGCGGCGCGCGGTAGGACACCTCGTGCCGCACGACCACGACCCCCTCGGCCAGGTCGTCGGCGCGGCTGTCCGGCGCGTGCACCCGCAGCATGTCGACGCGCGCCTCCTGCAGGTAGTCGACGTACACCACGTTGTTCACATGGCCGAGCAGGTCCAGGTCGGCCCAGCGCATGGGGCACTCGTAGCGGTGTCGCACTCATCGATGGTCCCATAGGCTGAACCTGTCATCCCTCCTCGACCAGAATCGGAGTCCTCCATGCCCGAGGCCGTCATCGTCGCCGCCGCCCGCACCCCCATCGGCCGGGCCAACAAGGGGTCGCTGAAGGACCTGCGGCCCGACGACCTGGCCGCCGGCATCGTGTCGACGGCGCTGGACCAGGTCCCGGCGCTGGACCGCTCCACCGTGGACGACGTCTACCTCGGCTGCGGTCTCCCCGGCGGGGAGTCCGGCTTCAACATGGGCCGGGTGGTCAACGTGCTCAACGGGATGGACGACGTGCCGGCCGCCACGGTCACCCGCTACTGCGCCTCCTCGGTGCAGACCACCCGGATGGCCTTCCACGCGATCCGGGCCGGCGAGGGCGACGTGTTCGTCTCCGCCGGCGTGGAGACGGTCTCCCGCTTCGGCCGCGGCACCTCCGACACCTGGCCGGACACCCACAACGCGCGGTTCGCCGACGCCGAGGCCCGCTCCGCCGAGCAGGCGCAGGGCGGCCAGGACTGGCACGACCCGCGCCAGGACGACGCGCTGCCCGACGTCTACCTGGCGATGGGCCAGACGGCGGAGAACGTCGCCCGGCTGCGCGGTCTGGACCGGCGCGAGCTCGACGAGTTCGCCGTACGCTCCCAGAACCTCGCCGAGAAGGCGATCGCCGACGGCTTCTGGGCCCGGGAGATCACCCCGGTCACCACCCCCGACGGCACGGTGGTCTCCGCCGACGACGGCCCGCGCGCCGGCGTCACCTACGAGGCGATCTCCCAGCTGGACCCGGTCTTCCGGCCCGACGGCGTGGTCACGGCAGGGAACTGCTGCCCGCTCAACGACGGCGCCGCGGCCGTGGTCGTCATGAGCGACACGAAGGCCGCCGAGCTCGGGCTGACCCCGCTGGCGCGGATCGTCTCCACCGGTGTGTCGGGGCTGTCCCCGGAGATCATGGGCCTCGGGCCGGTCGAGGCGACCCGCCGGGCGCTCGCGCACGCGGGGATGAGCATCGGCGACATCGACCTGGTGGAGATCAACGAGGCGTTCGCGGCCCAGGTGGTGCCGTCCTACCAGGACCTCGGGATCGACCTGGACCGGCTCAACGTCAACGGCGGCGCGATCGCCGTGGGGCACCCCTTCGGCATGACCGGCGCCCGGCTGCAGAACACGATGCTCAACAGCCTGGACTGGCACGACAAGTCCACCGGCCTGATCACCATGTGCGTCGGCGGCGGCCAGGGCATGGCGCTCATCCTCGAGCGGATGTCCTGACCCGGAACAACCCCGCACACCCTCCCTGGCCCTCCCGAGTCGGCGCTTGTTCACCCCGAGTCGGCGCTTGTTCACCCCGAGTCGGCGCTACTTCACGTGACTCTGGGCGGGGGCTCCCGCCGACGATGGTCGGCGCGCGTACCGGGCGCCGAAGGGCTCCCGCGCCCTAGACTCCGGTTGTATGAACTCCGACACCAGGTGGCTCGACGCGTCACAGCAGCGGTCGTGGCGTGCGCTGGTCATCGGCACGACGCTGCTGATGGACCGGCTCGATGATGAGCTGCGACAGGAGTTCGACATCTCGCTGACCGAGTACGAGATCCTGGTCCGGCTCTCCGAGCGCGAGGGCCGGCAGATGCGGATGGCCCAGCTGGCCGACGCGCTGGCCCACAGCCGCAGCCGGGTGACGCACACGGTGACCCGGATGGAGCGTCAGGGGCTGGTCCGCCGCTCCCACTCCCCCGACGACGGCCGCGGCGTCCTGGCGTCGATGACCGAGGATGGCATGCGGCTGCTGCAGGCTGCGGCGCCGATGCACGTCGAGGGGGTACGCCGCCACCTGGTGGACCTGGCCTCCGCCGAGGACTTCGCCGCGCTCGGCCGGGTGATGAACGCGGTCACCGACCAGCTGATCGTCGGCCACCCCGAGATGGAGATCCGCCGGCCGACGGTCTGAGCCGCGCGGCCGACGGACCCGGCGTCAGTCGCGGGTGAGCCGCCGGTGGGTGACCCGGTGCGGCCGCGCTGCCTCCTCGCCGAGGCGCTCGACCTTGTTCGCCTCGTAGGCCGCGAAGTTGCCCTCGAACCAGAACCACTTGGCCGGGTCCTGCTCGTCGCCCTCCCAGGCCAGGATGTGCGTCGCGACCCGGTCGAGGAACCACCGGTCGTGGGAGGTGACCACGGCGCAGCCGGGGAAGTCCAGCAGCGCGTCCTCCAGGGAGGACAGGGTCTCCACGTCCAGGTCGTTGGTGGGCTCGTCGAGGAGCAGCAGGTTGCCGCCCATCTTCAGGGTCAGCGCGAGGTTCAGCCGGTTGCGCTCACCACCGGAGAGCACGCCGGCCTTCTTCTGCTGGTCGGGCCCCTTGAAGCCGAAGGACGCGACGTAGGCGCGGGAGTTCATCTCGAAGTTCGCGACCTTGATGAAGTCCAGGCCGTCGGAGACGACCTCCCACACGTTCTTGTTCGGGTCGATGCCCCCGCGGCTCTGGTCGACGTAGGAGATCTTCACGGTCTGCCCGACCTTGAGCTCCCCACCGTCGGGCTCCTCCTGGCCGGTGATCATCCGGAACAGGGTGGTCTTGCCGACGCCGTTGGGTCCGATCACGCCGACGATGCCGGCCTTGGGCAGGGTGAAGGAGAGGTCGTGCATGAGGGTGCGGCCCTCGAAGCCCTTCTCCAGCCCGCGTGCCTCGAGCACCACGTCGCCCAACCGGGGACCCGGCGGGATGTTGATCACCGCGGTGTCGATCTTGCGGGCGCGGTCGGCCTCGGCGGCCATCTCCTCGTAGCGCTGCAGCCGGGCCTTGCTCTTGGCCTGCCGCGCCTTGGGGTTGGAGCGGACCCAGTCCAGCTCCTTCTCCAGCATCTTGGCGCGCTTGGCGTCCTTGGCGCCCTCGATCTTGAGGCGGTCCTTCTTGGTCTCCAGGTAGGTGGAGTAGTTGCCCTGGTAGCCGTGGATGGAGCCGCGGTCGACCTCGGCGATCCACTCCGCGACGTTGTCGAGGAAGTAACGGTCGTGCGTGACCGCGAGGACGGCGCCGGGGTAGTTCTTCAGGTGCCCCTCCAGCCACTGGACCGACTCCGCGTCCAGGTGGTTGGTGGGCTCGTCGAGCAGCAGCAGGTCGGGCTGCTGGAGCAGCAGCTTGCACAGCGCGACCCGGCGCCGCTCACCACCGGAGAGGTGGTCCACGAGTACGTCGCCCGGCGGGCAGCGCAGCGCGTCCATGGCCTGGTCCAGCCGGCTGTCGAGGTCCCACGCGCCGGCGTGGTCCAGGTCGGTCTGCAGGTCGCCCATCTCGGCCAGCAGCGCGTCGTAGTCCGCGTCGGGGTCGGCGAGCTGCTCGGAGATCTCGTTGTAGCGGTCGAGCTTCTTCTTGGTGTCGGCGACCGCCTCCTGGACGTTCTCCAGGACCGTCTTGCCCTCGGTCAGCGGGGGCTCCTGCTGGAGCATGCCCACGGTGGCCTCGGGGTCCTTGATCGCGTCGCCGTTGTTGGGCTGGTCCAGCCCGGCCATGATCTTCAGCAGCGAGGACTTGCCGGCGCCGTTGGGCCCGACGACGCCGATCTTGGCGCCGTGCAGGAACGAGAGGGTGACGTTGTCGAGGACCACCTTGTCCCCGTGAGCCTTGCGCACGTTGCGCAGGGTGAAGACGTACTCAGCCATGGGCACGAGCCTACGGCCAGGGCGAGCACGACCACCACACGGGGCGAGCGGCCCCGCGGGCTCAGGCGGCGGGCTCCTCGACCTTCGGCGGAGCCCAGGCGTCGGGGTCGGTGACGGCCTCGGGCACGGCCTGGGTCTCCTGGGACTGCTCACGCTTGGTGAAGTCCGCGGTCCCCCGGGTCAGGTCGTGACCGATGGACTCGGCGGTGACGATGTATCGGACCTGGGTCGTCCCGTCCTCGCGGGTCCAGACGTCGGCCTCGAGTCGTCCGTGCACCAGCACCGGCTGTCCGGTGCTCAGCGAGCTCGACGCATGCGTGGCGAGGTGGTTCCAGGCCTTCACCGTGAACCAGATCGTGGGCCCGTCCTCCCAGTGGTCGCCGCGGAAGCGTCGCGGGGTGCTGGCCACGCGCATCCGGGCGATCCGGTGGCCGCCCTTGACGTCGTGCAGCTCGACGTCGCCGCCCAGCCAGCCGCGGAACGTGATGTAGGTGTCGTTCACCGTGGTCCTCCTCCTCGGCCCCGGCCCGGTGCCGAAGCTCGGCCTCCACCCTGCGCCGATCCGACGCGTACGGCGACCGCTGTCGCCGTACCTGTGGAGAACTCGCCTCCCGGATCCCCCTGTGGACGGGAAGTGGCCCCGACCCCGCGATAAATCGGTGGCCTGCTCCCGACGACGGCGCCTACCGTGCGGGCATGGACATGATCTTCGTGATGGTGCGTCGTGTCCGCCGGGCAGAGCCGGCGGTCCTGGGGATGGCACCCGCTCACTGACCGCTGGGCGTGCACGCTGGTCGCCGGGGCCGGCGTCGGCGAGGGCGATCTGGTCCTCGACCTGGGAGCGGGCACCGGCTCGCTGACGGCACCTCTGCTCCAAGCCGGGGCCGACGTGATCGCGGTGGAGCTGCATCGAGGCCGGGCCGAGCGCCTACGGGCCAGGTTCGGCCACGCCGACAACTTCCGTCTCATGGTCGCGGATGCGGCCGACCTCCGCCTGCCGCGCCGGCCGTTCCAGGTGGTGGCGAGCCCGCCCTACTCCTCGTCCTCGGCGATCGTGCGCGCCCTGCTGGCGCGCGACAGCCGGCTGCTCCGGGCCGACCTGGTGGTGCAACGCCAGTTCGCGCGCCGCGTGACCGAGGGCGGGCTCACCGTCCGCGGCGGGGGAAGGTTCACCGCGGAGGTGGCGCGGCCGCTCCCCCGGTCCGCGTTCCGGCCACCGCCGCGGGTGGACTCGGTCGTGCTCAGGATCAGCCGGCACCGTGCCACCCATCGACGGCGCCCGCGGCGTGCCTGAGCGCCCGGCCGGCGGCCGGGTCAGCGGGGCACGCTGGTTCGTCGGAAGACGATGCTGCCGTCGGGGGCGCGCGTGTGCTCGTAGTCGGGGTCGTGGGCGCGCTGATGGTGATGGCGACAGAGCAGGATCGCGTTGGCCAGGTCGGTGGGTCCGCCGCGACTCCACGGGAGCCAGTGGTGAGCGTCGCACCAGGCGCCGGATACGTCGCAGCCCTGCGCGCGGCAGATGCGGTCGCGCAGCAGGAGCGCCTTGCGCTGGGCGGCATTGAAGAGGCGGCGGGCGGCGCCGAGGTCGAGGACCTGGGAGTCGGCGCCGAGCACCGCGGGGATCAGCGTGGCGGTGCAGGCGAGGCGGCGGGCCTGGTCGGCGGTGATGCCGCCGTCGGTGGCGTCCTCACCGGGCAACTCGGAACCGAGCAGGCTCGCGCTGGCGAGGTCTGCCTTGAGCTGGTCGAGGCCGATCGTGACGACGAGAGTGGTGGCGTCGCCGCCGTGGATGGGGAGCCGGTCGGGGTCGAGGACCTCCAGCAGCTGGCAGAACGCCTGCCCGAGCTTCCGGGTGTGTGACAACCGCTCGAGCGGGTCCGCGTCGGGATCGGCGGAGTCGGCGACCTGGTCCTTCCGCGGGTTGGTGAAGGCTTCGAGATAGGTCGCGAGCCGGGTCGCGACCGCGTCGGGGATCAGGGCCGAGAGGCGGGTGGTGCCGTCGCCGTTGCGCCGCATGGCGAGGCGGGTACGGCGATGCGACTCGGCCTCCAACTGCGCGAGCCGCCGGGCCTCCGCCTCCTCGGCGACCTCGGGGGCGGCGATGTCGAGGATCCGCCGGCCGAGTCGGGCGAGCTGGCGCGGCCCGAAGTCGGCCGTGTAGCCCACGAGCGTCTCCTCGGCGCGAACCAGAACGTCGGCGGGAACGCCGGCCGGGAGGTCGTCGAGGCAACGTGCGACGACCTTCGCCTGGGCCAGGTTGGCCTCCCCGGCACGGAGGGCCGTGGCGAGCACGGGGTAGCGCCGGTCGAGGGCGCTCGCCAGCGCGAGGTCTGCTCGCGCGTCCTCACCCCTGGTGCGCGTGTGGTGCGCGGCCCAGTCGGCGGCGTCGCGGCTGCCGGTGGTCGCGGCCAGGTCGTCGGACTCGGCGAGCACCCGGAGGCGCAGCTCGGCGACTTGGGCCTCCGCGGCGGTGAGCTCTCGCAACGCCGCGGCCTTGTCGTCGGTGTCCATGAACGTGGGGTTCACGTCGGCCACGGCCTTGAGCACGCTGCGCACGTCGGCGGCTGCGGTGAGAATCGGGTGACTCATTCGGGGAACCTCCTCTCGACGACTCAGAGCACGCACGACTGCGTGTCATGTGGTCGCCACTCCTGGAGGCCCCCTCTGGGACTATTACTCACCCTCGCGACTCGCCCTCAACCCACGGGATGCCGCACCGACGAATCTCTTCGAGAGTGGCCCGGTGACCGATGAAGCGTAGCACCGACTCTAGCATGTGCCGTCAATCACGGCAACCCCGACGTCCACGATCACTGCCTTACCCACGGCCGGGCCAGGCGTCCCGCAGCCACTGCCGCACGGTCTCGTGATGGTCGGAGAAGGCCGCCCAGACGCTGTCCGCCCACCGTCGCACCCACTCCGCCCGCTCGTCCGGACCCAACGCGTCGCGAACGTCCGTCACCGTGATCGCTCCGAGTGAGGATGGAACCAGGTGCGGCCATTCCCTCCCCTGCATGCGGCCTGCGAAGGCGGCGTCCCCGATGAGTGTCCGTGCCTTACCAGCGGACAGGTCGTGCTCCAGGAGCGCGCACAGGCTGATCAGGTGTACGCCGACCGACTGCCGGTTGCGCCGGTCCGCGTTGTGCGGATGCTGGACCGCGTAGGCATCCACCATGAGGTTGTGCAGAGCACCTTGCCGGTAGTCGGCATACTCCAAGTCCAGCACCTCGCCATAGACCTGCCAGCAGCCGGGAGACGATCCGATGTAGGCGTGCGTGGGGCCCTCCACGTCGAGAACCGTCGCGCCACAGCCGGGCTCGCATCGGGTGATCGGGCGTTCACGCTGCATCGGGTCAGCCTGTCAGGCTTGGCCTCCCGGCGTCGCCTCACTTCCGGCGCAGGAACGCGCGCAGCCGCTTGCTGAGCTCGACATCGTGCGGCAGCCGCGCGAGCTCGTCGGGAGAGATCGCGACGCCGCGGCGGCGCAGGGTCTCGGAGAGGACCGCGAAGTGGTCATCGGCCATGTCCCGCTCGGTGCGGTCGTCGAACGGCTCGTCCGGGCCGGTGACCATGAGCGCGGTCTCCCGGATCTCGTCGGCGGGCCCGCCCGAGCCACCCCAGCCGCGGTCGTCCAGCAGCACGATCCGGGCGCCACCGGCGAGGACGGCCTCCAGCCGAGCGGAGAACGACCAGCCCGGGGCGTCGGGGTCCTTAAGGTCGACGTACGTCACCAGATGGGTCACGGTGGCCATGTCCCCATCATGCCGGGCAGCGCACCTACTTCAGCGCGGCGGCGATCCCGTCGCGCGCGGCGGAGTACGCCGCCAACTCGGCCTCGACCGGCTCGACGACCAGCTCCTGGGCGACGCCGTCGATCTCCGCGCGCAGCCGCCGGTCGGCACGCTTGGCGCGCCGGGAGGCGGTGAAGGAGACCAGCAGGCGACACAGCAGCGCCAGCAGGATCCCGGCGGCGAGCCCGCCCAACAGCATCAGGGTCGGCACCGGCAGCCCCTCCCACTCCGGGGTCGGCACGTCGCGGAAGCCGAGGTAGGCGCCGAAGGCGAGCAGCCCGAGCCACACGGCGCCGACGCCGGCGACCAGGATGAGCAACCACTGGAGGAGGCGTACGGCGCCCGCCCAGCCGGGCAGGCTCTCCGCGCCGAGGTCCGTACGCCCCAGGGCCCCGTCGAGCCGGTCGCCGAGGTCGTCGAGCCGCGACGTGGAGGCGCGCCGCACCGAGCTCGCCCACGGGCGCGCCATCCCGTCCGACACCTCGTCGGCGAGAGCCCGCACGCTGGTGTCGACCCGGGCGCGCTCGACCTGGGTCGCCCGCGGCACCGACGTGCGGGCGGAGCCGGTGAGCTCCTTGCCGGCCGCGCCGAGGTCGAGATGCAGCCGCCGGAGCGGGTCGGGCTTGAGCTTGCTGAACCACGACACCAGCGGCCAGCCGGTCGCCCGGTTGGCGCGCATCCGCGTGGAGCGGCGGACCGCCTCGACCACGGTGGGCACGCCGGCGGCGTCGGCGAAGGAGTCCTCCAGCTGCGCCACCCGCGCCTTCGGCAGCCCTCGGGGCTTCGCGTGGCCGGTGGCCTCGTCCAGACGGGAGGCGACGGCGCGTACGTCGGCCGAGAGCCGCGTGCGGGTCGCCTTCTTCTCCGCGACCCGGGCGGCGATGGCCGAGCGCAGCTCCTCCACGCCGGTGCCCTCGCGGGCGCTGACCGGGATCACCGGGACGCCCTCCAGGCCGTCCTTGGCCAGCAGCCGCTGCACGTCGGCGACCATCGCGTCCCGGCGCTCGGGCGCGACCCGGTCGATCTGGTTGAGCACCACGAGCATCACGTCCCGGTGCGTGTGCAGGGGGGCGAGGTAGCGGTGGTGGATCGCCGCGTCGGCGTACTTCTGCGGGTCGAGCACCCACACCAGCAGGTCGGCCATCCGGGCCAGCCGGTCCACCTCGAGGTGGTGGGCGACCTCGGTGGAGTCGTGGTCGGGGAGGTCGAGCAGCACCACGCCGTTCATCGCCGCGTCGGTTCTCCCCCGCTTGGCGTCGAGCAGCGAGTCGCGCATCACCCGGTGGCGCGGCGGGATCTCCAGCCAGTCCAGGAGCTCGTCGGCCTCCTGCTCACCCCAGATGCACGCGGTCGCCCACGACGTCGTGGGCCGGCGTACTCCCACCGCGGACACGTCGACGCCCGTCAGCGCGTTGAAGGTCGACGACTTGCCCGACCCGGTGCCGCCCGCCAGCGCCACCACCGTGTGGTCGGCCGACAGCTTGAGCCGACCCGCGGCGCGCTGGACCACGCCTTCGGCGTCGTCGACCAGGGCGTCGTCGAGCCGGCCGCGCGAGTGCTCCGCGGCGGCCTCCAGCCCGGCGACCCGGGCTCCGAGATCCCCCGACGTGGTGACGAGCCTCTTGGCTCCCTCGAGCAGCGACGGCATGTTCTCCCGATTCCTGAGATGTGCGGAGGTGTACGGCGGCGGCTCAGCCTAGGTTCTCATCCCGGGCCGCGACCCGGAGGTCGTCGACACGGCGAGCGGAGGCACGCAGCAGCTCCGGGGACTCCGGGGAGACCTCCAGGCTGTCCAGCAGGTCGAGGTAGCGCGCCCGCTCCGTCGCCAGCAGGTCCTCGACCCGCTGCTCGAGGTCGCGGCGCGCCCGCTCGGCGAGGCTGCGCACGGCCTGGTCGCCGAAGACCGCCTCGAGCAGCTTCTGCCCGACGACGGCGGCGCCACCGGCGACTCCGACCTCCGCGCCGGCGAGCAGCCCGCCCGTGTGCGCGAAGACGACGATCATCAGGGCGACGCCGAGCCCGTTGACCCCGAAGGCCAGGAAGCGGGCCGTGGTGCGCTTGTCGGCCCCCGCGTCGCGCACCATGTCCAGGACGCCCTCCTGCCAGTCCCGGACCGTGCGCTCGGCACGGCGGCGGAAGTCCCGCGAGGCGCGGCCGAGGTCCTCACCCGCGTCGCCCAGCAGAGCCTGCCCCGCCGCCAGCGACTGCCAAGACGCCTCGGCCCGCTCGGCGGCGGACTCCGCGTGCTCGGTGATCAGCGTCTCCAGCCCCGACTCGACGGCCACCGTGACCCGCTCGGCCTGCTGGGGCTTGCCCTTGACCATGCCGACGATCCGGTCGCGCAGGCCGCCGATCTTGGTCTCCAGGGAGCGCAGCAGCTCGCCGGTGCCGACGAACTCCTGCCAGCGCGCGAGCACCTCCCCGCGCAGCAGGGTGCCGTCGGCCGAGGCCTGGCTGATCTGGTCGGCCGCAGCGGCGTAGGCCTTGGTCACGTCCTCGCGCAGCCGCTGCTCGGCCTCGACCTGGAGCACCGCGGCGTCGGCGACCTCGTGGGTGCGCATGGACAAGCTGCGGATCGCCCCGTCGAGGGTCTGCTTGACGACCGCGGAACGGGCGCCGGCGTCGGCGGCGAGTGCTTCGAGCCACTGCCGGATCTCTCCCACCGCGTCCGGGCTCAGCAGACCGTCATCGCCCACCGGCTCCTCGGGCACGGTGAACAGCGGCGAGTCCTTGAGCCCGCGCGAGGCGAGCATCCGCGCCAGGTGGCTGGAGACCGTCTCGACCGCCTCGGGCGGAGTGCGGTCCAGCACCACGGCGACCGCCGCGGACCGGTCGGCGGCCTGCCGCAGGAAGTCCCACGGCACCTGGTCGGCGTAGCGGGCTGCGGAGGTGACGAACAGCCACAGGTCCGCCGCGGCCAGCAGCTGGGCCGCCAGCGTGCGGTTGGCCTCCTCGACCGAGTCGATGTCGGGGGCGTCCAGAATCGCCAGGCCCTGCGGCACGCTCTCGACCGCGACCAGCTGGAGCGCAGACGGGTCGGTGGTGGCGCGCTCGACCCGCTCGAGGTCGGGCAGCAGCCGGTCCTGGCCGAACCAGGACACGTCGTCGGGGTGGTGGACCAGGACGGGCGAGCGCGTGGTGGGGCGCAGCACGCCCGGCTCGGTGACCACGCGCCCGACGACGGAGTTCACCAGCGTCGACTTGCCCGCGCCGGTGGAGCCGCCGACCACGGTGAGCAGCGGCGCATCGATGGTCATCAGCCGCGGGATCACGTAGTCCTCGAGCTGGTCGATCATCTCGGTCAGCTGCCGCCGGGCGTCGGCGGCGCCGGGTACGTCGAGCGGGAGCCGCGTGCCCTGCAGCGCGCCGCGCAACCGCACGAGCGCGGTCAGCATCTGGATGCTCTCCGGCTGCTGGCTCTGTTCGGTCATCGAGTGGGTACCACCTGTCCGGGGAAGGAGAAGTAGGGACGCGCGGCCTGGATCCGGGCGACGTGCACCTGGCCGCGGGAGGAGAAGTCGCGAGGCGCCGTACCGCGCAGGAAACGATGATGCAGGAAGCCGAGCTCGATCGCAGCCTGTTGGTAGGCGCGCAGGGCCTGGAGCGCCTCGGGCCCCTGCTCCTTGACGAACCGGCGCATCCGGCGGCGCGAGCCCAGGTCGACCAGCCAGGGGATGTCGCTGGCGGGCAGCAGCCCACGCCGGGCGGCGTCGGTGAGCGAGGCGGTGAGGATCCGCTTCTCGGTGCGCCGCGACCAGATCGCGAAGCCGGTCAACAGCAGGAACGCCGGGAACATGATCGCGACGTACACCCCGAGGAAGCCGCGTCCTCCGTCGTAGACGCTGGAGGCGTTCCACAGGCCGTGGGTGAGCACCGCGAGGGCATAGCCGAGGAGCGGAGCGAGGACGCGTACGACGGGCGAGCGGGAGCCGACGGCGATGCCGATGCCGATCCCGGTGAACACGGTGAAGAGCGGGTGCGCGAACGGGCTGAAGAGGCCGCGCAGGACGAACACCTGGGTCAGCGCGTCCACACCGCCCGGGCCCATGCCCGGTCCGCCCTGGTAGGCCGCGGCGAGGTAGAGGATGTTCTCGGTGAAGGCGAAGCCGATGCCCACCATGCCGGCGTAGACGATGCCGTCGAGGATCCCGTCGAGCTCGTCGCGGCGCCACCAGAGCAGGAGCAGCAGGAAGATCCCCTTGGTGAGCTCCTCGGTCACGGGCGCGCCGATGGCGAGGGACTGGAACTCCGTCCACCCCATCCGCAGCGACCCGACGCCCTGCAGCACCAGCGCGGTGCCGGTGGAGGCCAGCGCGCCCCACAGGAGCCCCGCCACCAGCAGGCTGCGCGGCTCCGGCTCGTAGCGGTCCAGCCAGAGGAAGCAGGCCACCAGCGGGCCCACGGGAAGCACGGCCAGGACCGTGGCCACCAGCAGGATGTCCGGCGCGCCGGAGGCGGCGATCACCGTGAACATCAGACCCCCGCCGAGGAGGGCCACCAGCGTCACCACCACCGTGAACGCGACGCTGTTCCGGGGGCTCCGAGGCATGGCCGCCAGCGTAGTCGAGCGTCCGTCCGGTCGGCGTACAGTGAAGCCGTGACCAACGACAACCTGCCGCAGGACGAGCCCGACGTCACCGAGACCGCTCTCACCGAGGGCGAGGCCGACTCGACGCTCAACACCGGGTCCCACGACCCCGCCGTGCCGGAGGCCTACCTGGCCTTCATGCGCACCGGCTGGGGCGACCGCGACCTCGACGTGCCCGCGCACCCGATCAGCGGGTGGGCGGAGCAGCGGCGCCGCCGGCTGGCCGAGGCGTTCCCCGGGGAGCGGCTGGTGCTCCCGGCGGGGGGCTACAAGGTCCGCGCCAACGACACCGACTACCGCTTCCGTCCCGACACCGGCCACACCTACCTCTCCGGCAACCAGACCTCCGACGCGGTGCTCGTGGTCGAGGACGACCGGCACGTGCTCTATGCCCGGCCCCGCTCCTCCCGCGAGACCGACGAGTTCTTCCGGGACCGGCAGTACGGCGAGCTCTGGGCCGGCCGACGCCCCTCGATGAGGGAGATCTCCGACTCCCTCGGCCTGGAGGTCCGCCACCTCGACGACCTGCCCGCCGAGCTGGAGGGGCAGGCCAAGACCCGCGTGCACCGCGGCGTCGACGCCCGGGTGGACGGCCAGGTCGCCGGAGACCAGGGGCGCGACGACGAGCTGGCGCGCGTGCTCTCCGAGCTGCGCCTGGTCAAGGACGAGTGGGAGATCGGCGAGCTGACCGAGGCCTGCGACATCACCACGCTCGGCTTCGAGGACTCCGTCCGCGAGTGGGACCGGGTCCGGGAGTACGGCGAGCGCTGGATCGAGGGCACCTTCTTCCGTCGCGCCCGGGCGATGGGCAACGACATCGGCTATGACTCCATCTGCGCGGGCGGCTCGCACGCGACGACGCTGCACTGGATCGACAACACCGGCCCGATCACCCCGGGCGAGCTGGTGCTGCTGGACATGGGCGTGGAGGGCCGCAACCTCTACACCGCCGACGTCACCCGGACCCTGCCGGTGGACGGCCGGTTCACCCCGCTGCAGCGCGAGCTCTACGACCTGGTGCTCGCCGCGCAGCAGGCCGGCATCGACGCGGTGCGGCCCGGCGTACCCTTCCTCGCCGCGCACAACGCCGCGATGTCGGTGCTGGCGCACGCGCTGGAGGACATGGGGCTGCTGCCGGTGAGCGCGGAGGAGGCGCTGGACCCGGACTCGAAGGTCTACGCCCGCTGGACGCTGCACGGCACCTCGCACATGCTCGGCATGGACGTGCACGACTGCGCCCGCTCGGCGCCGGAGACCTACCCCAAGGGCGACCTCGCCGAGGGGATGGTGCTGACGGTGGAGCCGGGTCTCTACTTCCAGGCCGACGACCTGCTGGTGCCCGAGGAGCTGCGCGGCATCGGGATCCGGATCGAGGACGACATCCTGGTCACCGCCGACGGCTCGCGGAACCTCTCCGCGGCGCTCCCCCGGGCCGCCGACGACGTCGAGGCGTGGATGGGTCAGCACATCGGTGGCTGAGCCGGCTCCGGCGCTCGCCTGTCACCACTTCGAGGCGGGCCGGTGCCGCTCGTGCACCCTGCTGCCGCAGCCGTACGACGCCCAGCTGGCCGCGAAGGTCGACCGCACCCGGTCGCTGGTGGACGTGCCGGAGTGGCTGCCGCCGGTGACCTCGCCCGCCGCGGGCTTCCGCAACAAGGCGAAGATGGCGGTCGCGGGCACGGTGGACGCCCCGACGCTGGGGATCCTCTCCCCCGCCGGCGCCGGGATCGACCTGGTCGACTGCCCGCTGCACGAGGCTCCGCTGGTCGCCGCGCTGCCGGTGCTCTCCGAGTTCGTCACCCGCGCCCGGCTGGCGCCGTACTCCGTCCCGGAGCGGCGCGGCGAGCTCAAGCACGTGCTGGCCACCGCCTCGCCCGACGGCGAGCTGATGGTCCGGCTGGTGCTGCGCAGCCGGGAGGCGGAGACCCGGATCCGCAAGCACCTGCCGTGGCTGCTCGAGCGGCTGCCGGGGCTCCGGGTGGTGTCGCTGAACCTGCAGCCCGAGCACAAGGCGGTGCTGGAGGGCCCCGACGAGATCGTGCTGACGCCGGCCGCGACCCTGCCGATGCGGACCGGCGCGGTGACGCTGCGCCTGCGGCCGCAGTCGTTCTTCCAGACCAACACCGCGGTCGCGACCGAGCTCTACGCCACCGCGACCCGGTGGGCCGACGAGCTCGCGCCCGCCTCGGTGCTCGACCTCTACAGCGGGGTCGGGGGCTTCGCCCTGCACCTCGCCTCTCCCGGTCGCACGATCACCGGGGTGGAGGTGTCGGAGGAGGCGGTGGCGTCCGCGCGGCAGGCGGCCGCCGAGGCCGACCGCGAGGCGACCTTCCACGCCGGCGACGCGACGGCGTACGCCCGCGCGCTCGAGGCTCCCCCGGAGCTGGTGGTCGTCAACCCGCCCCGGCGCGGGATCGGCCCGGAGCTGGCCGACTGGCTGGAGGGCTCCGGGGTGCCGCACGTCCTCTACTCCTCCTGCAACCCCGAGTCGCTGGCGCGCGACCTGGCGCGGATGCCGTCGCTGCTGCCTGTGCGCGGGCGGGTGCTCGACATGTTCCCCCACACCGCGCACCACGAGGTGCTGGTCGAGCTGGCCCGGGCATAATGGCGCGCGGCCGGATCGCCGGCCGGGCCCCCGTAGCTCAGCTGGATAGAGCAGCGGCCTTCTAATCCGCGGGTCACAGGTTCGAATCCTGTCGGGGGCGCCCAATGTTGTCCCAGGTCAGGCCCTAGTGCCACGACAACACTAATCGGTACGACACCCTCCACCGCACCTACGCCATGGTCATGGTGTGAGCATCATCCACGCGGCAGTACCGCGATGATGGCGGGCACCAGGAGGACAGCCGCGCACGTCAGGATGAGGATGGTCAGGAACGGAAGAGCCTTCATCGACACCACCCGCCCCGCCGCAACAAGAAACGTCACGAGGGCGACAGCAGTCACGTAGAGCCATGGCCCGATGACAGGAACTCCGCAGACCTCACCACGAATCGAGCCCGTAGGAACGCCCGCACCTTCCACCCCTAGGCAGGCGTTCACAGCGAGGAACGCACCGAACCAGTTCCGCTGTGACCGCCCAGTTGCCCAAGCGCTTCTTTCGGCGTGGCCGGGTCAACGTCAATCTGCACTGGCCCACCGGGCCGGTCAAGAGTGCAGGGATCCGCACACATCTGAGGCCCACCCGCCCGGACACAAACAGTGCGGCGCCCTACTGTCACCAGGTGACATCAGAACGCCGCACTGTTCGCTGAGCGGTGGCAGCCGGCTCAGGCGGTCCCGACCGTCCGGGCGGGAGCCTCCGGCGAGGGCGCGGGCTCCGACCCGGCGGGGCGCGGGTCCCGGACCGCGAAGGAGAGCAGCAGGCCGAGCAGCCCGATCCCGCCGCCGAGGAAGAACACCGTGTGGTAGGCGTCGAACGGCGAGTCGCCCGAGCCCTCCATGCCGACGGTCAGCACGGTCGCCATCAGGGCGACGCCGAGCCCACCGGCCACCTGACGCCCCGCGGAGAACACCGCGGTGGCGCGGGCCGTGTCGGCGAGGCTGATCGCGGCGAACGTCGCCGCCTGGAGGGGTACGACGACCAGCGCGCTGCCCATCCCGAGGCCGAACATCGACGCCCTGATCCACCAGGTGCTGGTGTCCGCGCCGACGCCGATCAGGCTCAGCTGGCTGAGCGCGATGATCCCGAAGCCGGTCACCAGCAGCCGCCTGGGGCCGACGCTGGCGTAGAGCCGCCCGGAGAAGGGCAGCAGCACCAGCATGCCCACGGCCTGCGCGGCGGTGACCAGCCCGGACTGGGTCGCCGAGAGGCCCATCTGGGTCTGCAGCAGCAGCGGGACCACGAAGATCGCGCCGAACTGCGCGCCCGCGGCGGGGAAGAGCAGCCCGTTGCCGAGCGCGAACGTCCGGTCCTTGAGCAGCGACAGGTCCACCATCGGCGCCCGCGAGCGCAGCGAGCTGGTCACGAAGACGGCACCGGACACCACGGCGATGCCGAGCAGGATCAGCGTCCGGCCCTCGGTCCAGCCGAGCCGAGCCCCTTCGTCCAGCCCGACGAGCAGCGTCGCGAGGGCGGCGCCGCCCGTGAGGAAGCCGACCACGTCGAAGCGGTCACGGGAGTAGCTCTCCCCGTGCTTGAGCACGAGGGCGCTGAAGATCAGCGCGAAGACGCCGACCGGCACCTTGAGGAAGAAGATCCACCGCCACGACACCTCGTCGGCGAGATAGCCGCCCAGCACCGGCCCGAGCATCGGCGCCAGGGTGGTGGGGATCGCGAGCATCGCCGAGGCGCGTGCCCGCTCCCCCACGGGGAAGGCGCGGAACAGCATCGCCGTACCGACCGGGGTGAGCAGGCCGCCGCCGACGCCCTGCACCAGCCGCGCCGTCAGCAGCTCGGTGAGCGACCCCGCCGCGCCCGCCCACAGGTTCGCACCGGTGTAGACCGCGAGCGCGAAGAGGAACGTGCGCTTGTCACCGAACCGGTCGGCGAACCACCCCGACGCCGGGATGAAGATCGCCAGGCTGATCAGGTAGCCGGTGACCAGCCACTGCAGTTGGGACGTGTCGGCGCCGAAGTGCTCGCCCAGGATGGGCAGGGCGGTGTTGAGCACCGTCATGTCGAGGATCTCCATGAACAGCGCCATGGCGAAGGCGGCTGCGACCAGCCACTTGTAGGGAATCACGGGAGAGCTGCTTCCTCGGTCGGTACGGCCGGGATCAGGCGAAGGCGGGTACGACGGCCACGAGGGCGCTCAGCACGAGCAGGACGATGGCGCCGGCGGTCTCGCCGAGCTTGTCCTTCTCCTTCATGTGGTAGCCCACGGCGCCGATCATCAGCAGCACCAGGGCGATCGCGGCGGCGATCCCCAGCGGCTGCCACCAGATCCCGATGGCGACGCCGAGGCCTCCCAGCATCTCCAGCGCACCGATCGTGCGCTGCAGGCCGGCGGAGACACCGAGGCGCTCCAGGGTTCCGGTGACCGGCTCGGCCCGGCGGAGCTTGGCGACCCCGGCGAGGACGAAGCCCAGCGCGACGAGCGCGCTCAGGACGATCCAGACGATGTTCAATCCAACACACCTCTTGTGTAGTTCGGGTCAGGTACACGGGCTCAGCACTTCACTGAGTGAAGTTATTCCTTGATCGGGTGAAGTAAATTCGGGGGTAGCTGGACCACCAGGTGGAGGAGGGGAGAATGACGCCTGTGACAGCCCCCGAACCGATCCGCGTGCGCCTGCTCGACGAGCTGCTGCGGACCGCGATGCTGATCCGCCGGCACATCGAGGCGGTGGCGGCCGAGCGGTCGCTGACGCCACCGCAGGCTCGCCTGCTGGTGCGGTTGGACGCGCCGATGCGGATGCAGGAGGCCGCGCACGCGTCGGCCTGCGAGCCGTCCCACGTCACCGCGCTCGCGACCCAGTTGGAGGAGCGGGGACTCGTGGTCCGGGAGGCCGACCCCGACGATCGCCGCGCCCGCCGGCTCTCACTCACCGAGGCCGGTGAGGCCGAGCGCGCCGAGCTGCTCGCCCGGCTCCTCGACGACGCCCCCGTCGCCTCCCGCCTCGGCGACGCGGAGTGCGACGTACTCCTCCGTCTCCTCCAGGAGCCCGACACCGGTCGTTGAGGCCGCGTTCACCGACTCCCACACCGATAGGTGTGGTGTCCGGGTTGCCCGGGGTTGGACGCTGGAGGTGTCAGCACTTCCTAGCCAGCTTCAGGAGGATTCGTGTCCGACGAGATCGGCAACGGCGGAGAGCTCCACCAGGGGGTCGAGGACGACCAGGTGATGACCACCGCCCAGGGCGTCCCGGTCAGCGACAACCAGAACTCCCTGCGAGTGGGTGAGCGCGGTCCGACGATGATGGAGGACTTCGCGATGCGGGAGAAGATCTTCCGCTTCGACCACGAGCGCATCCCCGAGCGGGTGGTGCACGCGCGGGGGTACGGCGCCAAGGGCTACCTCGAGTGCACCGACGCCATCCCCGAGCTCACCCGCGCGACCCCCTTCTCCGAGAAGGGCAAGCGCACCGACGCCTTCGTCCGCTTCTCCACGGTCGCGGGCAACATGGGCTCCGGCGACCTCGCCCGCGATGTCCGCGGCTTCGCGGTGAAGCTCTACACCGACGAGGGCAACTGGGACATCGTCGGCAACAACATCCCGGTCTTCTTCATCCAGGACGCGATGAAGTTCCCCGACCTGGTGCACGCGGTCAAGGAGGAGCAGGACCGCGGCTGGCCGCAGGCGGCCAGCGCCCACGACACCTTCTGGGACTTCGTCGGCCTGATGCCCGAGTCGACCCACATGCTGCTGTGGGCGATGTCGGACCGCGGCATCCCCCGCTCCTTCCGCTTCATGGAGGGCTTCGGCGTCCACACCTTCCGGTTCGTCAACGCCGAGGGCAAGGACACGTTCGTGAAGTTCCACTGGAAGCCGCTGCAGGGGCTGCAGTCGGTGGTGTGGAACGAGGCGCTGAAGATCAACGGCGCCGACCCCGACTTCCACCGCCGGGACCTGTACGGCGCGATCACCGCCGGCGACCACCCGCAGTGGGAGCTCGGCGTGCAGATCTTCGACGAGGAGTTCGCCGACTCCTTCGACTTCGACATCCTGGACCCCACGAAGATCGTGCCCGAGGAGGTCGTGCCGGTGCGCACCATCGCCCGGCTCACCCTGGACCGGGTCGTCGACAACGTCTTCTCCGAGACCGAGCAGGTCGCGTTCTGCACGCAGAACGTGGTGCCGGGCGTCGACTTCACCGACGACCCCCTGCTGCAGGGGCGGAACTTCTCCTACCTCGACACGCAGCTGAGCCGCCTCGGCAGCCCGAACTTCACCGAGATCCCGGTGAACGCCCCGCGCTGCCCGATGCGGAACTTCCAGCGGGACGGCCACATGCAGATGCTGCCGCAGTCGGGCCGGGCCAACTACGAGCCCAACTCGTTCACCGGCCGCGACCGCGGACCGCGCGAGGACCGGGAGAGCGGCTTCACCTCCGTGCCCCGCGAGGAGGCCGGGAAGGTGCGCAAGCTGCGGGCGGAGTCCTTCGCCGACCACTACAGCCAGGCGCGGCAGTTCTGGATCAGCCAGACGCCGGTGGAGCAGGAGCACATCGTGGCCGCGTTCACCTTCGAGCTCGGCAAGTGCGAGATGCCCGAGATCCGCACCCGGATGCTGGGCAACCTGCGCAACGTGCATGAGGAGCTCGCCACCCGGGTGGCCGAGGGGCTGGGCATGGAGCTGCCGGAGGCGTCGCCGACCACGGTGGAGCCGCGCACCGACCTGCCGGAGTCTCCGGCGCTGAGCATCCTGAAGAACGGCCCGGACTCCTTCGCCGGCCGCACGCTGGGCGTGCTCGTGGGCGAGGGCGCCGACGCCGCCCTGGTGCGGTCGCTGCAGAGAACGTTCACCGACGACGGCGCCATCGTCAGCCTGATCGGGCCGACGATCGGCGGCGTCACCCTCTCCGACGACAGCCGGCTGGAGGTCCAGCACGCCGTCGACGGCGCCCCGTCGGTGCTCTTCGACGCCGTGGCCGTCGTGACCGGCGAGACCGGTGTGAACGCGCTGGCCGAGCGCGCCAGCGCCCGGGACTTCGTCTCCGATTCGTTCCACCACCAGAAGTACGTCGGCTGGACGCCGGCCACGCAGCCGCTGCTCGACGCTGCGGGTGTCACCCCCGACGACGGGTTCGTGGATCTCGCGGACGCGGACGCTCAGGCGTTCTTCGACCGGCTGGCGACCCTGCGCGTCTGGGAGCGCCCGGTCCAGCCGTGAGAGCCGGCTGACCGGCCCGCGTTGCGCACGTCGGGCCGGTCAGCTTCCCACCCGGCCCCCGCGCCTGAGGCCCCCGCTCAGGCGCGGGGCTCGGGCCAGTCGGTGATGTCGTCGTACTCGTGGTGCCGCTTCAGCCACGACTGCACGTAGGGGCAGTGCGGGATGATCCGCTTGCCCTGCTCGCGCACGTCGGCCAGGGCGAACGCGACCAGACCCGAGGCCAGCCCGCGCCCGCCGTACGCGTCGTCGACCTCGGTGTGGATGAAGTCGACGTGCTCGTCGTCGGGCAGGCGGTAGACGGTGAACCCGGCGACGGTCTCGCCGTCGCGGATCTCATAGCGGTGCCGCTTCGGCGCGTGCGCGAAGGTCGGCTCGCTCTGCGTGGCGTTCTCGGTCATCGTGCTCCTCCTCCGTCCAGCCCGAGTCGCTGCCGCTCGGGGAAGTACCACCGCATCACCTGGCGCAGGTTGTCGGAGTCCTCACGGGCCCAGTTGCGCATCAGCTCGGAGCCGAACGAGATCGCCGTGATCGGCTGCGCGCCGGCGGCGATCACCCGCTCGAACGCGCGCTGGTGGGACACCGGCGAGATGCCGCCCACCGCGTCGGCCACCGGGTAGACCTCATAGCCCTCGGCCAGCATGTCCAGGGTCGGGAAGGTCATGCAGACCTCGGTCCACAGCCCGGCGATCACCACCTTCTTGCGCCCGGAGGCCTCGATCGCGGCGCGGAAGTCCGGGTCCTCCCAGGCGTTCACCCCGGTCCGGTCGATCTCCTCCACCCCGGGCAGCTCGTCCTTGATCACCTGGGCGGTGCCCTCGTTGACGCCGAGGTCGACGCCGACGGTGGACAGCACCACGGGGACGTCGTACGCCGTGGCCAGGCGGCACAGCGCGACCACGTTGAGGTCGATCTCGTCGCGGGTGGTGGAGGTGATGGTGGAGTACTGCTCGGGCTGGTAGTCGATGAGCGTCAGCACGCAGTTCTGCGGCGTCAGCAGGCGGTCCTGCTGCTGGTCGCGCATCGGCTCGGGCTCGGTCTTGGCCATCGGGCGTTCCTCTCGTCGTGGGGTACGGCGGAGCAGCCGGCCGCGGCCGGCACCCCTGACTCTACGACCGCCCCAGCGTCGCGGGAATCCACCGCTTCAACGTCGCGGCCAACTCGGCGCTGGCGACCGGCTTCGGCACGAAGTCGTCCATCCCCGCCTCCGAGCAGCGCTGCCGGTCCTCGGGCAGGATGCTGGCGGTCATCGCGATGATCGGTAGATGCTGGCCCTCCGGCTCGTCGCTGCGCCAGCGCTGCGTCGTCTCACAGCCGTCCATCACCGGCATGTGGCAGTCCATCAGCACGGCGTCGAAGGGCTCCGCAGCCAGACGGTCCAGCGCCACGCTGCCGTTCGCCGCCACCTTGACGTCGTAGCCCAGCCCCTCCACGATCCCGCGGGCCACCATCTGGTTGATCTCGTCGTCCTCCACGAGCAGGATCCGGCCGGCGACCGGCGCGGGCGCGTCAGGATCCTCCGACGGTACGACGACCGGGTCCGCGTCGTCCCCGCGAGGCTTCCCTGCCAGCTCGAGCGGCACCTCGACCCGGAACGTGCTGCCCTCCCCCGGCGTGCTCTCCACCGAGATGGTGCCGCCCATCGCGGTGACCAGCTGCTGGGAGATCGCCAGCCCGAGGCCGGACCCACCGAACCGGCGCGAGGTGGAGGAGTCGGCCTGGTGGAACGGCTTGAAGAGCAGCGCCCGGGCCTCGTCGTCGATGCCGATGCCGGTGTCCACGACGTCGAGCCGCACCAGGGCCATCCAGCCGTCCTGGCCGATCACGCTCGCCCGGACCACCACCTCGCCGGCGTCGGTGAACTTCACCGCGTTGCCGACCAGGTTGACCAGCAGCTGCCGCAGCCGCGAGGCGTCCCCGCGGAAGGAGCTCGGCAGATCGGGCGCGATCTCGACCCGCAGGCTGAGCCCCTTGAGCTTCGCCGAGCCGGCGAGCATGTCGTCGACGTCGGCGAGGAGCTGGGGCAGGTCGAAGTCGGCGTGCTCCAGGGGCAGCAGTCCGGCCTCGCCCCGGGAGAAGTCCAAGACGTCGTTGATCACGGTCAGCAGCGACTCGCCGGCGGTGGTGATCCCGTCGGCGTAGTGCCGCTGCCGGGCGTCCAGGCCGGTCCCCTTGAGCAACTCGGCGAGACCGATCACGCCGTTCATCGGGGTCCGGATCTCGTGGCTCATCGTGGCCAGGAACGCGGACTTCACCCGAGATGCCTCCATCGCGGCGTCGCGGGCCGCCGACACCTCCAGCCGGGCGAGGTAGAGCTGGCGCAGGGTCCACACGACGCGGAGGTAGGCGATCGCCAGGAGCAGCAGGAGCGCGGTCAGCGGCTCCCACAGGCTGATCGGGTTCCCGCGGTAGCGGTCCAGCAGGATCAGCACCGGGGGCAGCAGCAGCGGAGCCACCATGCTCACCAGGACCGAGCCGATCCGGGTGCCGTGGGTGACGTCCGGGTCTCCCTCGGTGGGCAGCGGCGTGCGGGTGCCCATGGCGGCCCGGGTCAGGCTGAGCATCCCGAGCAGGTAGGCCGCCTGCGCCACCGAGCCGCCGTGCCCGCCCACGCTCGACAGCGAGGCCGCGAGGCCCGTCACCAGGAACGGCACCAGCCCGACGAGCAGCCACGGGTCGAGGAAGGTCCGCCCCGTGGGGTTGGCCAGCAGGCGCAGCAGCAGGCCGTAGAGCACCGCGCTCGCCACCAGGTAGACCAGCCGGGGCAACAGCGATCCGTCGTCGGTGGCGTCGTGGACGATCGCGTCCAGGCACAGGTTGGTGAAGACCATGAGTGAGACCACGACGACGGTCAGCGTGTCCAGCAGCGCGCCCAGCCCGGCATCCGCGTGGGTGCGCGAGACCAGCAGGCCCAGGGCGACCATCACGCAGAACGCGGCCACCGCCCATCCCCAGTGCCCCACGCCGTCGGAGACCTCCCGAGGTCCCGACTGCAGGATCAGCAGGCTGCCGACCGCGGCGGAGGCGACGCCGCCCGAGAGCCAGCCCGCGACCAGCCGGTCGCCCGGGCGCCGGGTCAACGGCGCGACCAGCGCCGCGACGACCACCGCCATCATGATGACGAAGAGGGACACGGGGTCGTGCTCCGGCGCGACCAGGCGCCACAGGGACGCGGCCACCGCCGTGATTGCCGCGGTGGTCCACCAGATCGGGAGCACTGCGGACATACCGCCGAGCGTAATCATCCGCCCCACCCACCGCAGGAGATCGAGCAGGACGCCCGAGAGTCCTTCGACACGCCGTGCCACCTCCCGGCCCGGGCTCGGGCCCGCCTCGACAATCGAGGCGGCCCTGCGGAGTATGAGACCGCAGGGCCCGAGTCGTTCCGGCCTACGAGCGCTCGGCGAGGTAGGCCGTGATCTCCTCGCGCAGCCGGGCCTTGGTGCCGTCGGGTGCGAAGGAGTGGTCCACCGCGGCCACGGCCAGCCCGGCCACCCCGGCCCGGTCGAGCCCGAGCAGGTCGGCGGCGACGGCGTACTCGCGGTTGAGGCTCGTCCCGAACATCGGCGGATCGTCGGAGTTGATGGTCACCGGCACCCCGGCCTCGACGAACGCGCGCAGCGGGTGCTCCTCCAGCGTGGCGACCGCGCGCGTGCGCAGGTTCGAGGTGGGGCACACCTCCAGCGGGATCCGGTGGTCGGCCAGATGACCGAGCAGCTCGGGGTCCTGCGCGGCCGAGACGCCGTGACCGATCCGCTCCGCGCCCAGGTCGCGCAGCGCCTCCCACACCGACGCCGGCCCGGTCGTCTCACCCGAGTGCGGCACGGAGTGCAGGCCGGCCTCGCGGGCCCGGGCGAAGTGCGATGCGAACTGCGGACGGGGCACGCCGATCTCCGGGCCGCCGAGGCCGAAGCCGACCAGCGCGTCCGTGCGGTGCTCCAGGGCGTAGGCCAGCGTGGCGTCGGCCGCCGGGATGCCGGACTCCCCCGGGATGTCGTAGATCCAGCGCAGCACCAGGCCGAAGTCGCGCTCGGCGGCCACCCGGGCGTCCTCGATCGCCTCGGTGTAGCCCTCGATCGGCACACCGGCCAGCACCGAGGTGTACGGCGTGCAGGTGAGCTCGGCGTACCTCAGGCTCTGCCCGCGCGCCATCTCCTCGGCGATCTCGTAGGTCAGCGTCCGCACGTCCTCGGCCGTGCGGACCAGCCCGACGACGGCGAGGTAGACGTCGATGAAGTGCGCGAAGTCGGTGAACTCGAAGAACCGCTCCAGCTCGGCCGGGTCGCTCGGAACCGTGCCGGGATGGCGCGCCGCGAGCTCGGAGACGATCCGCGGCGACGCCGACCCGACGTGGTGGACATGGAGCTCGGCCTTCGGGAGCCCGGCGATGAACTCCCCGAGGTCCCCCGAGCTCACTGGCTGAGGGCCCGGGTGATCGCCTGGATCGGGTCGCCCTCGACCCGCTTGCCGTCGATCTCCACCGTCGGGGTCCCCTCGACGCCGTCCTCGTTGGACTGGGCGGTGGCCTTCTCGATGTAGTCGGCGAAGATCTTGTCCTCGATGCCGGGCGTGATCGCCTTCTCGTCGGCCCCGGCCTGCACGGCCATGTCGATCAGCTGGGAGTCCTCATAGCCGGCACCGCCCTCGGCGGGCTGCTGGGCGTAGAGCATCTGGTGGTACTTCCGGAAGACCTCGGGGCCGGACTCCTGGAGGACCACGAGTGCGGCGTTGGTGGCGCGGGAGGAGTACTGGTTGGTCGAGGCGCCGTCGAGGAACGAGATCAGCTTGTAGGTCACCTGCGCCGACCCGTCGTCGATCGCCTGGGTCAGCGCGGGACCGACGGCGTCCTCCATCGCCTTGCAGGCGGGGCACTGCAGGTCCTCATAGAGGGTGATCTTCGTTGGCGCGCTGTCCTTGCCGACGGTGATGCCGTAGTTGCTCAGCGCGGGAGACTTCGGCGCGGACTGCGAGGCGTTGCCGCCGGATCCGTCGCCGTCACCCATCACGTTGGTGAGCAGGAACGCACCACCCACGACCACGACCACAGCGGCCACCGCACCCACGATCGCGATCAGGCGCCGGCGCCGCTCAGCCTTCTTGCGCTGCTCGATGAGGGCCTGGGCACGGGCGGCACGGCTCTCCGCCGCCTTCTTCTTCGACATGCGCCAGAGGATAGGCCAGGTTCCTGAGCGGCCGATGAGAGGCCGGGGGTGCACTGAGTCGTTGAGTAGGGTGCTCGGGTGAGCGACAGACTGGTGTGGATCGACTGCGAGATGACCGGCCTCGACCTGACCGCGGACGCGTTGATCGAGGTCGCCGCCCTCGTCACCGACTTCGAGCTGAACGTGCTCGGCGAGGGCGTGGACCTGATCATCCGGCCGCCCGCCGAGGCCCTGGAGCAGATGGGCGACTTCGTCCGGTCGATGCACGAGAGCTCGGGGCTGTTGGCCGCGCTCGAGACCGGGATCACCCTGGAGGAGGCCGAGCAGCAGGTCCTCGCCTATGTCGAGGAGCACTGCCCCAGCGGCAGCCGTCCGCCACTGGCGGGCAACACCGTCGCCACCGACCGCAGCTTCCTGTCCCGCGACATGCCCGAGCTGGACGCGTTCTTGCACTACCGGATCGTCGACGTCTCCTCGATCAAGGAGCTCTCCCGCCGGTGGTACCCCCGCGCCTACCACCAGGCGCCGGAGAAGCAGGGCAACCACCGCGCCCTGGCCGACATCCAAGAGAGCATCGAGGAGCTGCGCTACTACCGCGACGCGGTCTTCGTGCCGCCGCCGGGCCCGGACAGCGAGACCGCCAAGGCCATCGCGCAGCGGCACGGCGGGGCGCTCACCGGGGCCGGGGCCGTCGATGCGGACGTTGCGGACTGACCCGGCTACACTTCTCAGCGGTCCGGCCGGTCCGGACCCATGGTGGGCGTAGCTCAGCTGGTAGAGCATCGCGTTGTGGTCGCGAGGGTCGCGGGTTCAAGCCCCGTCGCTCACCCCAGTCCCGAGGAACGGCCCCGGCATCATGCCGGGGCCGTTCTCCTTCCGGACATCTGGTTGGGAGATCATGTCCCCATGAGGTCGCAGGCGTCGCCGGGAGTCCTGTGGCTCCGCGCGTCCGCCGTCGGCCTGGCGGTCTTCACCACCGGCGCCCTCTCGCACGTCAGCGCCGGCGGCCAGCTCCCGGCTGTGCCGTGGACGCTGCTGCTCCTGATGGCCTCCGTGGGCCTCGCGGCGCCGTTCCTCACCCGCCCCTCCTCGCGCATCGAGCTGGCCGCGCTGATGGTGGGCGGCCAGACCGCGCTGCACACCGGGCTGATGGTGAGCGGGGACCACGCAGCGGCCGCGGACGTCCTGCCGAGCGACCTGATGATGCTCGCGCACGCCGTGGGCGCGCTGCTGGTGGGGCTGCTGCTGGGGTACGGCGAGCAGCTGCTGTGGGCGGTCCTGTCGCTCGTGGCCGCCGGGCTCCGGGTGCCGCCGGCGGTCCTGCCCGCGCCGCCGGCCGGGCCGTGGCGGCCGCGGGTGCGCCGTACCTCTCCTCGGGCTCTCCTCCCCCGCTGGATCTCCACGACGGTGGCGCGTCGCGGCCCGCCGGCTCCGGCCAGCTGACCGCACCCCACCTCGTCCGGGAGCACCGCTCCCCCTCCCAGGAGACACCCATGTCCGTCGACACCCGTGTCCGCGCGCCCGAACGCGCCCCGACACCCCGACCGTCCGGGTCGGGACTCTTCCGCGCCGTCTGGCGCTGGCACTTCTTCGCGAGCTTCCTGGTCGTGCCGATCCTGCTCACCCTCGCCGTCACCGGCCTGATCTACCTGTTCCGCTTCCAGCTGGAGCCGCTGCTCCAGCCCGACCTGATGACGGTCGAGCCGCCGAGCGCCGGCGCCTCGGCTGCGCTGGGGGCCCAGCTGCAGCTCGACGCCGTCCAGGCGGCCTATCCCGACGCCACTCCGGTCTCGCTGACCGAGCCGGCCGCCGCTGACCGGCCCACCACCGTCTCGATCCAGCTGCCCGACGGCAGTGGACGGGACGTGTTCGTGGACCCGTATTCGGCGAGCGTGCTGGGGGACGTCGACCCGGACAAGACGCTCTCCGGCACCGCCGCGCTCATCCACGGCGAGCTGATGGCCGGCAAGCTCGGCGACGCCGTCATCGAGCTCGCCGCCAGCTGGGCGGTGGTGATGGCGTTGACCGGCTACTACCTGTTCTTCCGCGGCCGCCGGGCACGCAAGCGAGCGCGCCGCTCGGGGCGCCGCGACGCCCGGCTGCGCTCCCGGCACGGCCTGGTCGGCGCGGTCGTCGGCGTCGGCCTGCTCGGGCTGCTGGCCAGCGGCCTGCCGTGGACCGGCATCTGGGGCGAGCAGGTGCAACGGCTCGCGACGGCGAACGGCTCGTCGCTGTGGAGCACCGACCCCGGCGCGATCAGCGAGCCGACCTCGACGCTGGACGAGTCGCTGCCGCACAGCCACGGCGGCCAGGTGCCCTGGGGCATGGGCAAGTCGGAGGTGCCTCAGGGGAAGCAGAAGAAGGAGGGGGTCAGCATCGCCGACGTCGACACGGCCCTCGCGGTGGCCGACCGGGAAGGACTGCGGCACCCGATGACGGTCGCGCTCCCCGGGGAGGACGCCGGGGTGTTCTCCGTCATCGGCTACGCCTTCGACGCGCCCAGCGACGAGCGCACGGTGCACGTGGACCGCTACGACGGCGAGGTGGTGTCGACGTACGGGTTCGACGACTACCCGCTGATGGCGAAGGTGGTCTCCCAGGGGATCGGCTTCCACGAGGGGCGCAGCCTCGGGCTGTGGTCCTTCTGGGGCGCCGCGCTGATGTGCATCGGCGTGATCACGCTGTGCGTCACCGGGCCGCTGATGTGGTGGCGGCGACGGCCGCGCGGGTCCGGCTCGGGGGCGCCGCGCGGCCGGATGCCGCTGCGCTCGTCGCCGCTGCTCGTCGCCGGCCTGGTGCTGCTGGGCGTGCTGCTGCCCCTCTTCGGGCTGTCGTTGCTGCTGGTGCTGGTGCTGGACCAGCTGGTGCTGCGCCGGGTGCCGCGCCTGCAGCGGTTCTTCAACGCGACCTGAGCGTCCGCGTACGGCGACCCTGGCCGCGGTGCCGGGGTCGCCGTACGAACCGCTAGCGTGCGCCCCATGCAGAGCGAGCGGTCCTCCTACGACGCGGTCGTGGTCGGCGCGGGCCACAACGGCCTGACCGCGGCGGCCTACCTCGCCCGGGCCGGGCTCTCCGTGCTCGTCCTGGAGCGGCTCCCGCACGTGGGCGGGGCCGCGGTGTCCGCGAAGGCGTTCCCCGGCCGGGAGGCGCGGCTCTCGCGCTACTCCTACCTGGTCTCGCTGATGCCCGAGCAGCTGATGCGGGACCTGGACCTGTCGGTGGACCTGGTGTCGCGACACACCGCGTCCTACACGCCGACCCTGCGTGACGGCGTACCGTTCGGGCTGCTCGTCGAGCGCCCCGAGGGCGAGGCGACCCGCGCGTCGTTCGCGGCGCTCACCGGGTCGGAGGCGGAGTACGACGCGTGGCGACGCTTCTACGCCGACGTCGAGGCGCTCGCCGAGGTCGTGGCGCCCACGCTGATGCAGCCGCTGCCGACGGACCGGGAGATACGCGCCCGGGCCGACGAGCGCACGTGGCGGGAGCTGGTCGAGGAGCCGATCGGGCGGGCGATCCGCTCTCGCTTCGCCGACCCGACGGTGCAGGGCGTCGTCGGGACCGACGCGCTGATCGGGACCTTCGCGTCGCTGGACGACCCCTCGCTCGTGCAGAACCGGTGCTTCCTCTACCACCTGATCGGCAACGGCACCGGCGAGTGGCGGGTGCCGGTCGGCGGGATGGGCGCGGTGACGGGGGCGCTGGAGCGGGCCGCGCGGGCAGCAGGCGCGGAGATCCACACCGGCGCCGGCGTGGCCGCGATCCGCGACGGCGCCGACGGGGCCGAGGTGACCTGGCACGACGGACGGACCCAGCACACGGTGGTGGCCAGGACCGTGCTGGCGGGCGTCGCCCCCTGGGTGCTGGAGTTCCTCCTGGGCCGCCCCGCGACGGCCGCGACGAAGCCGTCCGGCTCGCAGCTGAAGATCAACCTGCTGCTGGACCGGCTGCCGCGGCTGCGCTCGGGCGCCGACCCGGCCGTCGCGTTCGCGGGGACGCTGCACCTCAACGAGGACCTCGGCCAGGTGGAGGCGGCGTACGCCGAGGCCGCGGCCGGGCGCGTGCCGTCGGTGCTGCCCGGCGAGGTCTACTGCCACTCGCTGACCGACGACTCGATCCTCGGCGCGGACGCGGGCACCGGCGTGCAGACGCTGACCTACTTCGGCCTGCACACCCCGGCCGAGCTGTTCCAGGCGGACCCGACCGCCAAGGAGCGCGCGGTGGCGGCCGCGATCGCGTCGATCGACCAGCACCTCGCCGAGCCGCTGATGTCCGTGGTCGCTCGCGACGGCGACGGGAACCCGTGCATCGAGGCGAAGACCCCGCCGGAGATCGAGGCCGACCTGGCCATGCCCGGCGGGCACATCTTCCACGGCGACCTGGACTGGCCGTGGGCACCGCATCGCGTCCTGCTCGACACTCCCGCCCGCCGCTGGGGCGTCGCGACCGACCTGGACTCGGTGCTGCTGTGCGGCTCCGGCGCCCGCCGCGGCGGCGCCGTCTCCGGGCTGGGCGGGCACAACGCGGCGCAGGCCGTGCTCGAGGCGCGCTCCTGATTTCGTCCGGCCCCGGCTCCGGTGGTAAGTTTGGCGTCGCTCCCGGGGAGACCCGGAGCGACCTGCGCCATTAGCTCAATTGGCAGAGCAGCTGACTCTTAATCAGCGGGTTCGGGGTTCGAGTCCCTGATGGCGTACCACCTCGTTGCCCTCGGTCTGACCAGACCGGGGGCTTCGCTCATCGGTGAGGCCAAGCAGGTACTCAATCGACGTACCGAGCGCCTCGGCAAGGAGTCCTCGGACAACGGCGCGCGACGGGAGTGCCAGCGAGCCCGGTCACCGTGAATCTGCGGAAATGGCCGCCAAATCGCGCGCACTCAGCCCCGTCATCGGCCGGGCCCGGTCGGCGCGGCCTCGGCGCGTCTCAGTGCGTCTCAGTGCGTAGGCAATCTCCGCCCCGAGGGGCTCCAAGCCATCGCGGCATGAACCACTGGTAGCCCTATCACCCTCTCAAGGAGGACTCTCGGACCCGCACGATCCTGACGTGGGAATGAACTCCGGAGACCGATCGGCCGCGCCCCACTGCCGTACCTCCTTCGGGCCGGTAGCGGTTCCTATTGCCCCCAGCCGGCATCCCGGGCCTCGGTTCATGCGCACAGGACCCCGCATGAAACTAGAGTGCTGGCATGGCGCCCTCAGTCCGTGAGCAGTTGCGAGAGTTCGTGGAAGAACGTGACTGGTCGCAGTTCCATAGCCCGGAGAACCTAGCCAAGAGCATCGTGATCGAAGCGGCCGAACTTCTCGAATGCTTCCAGTGGGCGGCCGCGGAGGACTACCAGCGCGTTCAGGATGAATTGGCGGACGTCGCCACGTACTGTCACCTGCTGGCGGCAGCGCTCGAGGTAGATCTCGATCGCGTTGTCCTGGACAAGCTCGAGGTGACGCGGGCGAAGTACCCCGTGGCGCGTGCCCGCGGCCGAAGTGAGAAGTATGACCGGCTTCCGGATTGAGGAGGTGCGGTTCAGCGCGGACCAGGTCGCTGCCTGGGCTCCGCTCGAACCGCGGTTCAGGAACTGGCCGGTCGTCTATACGCTCGATGGGGCGGGCAAGATCTACGTCGGTGAGTCGCTGAACGTTGCCGCCCGATTCCGTCAGCACTTGGCATCCCCGCATCGCAGCCGACTCACGGGCGCAAGGGTCGTCATCGACGACACCTTCAACAAGTCCGTGTGTCTCGACTTGGAATCGTTTCTCATCCGCTTGTTCGCAGGCGACGGGCAGTTCGATGTCTTGAACGGCAACCACGGCATTACCGACGCGGACTATTACGGCCGTGAGGGATATCGGGAAACTTTTCACCAGATCTTTAACGAGTTACGCGAGCGCGGCGCGTTCAGCCGACCCATCCGCGAGATCGAGAACACTGATCTATTCAAGCTGTCGCCATTTAAGGCGCTCACCCAGGATCAGGCGATCGCGGTCGATGACATCCTTAGCGGGCTCTTCGACGACCTTGAGGCGAACACCTCAAGCAGGATCGTCATCCATGGAGCACCGGGGACTGGCAAGACCGTGGTGGGCATCTTTCTCATGAAATTATTGATGGACATCAAGCGAGCTGACGTCACATATCCGCCAGATAGCGACTCGCTGCTGTCCGAGTTCTTCGTGCCAGGGTATCCAGAGTTGCTTGCGGATTTCAACGCCGCGCTGGTGGTGCCTCAGCAGTCGCTTCGACGTTCCATCAAGAACGTCTTCCGCAAGACTCCCGATTTGTCCCCAAATCAGGTGCTCAGCCCTTGGGAAGTTGGCGGCGCCGCCGAACAATTCGACCTTCTCATCGTTGACGAAGCTCACCGACTCAACCAGCGAGCAGCCCAAGCGGCCGGGCCTCTCAACCGCAAGTTTGTCGAGATCAACGAGAAGTTGTTCGGAGGGGATGACCCCTCAATCAGTCAACTCGACTGGATCGACTACCAGAGCCGGCATCAGATCTATCTACTCGATGGCGCCCAGGCGATCCGGCCCGCGGACCTGCCTGCCGAGACCACCCAAGCCCTGCTCGACGATGTGCGAAGCAGGGGGCGCCATTACTCGCTGACGTCCCAGATGCGCGTACAGGCAGGCGACGACTACGTGGGTTACGTGCGCGGCGTGCTCGATGGCTCGATTACGATTGGTCGCAATTTTCCCGGCTACGATCTGCGCCTCTTCGAAGACCCCGTGGACATGCGTAACATGATCCTCGAGAGGGAGCTCGAGGTCGGCCTTTCGCGACTCCTCGCTGGTTTCGCTTGGCCATGGGCAGGAAAGCACGACCCCGCGGCGCTGGATATCGATGCCGACGGGCTACAGCTGCGCTGGAATACCAGCGACACCGACTGGGTCAATTCCCCAACATCAATCAACGAAGTCGGCTCGATCCACACGATCCAGGGTTACGACCTCAACTACGCTGGCGTCATCATCGGTAAGGACCTGCGCTATGACCCGACCACAAGCCGTATCTTCTTCGACCGCGACAACTATCACGACCCCCGAGGTGCAACGAACAACCGCATGCGTGGCATCACGTACTCCGACGACGACATCCTGCAGTTCGTGCGAAACATCTATGCGGTACTGCTCACGCGGGGCATGTTGGGCACCTACGTGTACGTATGCGATCGACCGCTTCGCCAATACTTGCGGGCCTTTTTATAGTCCTTGGGTGGAACCGCACTGGGTCTGGTGGAGAATTTGGTCATTTTGTTTCAACCGAGGTCTGGTCGCCCTGCGACACCGCAGAGCCCCTCGAGTTGGATTCCGCGGGACCAGCGGGCCATCTCGATCGATCGCGTTGAGCAAGATCTTCGGAGCGCATGTGTCCCGCGACGCGCCACGTCAGTGACCCACAGTTGCTTCCGCTCGTAATCATGAGTGCGCGACGGCGAATGCGACTGGTGCGGCCAATACGGCGAAACGCGCCGCCCTGCCGGCGAAGCACATCAGCGCAAAGCCGCATCTCGGTTGCCCGGCTGCACCCGCGGCGACGCTGACCAACGCCAACGGGGGCAGCCCCAGCCCGGCCGCGCTGAGAACCACGGGCTTCGCCGAACGCGGCTCCTGTAGTGCGCGTTGGATCCGCACTGCCCAACGCCCCGACGAGAGTTTCCGGATCTTGGGAAGCCGCGAGAGGCGGGTCGAGCCCCGTCGAGCGGCCTCGAACATGACGAGCTTCCCTGCAGTCTGTCCCGATGCGAGAGCCACGACCGTCGGCACCAGCAGCCACGGGTTACCGGCGACCGAGGCAATGGCGTACGCCTCTGCGTTGACCACGGGCACCACGGCGGAGACGAAGCCAAAGGCGAGGCCCACCACCGTCCCCGCGAGCGCGCTCACTCTTGCCCTCCTGTCAGGCGTGCCCTGAGTTGGCGGTGGACGCGCACAGCGGACCAGATCTTGATCCCGACGAGAAGGGTGATGAGGCCAAGCGCTGCCCACTCCACTCCAGTGATGGCCAGCACAATCACGCCTGCGGTGTTGAGGCTCTTGGCGAACGGCGACCAATTGAGACGGTAGACGGCGCGGTCGACGAGCGCGAAGTAGTTCGGGCTCAGCAGAGGCCAGCAGAGGAACGCCAGGGAGAGGATGGTGTCCAGCACCATGAATGACAGGAAAAACGGGATCACGACCAGGAGCAGGTCCGGGTAGACAGAAACCAAACCCATGCAGAGAATCGACGTGCACGCCCGGTCGCCGACGATGTCGAAGATCGCCCCCAGTCTCGTCTCCTGGCTGAGGCGACGCGCTAACCAGCCATCGAGGATGTCGCCAGTCCAGTACAAGGCGAAAGCAATGCCGAGAAGCCCGGGGTCGCCGGTACGTAGCCCGTACCCTGCAACGACGACCGCCGCCACAGTCCGAACGAGCGTGACAAGATTGGGGACCGTGGCGACGCGGTCTGCTAGGAACGCACAGCGGACTGGCGTCAGAGGCCTGAGTGGACTGTTGGATTCAGGCCGCTGGCTAACTCTGAGGTCCGCTGGTTCTTCCGCTGTGCCGGTCAATTCCGTAGTCAAGGGGGCCATGCCCTCAGCGTGTGCCTGAGCCCTGGTCGGCGCCTCAGACCCAGGGTCGGCATCGGGCCCGGAGACGGCCCTCTGGAAGGAGGTCCCCTGGTACCTGGGTACCAACTTCAGGTTGCAGAGGCTCCTCAAGAGGCGCTCAGCGGTCTCACGCCGTCACAATGACCGTTATGACGCACGGTTCGCCCTGGGCGGCCCCGGGCCCCGGCCTTGAGAGGCTGCGTTGGCTCGTCCCGCCCGCATTGTTGGCGGTCGTCATCGGATCGCTGTATGTGGTGTGGTTGAACAAGCCAGATACCTGGCAGGCTGCTGGCGCGCTCATTGTCTTGGGTTGCAGCGTTTTCGCAGCACTATCGAGTCGCTCCCGACGGCTTCTCATCGGCTTCGCGGCGTTCGGTGGCGGCGTCGCCGTGGCCATGACCAGTCGTGAATTCTTCTCGTTCTGGCCTGCCGCGTGCGTCCTACTCACGACCTCCGCTGTCGCGGAATGGGGACTGCGCGCGAGATCGCTACCGCCCGTGACCGCCTTCCTAGCGGTGGCCGGGCTCATTGCGGCGGCGCTTGGTCCGGATGCGCAACTCGCGGCTCCTCTGCTGCCGATCGTGGCAGCGGCGGCAGCCGCCGGTCTGGTGCGCCTCGGTGTCTCCCGGATCAAACGCAGCCACGATCTCGAGGCGCGCGCCGCGGAATACCGCCACCGGGCGGAGGCCAGCGAGGCCGAGAACCTCGAGCTTCAGCGACGCACGGCCCTCGCGCGCGAGCTTCACGACTCGTTGGGACATCACGTGTCGGCGATAGTCGTGCAAGCGGAGGCAGGACGAGTCGATCGGGCCGATGAGGCGCTCGCCTCCATAGCCGACTTGGGACGTCAAGCCTTGGACGAACTCGAAGGGGTTCTCTTCGACTTGCGAGCGTCCACCAGTGAGACGCCCGAGACAACCGAGGTCGACTTGGGTCGAATCGACTCCAGGCTTGCCCAACCGCTGCGCCACCAAGGGGTGCTCGTCGACGTCCAGGTAAGGACCATCGAGACCAACCCTGCGCACCTGGCTGCGGTCTACCGCGTGGTACAGGAGGCACTGACCAACACGTTGCGTCACGCGGGTGCGGGGAGGGTAGACGTGGTCGTCCGCGACGAGGGCAACGATCTGGTCGTGCACGTCCACGACGACGGAGTCGGCATCGCCGCAGGCGCACCTGTCGGCAACGGGCTGCAAGGAATCCGCGAGCGTGCGTCCCTCCTCGGCGGGGAGGCTGACATCACCTCACCACAGTCGGGCGGCACTCGAGTCCTGGTTCGGATCCCGAGGACGGACACGTGATCCGAATCGCGGTGGTCGACGACCAAGAGCTGGTGCGTGAGGGCCTGTCCATGATGCTGTCCGCCCAGACGGACCTCGACGTCGTGCTCGAGGCCGCCCACGGCCGTGCGTTCTTGGACGCGTTAGACACGAGTCCCGCCATCGATCTGGTTCTGCTCGACTTGAGAATGCCAGTGATGGACGGCATCGCGACCCTGGCAGAGCTCAGCCGCCTGCACCGCAGACCGGCCGTGTTGGTCGTCACCACGTTCGCGCGCGACCAGCTCGTCGTCGAGGCGATTGCGTCAGGGGCCGACGGGTACGTGCTGAAGCGAGGGAGTCGAGCCGACCTGTTGCGTGCGGTACGAACCGTTGCCCAAGGCGGATCCGTTCTCGCCCCAGAGGTAACAAGGGCTGTCACGGCGAGACTCCGCACACAGCCATCTGTTGTCCCCGCCGATCTCAGCGGGTACCGCCTGACACGTCGTGAGCTCGATGTTCTGGGGTTGGTCGGGTGCGGACTGAACAATCACGAGATCGCAGACCAGTTGAGTCTGTCACCGCACACGGTGAAGACGCACTTGACAAGCGTGCTTGCCAAGACAGGCAGCCGGGACCGGACACAGGCCGCGTTGCTGGCCATCCGTGCCGGCCTCGCGTGACCGGGGCAGTACGCCCCGGTGTCGCAGGTCACACCCAGGCCCTAGGGTTCGGGCATGGCATCTTCGGTACGTCGATCACTGCTCGCCCTCTGCTCTGTCGTCGCGCTGACGCTGTCCCTGGCCGCCGCGCCGGGGACCGCGGCGCCACCGGAGGCCGCGAAGGCGGGCGAGGTGCCCGAGATCACCACCCCGGAGAGCGAGTGGGTCAACCAGGACATCTGGGTCACCTCGAAGGTCGACTCCGACAACGACGGCTCACCGGACAGGATCCACGCCACCGTGACCCGTCCGCCGGACTCCGACCTGGGCGACACCAAGCTGGCCACGGTCTACGAGGTCAGCCCCTACTACGCCGGCGGCAACCCGGTGGAGAACCACAACGTGGACCACGAGCTCTACGCCCCGACCCGCCCCGGCAAGGGCTGGCCGGGCAAGGACGGGAAGCGCCGGAGTGGCACGCGCACCGACGTGACCGGCCTGATGACAGCCGAGCAGCAGCGGCTCGCCGCCGGAGGTCCGCAGCCCGCGATCGGGCGACTGGAGCGCCGCTGGGTCCCCCGGGGGTACGCCGTGATCAAGGCGGAGTCGATCGGCAGCGGCCAGTCCGAGGGCTGCCCAACCACCGGCGACCCGGCCGAGACCGCCGGTGCCGCGGCCGTCATCGACTGGCTGAACGGGCGCGCCGAGGCCGTGGACGCCGACGGCGACCCGGTGGAGGCGGACTGGAGCACCGGCAAGGCCGGCATGATCGGTACGTCGTACAACGGCACCCTGCCCAACGCCGTCGCCGCCACCGGCATCGACGGCCTGGAAGCGATCATCCCGGTCTCGGCGATCTCCAGCTGGTACGGCTACTACCGCGAGGACGGGCTCGTGGTGGCTCCCGGCGGCTACCAGGGCGAGGACGCCGACGTGCTCGCGAAGTACGTCTACACCCGTGAGGACCAGCAGATCTGCCGACCGGTGATCGACGGCCTCACCCGCGACCAGGACCGGCGCACCGGGGACTACTCGGAGTTCTGGGACGCGCGCAACTACGTCGACGACGCTGACAAGGTCGAGGCGGCGGTCCTGGTGGCGCACGGCCTGCGGGACTGGAACGTGAAGCCCTCGCAGGCCGCCGAGTGGTACGAGGCGCTCCAGGCCGCGGGCGCGGAGTCGATGATCTACTGGCACCAGGGCGGACACGGCGGCGAGCCGCCGCTGGACCTGCAGGAGCGCTGGTTCGCGCACTATCTGTACGGCGTGGACAACGGCGTCGAGGACGAGCCGCGCGCCCTGATCCAGCGCGAGGACGGCAGCCTGCGGACCTACGCGCAGTGGCCGGACCCGGCGATGCGCGAGGTGGAGATGTCCCTCGCCCCACGCGGCGACGCGCGCACCGGCCGACTGGTCGAGGCGAAGGCGACCGGCCGACCGGTGGTCGAGACGTTCACCGACACCCCGACGCTCACGCCGGACGAGCTCGCCGCACGGCCCGACCCGAAGCGCGGTCTCGTCTACACCACCCCGCCGTTGAGCGAGGACACCCGGCTGAGCGGCACCGCGACCGCCGACCTGCGGATGCGCTTCTCCCGCCCGGCGGGCAACGTCACGGTCGGCCTGGTGGACCTGGCCCCGGACGGCTCGGTCACCCGCCTGGTCACCGAGGGCTGGACCGACCCGCAGAACCGCCGGTCGATCGAGGAGACGCAGATCGTCAAGCCCGGCACGTTCTACCGGCTCGACCTGAACCTCCAGGCCAACGACTACGTCTTCGCCAAGGGGCACCGGATCGGCGTGGTGGTGATGTCCACCGACGAGGCGTTCACCATCCGCCCGTCGGCCGGCAACCGGATCGGGCTGGACGTGCGGAAGTCCCGGGTGACGCTGCCGCTGGTGCGCTGAGCGGTCCGATCCGGGCGTCAACGGACGTTGACGGGCATCCATGCGTCAACTATGGTTGACGCATGGCGATGGCGGATCTGCTGGCGGAGGCCGGCGACCTCGGAGACCCGCGCCGGGGGCTGCGCGCCGTACGCGCTCTGCGGCGTGCGACCGAGGCCTGGGAGCTCGCTCAGGTCGAGGCCGCCCTGGCCGACGGCCTGAGCTGGGCCGACATCGCCGCCGAGCTCGGGGTGACCAAGCAGGCCGCTCACAAGAAGTACGCCAAGCGCGTGCATCCCGACCTCACCGCACGCTGACCCGTCCCACACACCACCTCGACGAAGGGTGATCGCCATGGCCAACCTCTCCGACATGCAGCTGATCCTGACCGGCGCGATCACCGAGGCGATCCGCGCCCGGCACGCCTCGATCGACGTCGACCACCTGCTGATGGGCCTGGTGAGCGCCGGTGGCCCGTCGGCCGCCCTGCTCGCGGGTCAGGGCGTCGGTCTGGCCGAGCTGCGTACGGCGGCCCGCCGGCTTGAGCGCGACGACCTGATCGCCGCCGGGGTGGAGCCTCCGGCCCCGCTGCCGGACCGCGACCTCACCCCCACGCAGACCTACGAGCTGCTGCGCCGCGGGGACTGGGACTTCGCGCCCGAGGCCAAGCAGCTGGCCAAGGCGATCACGGTGGGGCCGCTCGACGACCGCGAGGTGCTCGCCGCCGCGCTCGAGGACCCCCGAGCGGCCGAGTTCCTCGGCCGGGCCGGGGCCGCGCCCGAGGTGCTCCGCGCCGCCCTGGCCATGGGTGATCTGGCTCTTCCCGACCAGGACCGGCCCCGTGGGGAGATCGCGGTCGAGAAGCTGATCACCGCACCGATGGACCAGGTCTGGCCCTTGCTCGCCGACCCCGCCGCCCGACTCACCTGGGACCAGACGCTCTCCGACACCGTGGTCGCCGAGGACGGCACGCTGGAGCAGACCGTGCGCGGGGCCGGACGCAGGGCGGTGGTCCCGCACCGGCTGACCAGCGTCGACCCGCCGGCCGACGGGCGTGCCCGGGTGACCTGGCAGGAGACCTACGGCGCGGGCGGGTCCGAGCTCGACCTCGAGCTGACCGAGGTGGAGGGCGGCACCCGGATCCGGCTGGTGCGGCGGCTCTCCGAGCCGCGCAACCTGCTCCAGCGGGTGTCGCGACTGTGGTCGGTCCCGTTCCTCAGAGGCGGCCTGGGGATCATGGCTCAGGAGCTCAACCAGGCGGTCGCCGACGCTCAGACCAGGTCGTAGAGCGCGGAGTCCCCAAACGTTCCGTCGGCCCGCGGGGACTCCGCACGCTCGATGCCCACCTGCTCGAAGCCGGCCCGCTCGGCCAGCCGTCGGGAGGCGGTGTTCTCCACGTCGGTGAGCAGGTAGAGCCGACGTACGCCCAGGCCGCCCTCGGCGGTGGGCCGCCGTACGTGCGCGCAGACCTCGCGCAGTGCGGTCGTCATCGCGCCTCGGCCGCGCCCGGCCGGCAGCGACCAGTAGCCGACCTGCGCGGTCAGCGCTCCGGGGGCGCCCTCGAAGTCGAAGACCGCGATGTTGCCGAGGGGTACGTCGGACCCGGCGTCGGCCACGCACCAGGCCACCCGCCGGTTGGTCGCGGCGGACTCCCGGATCCGGGTCAGGTAACGGTCCACGTCCTCCGCCGTCGTCGGCAGGGGCGAGCCCGGGATCCATTCCCGGACCACCGGGTCGTTCCCGGCCTCGACCAGCCGCTCGGCGTCCCGCTCGCCCCACGCCCGCAGCCGCACCCCGTCGGCCTCGATCGAGGCAGGCCGCAGCCAAGGCTCGACCGGTGACCGCTCGTCCCCCCGGCCCAGCCACGCGGTCCAGGCGTCGCGGCGCTCGCCGCGCTGCGGCAGCAGCCGCGGGATCGTCGGCCCGACCGTGAAGCCCAGCGCCCACACCGTCCGCCGCGACGCCCAGTTGCCCACGAACGCCCGCCACGTCACCACCTCCAGGCCCAGCTCGCCGAACGCCCAGTCGAGCAGCAGCGTCAGCGCCCGCCGCATCACCCCGCTTCCACGGGCGTCCGGGTGCAGGCCGTAGCCGATCTCCGCCTCGCCTCCCCCACGCAGCCGCAGGTCGACCGACCCCGCGAACCGGCCGTCGTACTCGACGGCGAAGACGTACGTCGTGTCCGCGACCCAGCCCTCCGGCACGATCTCCCCGATCCACGTCTCGGCGTCCGCGCGGGCATAGGGAACGGGCACGGTCGTCCACGCCACGGACTCGGGGTCGACGCACTGCTCGACGATCCGCGGCACGTCCTCGGCCGTGTGGGCACGGAGCGTGACCTGGCCCTCGGTGAGCCGCGGGACGTCCTCGGGGAAGCGCATGGCCGCAGTCTGACGTAGCGCGGGCCCGGTGGGCGATTGAGTATTCCTACCCACCCGGTTTGAGCAGTCCGACAGCGGCGCGGACCCCCGCCCGCGCCGGAGCATGGGGGCATGGACATCACCTGGCGACGACCCGGCCTCCGCGGCACCCTGCTCTACGCCATCGCCGCCGCGGTCGTCGGCGCGATCGCCTCGTTCTTCTGCCGGCTGGAGCTCACCCGGCGGCGCGAGGGCCAGCGGCTGCCCGGGGGCCCGGTGATCGTGGTGGCCAACCACACCAGCTTCGCCGACGGCATCCTGCTGGCGCTGGTCTGCCGGCGGTTCGGGAGGTCGGTCCGGCTGCTCGCGACGGCCGGCGTGTTCGGCGTACCCGTCCTCGGCCCGCTGATGCGGCGACTCGGCTTCATCCCGGTGCGACGCGGCACCGACCAGGCCCGCGACGCGCTCGCGCCGGCCGCGGCCGCGCTGGCGGCCGGCGAGGCGGTCGGCCTGTTCCCCGAGGGCCGGCTCACCCGTGATCCGGGGATGTGGCCGGAGCGGGCTCGCACGGGCGCCGTACGACTGGCCCTGGAGACCGGCGCGCCCATCGTCCCCGTCGCGATCGACGGCGCGCACGAGGTGATCGGCCGGGCGCACCACGTCCGCCGACTGCTGCGCAGCCTGGCGCTGCTGCCGGAGGTACGGATCGCCGTGGGCGACCCGATCGACGTCCGAGGCCTCGCGACCGGCACCGCGTCCGACGCCGAGATCCGCTGGCTCTCGGACCTGATGATGGGCCGGCTGGTGCAGGAGGTGGAGACACTGCGGGGCGAGGCCGCCGAGCACCGGTACGGCGTCCCGCCGGCCGCCTGAGAGCCCCGTCGGCTCGCACCGGCCGGGCATGAGTGCATCAAGTGCCCGGGGGACGAGACATGGGTGCATCGAGTGCCCGGAGGACGACTCTTAGATGCAGGGAATGCCCGGTCGGCTGGATTTGGGTGCATCAACTGCCCGGTCGGCTGGATTTGGGTGCAGGGAATGCCTGGTCGCCAGGGTCGGCGTCAGAGGTAGAGGCCGGTGTCCGCGTCGCCGAGCCGTCCCGCAGCGACGGCGTGCACGTCCCGCTCACGCATCACCACGTAGGTGTCGCCGTGCACCTCGACCTCCGCCTTGTCCTCGGGGTCGAAGAGCACCCGGTCGCCGACCTCGACGGCGCGCGCGTGCGGCCCGGTGGCCACGACCCGGCACCAGGCCAGGCGTCGGGCGCCCATCGCCGCGGTGGCGGGGATGACGATCCCGCCGGAGGACCGGCGCTCCCCGGACTCCTGATCGACCTCGACCAGGACCCGGTCGTGCAGCATCTTGATCGGGGTCTTGTCGGCCCGGGTCGAGCTCACTTGCTGAGCTTGCGCAGCGTCACGAAGAGTGCGATCACGCCGACCACGGCGCCCGCCGCGATCGCGATGTTCTGGGTCCGGGGCTCCCCGGTGGCCGGGTCGACGAAGTGCGCCTTCACCGACGACACCTCGCGGGAGACGATCGTCTTCGGGCTCGCCCGGTAGAGCAGCTGGTCGATGCTCGACGCCAGCTCCGCGCGGGTCCGCTCGATGTCCTGCTCCTGAGCGCTCACGTTGGTCATTTCGGCAGGATACCTGTCGCCCTCGGGTCGAAGCCGAAGGGGAGCTCCAACCGGTGCTCGGCCATCAGCCCCTCGTCGGTGAGGATGTCGTACGTCGCCCCGTCGGCCACCACCGTGCCGTCGCTGAGCACCACCGAGCGCGGGCACAGCTCCAGGGCGTAGGGCAGGTCGTGGGTCACCATCAGCACGGTGACGTCCAAGCCCCGCAGGATGTCCGCGAGCTCGCGGCGGGAGGCCGGGTCCAGGTTGGAGGACGGCTCGTCCAGCACCAGGATCTCCGGCTCCATCGCCAGCACGGTGGCGACCGCGACCCGGCGCCGCTGGCCGAAGGAGAGGTGGTGCGGCGGCCGGTCGGCGTACTCCCCCATCCCGACCTGCTCCAGCGCGTCGGCCACCCGGCGGTCCAGCGCCGCCCCCTTGACGCCCATGTTGGCCGGCCCGAAGGCGACGTCCTGGCGGACCGATCCGAGGAAGAGCTGGTCGTCGGGGTCCTGGAAGACGATGCCCACCCGGCGACGGATCTCCTGCAGGTTCCGCTTCTCCACCGGCATCCCGCTGACCGACACCGACCCGGCACCGCCGCCGAGGATGCCGTTGAGGTGCAGCACCAGCGTGGTCTTGCCGGCGCCGTTCGGGCCGAGCAGCGCGACCCGCTCCCCGGCGTGCACGTGCAGGTCCACGCCGAACAGCGCCTGCTGGCCGTCGGGGTAGGCGTAGGCCAGCCCCTGGACGTCGAGCACGGGGGTGGTCACGAGCGCACCTCCGGGAGGGTGCCGGTGTAGCCGCGGCTCACCATCGCCAGGTGCACCCGCTCGCCGCGCTCATAGGAGCGGATGAACAGCGCCCCGAGGCTGCGCGCGAGCACCGGCCAGTGCCGCGGCGAGCGCGGGTCGCATCCGCGCGAGCGCATCGCGGTGGTCATCCGGCGCAGGTCGCCGGTCACCACGTCGAGGTAGCGGACCATGAAGCCCGCGATCTGCACGAGTACGTCGGGCACCCGGAGCCGCTGCAGCCCCCGCAGCAGCGCGTCCGGCTCGGTGGTGGCGGCGAGGGTCAGCGCGGAGGCCACGCCGAGGGTGCCCTTGGCCAGCAGCGCCCCGGCGGCCACGAGGCCGGGCTCGGAGACCGTCACGCCGAGTACGTCGACCCGCGGACCGGTCGCCACGAAGGGCAGCAGGACCGCGAAGACGACGAACGGCAGCTCGACCACCATCCGCGGGAGCAGGTAGCCGAACGGGACGCCGGAGAGGACGATCACCCCCACGACGAGCAGCGCGTAGGCCGTGAACGCGGGCCACCACCCGATCGGGGTGGCGACCACCAGCAGCATGAACGCCACCAGCGTCACGACCTTCAGGTGCGCCGGGGCGCGGTGCACCGGGCTGTGACCGTGGTAGTGCAGGCGGTGCCCGTGGCCGGCGCCCACCTCAGGCGTCCTGCTGCTCGCGGGCGGGACCGTCCTCGGCCCCCGACCGCCCGCGACGACGCAGCAGCATCGCGAGGCCGCCCGCGAGGAGCAGCACCACGAGACTGCCGACGATGCCCGCCGCACCCCCGCTGAGGCGGGCATCGTCGACTCCCTTGACCTGGTAGTCGGCCAGCGGCGATCCGGACGTCGCCGAGTCCTTGGCCGACTCCAGGAAGCCGGTCTTCTCCGCGACGAACTCCAGTCCGTCCGGATGGCTGCTGGCGTAGTAGCTGCCGACGCCCGCGATGAGCAGCGCGACGACCAGCCCGACCAGCAGGAAGCGGTGGTTCCTCATGCGCGGACCCCCCGGGCGGAGCGGATCTCCAGCTCGCGCTTCTCCAGCAGCGGGCGGGCGCCGTAGACCAGGTCGGGTCGCGCGGCCACGACCGCGGCGACCACCAGCCCGCTGATCACCGCCTCGCCGACGCCGATGGCCAGATGCCAGCCGAGCATGGCGGTGAGCACGGTGCCGAGATCGACCGGGGCGATGCCACCGACGGCGAAGAGGCCGGTGAACACCAGCGCGGAGGCCGGGACGCTGAGCAGCGCGGCGACTGCCGCAGCCGGAGCGACCATGCTCAGCCGCTTCGGCAGGACCGCGCGCAGCGCCACGAAGACGCCCCAGCCGACGGCCACCGCCACCAGGCCGAGCAGGGTGATGTTGGTGCCGAGCGCGGTGATCCCGCCGTCAGCCATGAGCAGCGCCTGGACCGCGAGCACCACGGACAGACACAGGATGCCCGTCCAGGGGCCGACGAGGACGGCGGCCAGCGCCCCGCCCATCAGGTGGCCCGACGTACCGGCGCCGACGGGGAAGTTGATCATCTGGCCGGCGAAGACGAAGGTCGCGACCAGCCCGGCCATCGGCGCGGTGCGGTCGTCCAGCTCGCGCCGGGCACCGCGCAGCGCGAGCGCGACCCCCGCGACCGCGACCCCGGCGGTGGCGATCGAGGTGGGAGCGTCCAAGAACCCGTCGGGCACGTGCATGGCGACTCCTCTAGGCTGGACGGACCGTGCCACGTTATTGCATATCGTTCGCAACAAGCAACAGGAGTTCCCTGCCATGAGCGACCGTCTCGTCCCCGGTGACACCGCGCCCGACTTCACGTTGCCAACCGACGACGGCGGCACGGTGACCCTGTCGGACCTGCGCGGGCGCAAGGTCATCGTCTACTTCTACCCCGCCGCGATGACGCCGGGCTGCACCAAGCAGGCCTGCGACTTCACCGACTCCCTGGACTCCCTGAAGGGCGCGGGCTACGAGGTCCTCGGCATCAGCCCCGACTCCCCGGAGAAGCTGGCGAGGTTCCGCGAGCGCGACCAGCTCACCATCACCCTGCTCTCCGACCCCGACAAGGCCGTGATGAGGGCGTGGGGCGCGTTCGGCGAGAAGAAGCTCTACGGCAAGCTCGTCGAGGGCGTCATCCGCTCGACCGTCGTGGTCGGCGAGGACGGCACGGTCGAGCTGGCGCAGTACAACGTCAAGGCCACCGGTCACGTCGCCAAGCTGCGGCGCGACCTGCGGCTGGACACCGCCTGACCCGACCTAGACTCCCGTCACAGGCGCCCGTAGCCCAATTGGCAGAGGCACCAGGTTTAGGTCCTGGCCAGTGCGAGTTCGAGTCTCGCCGGGCGTACCCGTCCTCGCCTCAGCGCAGGGCCGCGGCGACCTGCGGCGCGATCGCGCGCAGCGCCCGCCCGCGGTGGGAGATCGCGTCTTTCTCGGCGACGTCCAGCTCGGCCGCCGTACGCCCCTCCTCGACGTGCTCGTCGGGCACGAACAGCACGTCGTAGCCGAAGCCGCCGCTGCCCCGCTGCTCGCGGATGACCGCGCCGTCCATCCGGCCCTCGACGACCAGCTCCACGCCCGGGGCGCAGAAGGCCACCGCGGCGGTGAAGTGGGCGGTACGGCGGTCGTCCGGCACGTCCTCGAGCTGCTCGAGCAGCAGCGTGTTGTTGCGCTCGTCGGACTTCGGCCTGCCCGACCAGCGCGCCGAGAGCACCCCGGGCATCCCGTTGAGGGCGTCCACACAAAGCCCGGAGTCGTCGGCGACCGCGGGCAGCCCGGTGGCGGCCAGCCCGGCCCGGGCCTTGATCAGCGCGTTGTCGGCGAAGGTGGCCCCGTCCTCGACGGGCTCGTCGTAGCCGTCCACGTCGTCCAGGCCGACGACCGCGACGTCGGGGACGAGGGGCTCGAGGATCCGCTCCATCTCCGCGAGCTTCTTGGCGTTGCGGGAGGCGAGGAAGACGCGCACCGTCACGAGGAGAGGGCCTCCTGCTGCAGACGGGTGAGGTCGGCGCAGCCCTTCTCGGCCAGCGCCAGCAGAGCGTCCAGCTCGGAGCGGTCGAAGGCAGCACCCTCGGCGGTGCCCTGCACCTCGACGTACTTCCCCTCGCCGGTCATCACCACGTTCATATCGGTCTCAGCACGCACGTCCTCCTCGTAGGGGAGGTCCAGGCGCGGCACGCCGTCGATGATCCCGACCGAGACCGCGGCCACCGAGCCGGTGAGCGGCTCGCCGGCCAGCGCGCCGGTCGAGCGCAGGTGCGCCACCGCGTCCGCGAGGGCCACGTAGGCCCCGGTGATCGCGGCGGTACGGGTGCCCCCGTCGGCCTGCAGCACGTCGCAGTCCAAGACGATGGTGTTCTCCCCCAGGGCGCGGTAGTCGATGACGGCGCGCAGCGAGCGGCCGATCAGCCGCGAGATCTCGTGGGTGCGCCCGCCGATGCGGCCCTTGACCGACTCCCGGTCCGAGCGGGTGTTGGTCGCGGCGGGGAGCATGGCGTACTCCGCGGTGACCCAGCCCAGCCCCGAGCCCTTGCGCCACCGCGGGACCCCCTCCGAGGCGGACGCGGCGCACAGCACCCGGGTGCCACCGAACTCGACGAGCACCGAGCCCGCCGCGTGGTCCAGCCAGCCCCGGGTGATCCTCACCGGCCGCAGGTCGTCGTCGGCTCGGCCGTCGGCCCGCGGGGACGGGGCCGCCGGAGCGGTCGGGGTCTGGCCACTGTTGGACATGGAGCGAGCCTATCCACGCCACGCTGTGCCAGACTGCGGCGGGTGGATCGCCCCCCTCCCACGACCTACACGCCTGCGATCACGCCCAGAGGCCATCGGTACCGGCTGGTCGCGATGCTGCTCATCTCCCTGTTCATCTGGCTGCTGTGGCTGCCGTCCCAGTGGGCCGAGCTGCGCTGGCTGGTCCTGTTCGACCCGGTGATCGGCGCGGTCGCCTTCACCCTGGTCCGGTACCGGCGACGGTGGCCGATGACGATCGCGGTCCTGACCAACCTGCTCAACAGCGTCTCGGCCACCTCGACCGGGCCCTCGGTGCTGGCGACGGTCTCGCTGGCCGCGCGACGGGTGACCTGGCAGGTGGTGACCATCGGGTTCGTGGTGGCCGGCTGCGTGGGCACCTACTACGTCCTGCAGCCATCGAGCTACGACAGCCCGTGGTGGGTGATCGTGCTGATGACCGCCGCGGCGGTGGTCATCGAGCTGGGCTGGGGGCTGTTCATCGGGTCGCGGCGCGAGCTGATCTGGATGCTGACGGTGCGTGCGGAGCGCGCCGAGGCCGAGCGCGACGAGCGGCTGGCTCGCGCTCGCGCCGACGAGCGCAACCGGGTGGCCCGGGAGGCGCACGACGCGGTGGCGCACCGGATCACCCAGGTCTCCATGCATGCGGGGGCGATGGCCTTCCGCGAGGACCTCGACCCCGCCCAGATGCGCACCAGCGCGGAGCAGATCCAGCGAGCCGCGAACGAGGCGCTGATCGACCTGCGCGCGGTCCTCGGCGCGCTGGGCAACGACCCCTCCCCGGAGGCGGACCCCGACGACCCGCAGCCGACCTACGCCGACGTGCCCCGGCTCGTGGACCAGGCCCGCGCGGAGGGCGCCCGGGTCGACTTCATCGACGCCGTCACCAGCCCGGAGACGATGCCGCCGCAGGTGGGCCGCACCGTCTACCGGATCTGCCAGGAGGGCATGCGCAACGCCGCTCAGCACGCGCCGGGGACGCTGCTCACGATCCGCGTCTCCGGGGAACCCCGGGAAGGCGTTCACCTCGCGCTCACCAATCCTCTAGGGTTCCGCCAACAGCACCCGGCGGGGCCCGGCCTGGGCCTGGTCGGGCTGACCGAGCGGGCCGAGCTTCGTGGGGGCACGCTGTTCCATCAGGCTCGAGACGGCTTCTTCCGGCTGAAGGGTTGGTTACCGTGGACCGCATGACTGACCAGGTGCGGGTGCTCCTCGTCGATGACGACGCCCTCGTTCGCGGCGCCCTGAGCCTGATGCTCGGCGGCCAGGAGGGGGTCGATGTCGTCGGCGAGGCGTCCGACGGGCGCGAGGCCATCGACATGGCGCACGAGCTCAAGCCCGACGTGATCTTGATGGACATCCGGATGCCGGTGATGAACGGTCTGCAGGCCACCGCTGAGCTGCACTCGGACCCCGAGCCGCCCCGGGTGATCATCCTGACCACCTTCGACGCCGACGAGCACGTCGTGCGCGCGGTCGCGGCCGGGGCCGAGGGGTTCCTGCTCAAGGACACCCCGCCGGCGGAGATCCTCGACGCGATCCAGAAGGTCGCCTCCGGCGAGGCCATGCTCTCCCCCTCGGCGACCCGCTCGCTGATCCAGCGCGTGCGGGCCGAGGCTGCGGTGGACCGCTCCACCGACGCGCTCGAGCGCCTCTCCACGCTCACCGAGCGCGAGCACGAGGTCGCGCTGTGCATCGGCAAGGGTCTCTCCAACGCCGACATCGCCAAGGAGCTCTACCTGTCGATCCCGACGGTCAAGGCGCACGTGTCGCGGATCTTCGACAAGCTGGGCACGACCAACCGGGTGCAGATCGCGATCTGCGTGCACGACGCCGGCCTGGTCTGACCCTCACACCTCGACGACCAGGCCCGTGCTGGCCAGCGCCACCGGGCCGTCGTACGTCTTGCCGGCCTCGGCCAGAGCGACCTCGGGGTCGTGCCAGGGCGGCACGTGGGTCAGCAGCAGGCGGCGCGCGCCCGCCTCGGCGGCCGTTCGCCCCGCCTCGCCGCCGGTGAGGTGGATGTCGGGCGGGTTGTCGTCGGCGTCGCGGAAGGACGCCTCGGCCAGGAACAGGTCGGCATCGCGGGCGATCTCCACCAAGGGCTCGCACACGGCGGTGTCGCCGCTGTAGACCAGCGTGCGGCCGGCGGCGGCGACCCGCAGCGCGTACGCCGTCACCGGGTGCTCGACCTGGACGGCGGTGATCTCGAACGGCCCGAGGCGGATCGGCTCGCCCAGCTCGCGGAAGTCGAACTCCTCGGTCATCCCCGGCTCGGGCGGGAGGTCGTAGGCCCGGGCCATCCGCTCCCCCGTCCCCGCGGGACCCCACACCGGGATCCGGGGCTGCGGCCCGTCGGGGTGGTAGCGCCGCAGCACGTGGTAGCCGCAGAGATCCAGGCAGTGGTCGGCGTGCAGGTGGCTGAGGAGCACCGCGTCGATGGCCAGTGGATCGGCATAGCGCTGCAGGGTGCCGAGCGCCCCGTTGCCCAGGTCGAGCAGGATCCGCCAGGTCCGGCCCTGGTGCTCGGCCTCCACCAGGTAGCAGCTGGCAGCGGACTCCGGGCCGGGGTAGGAGCCTGAGCAGCCGATGACGGTCAGTCTCACAGCGCACCCCCGACGTACTGGCTGGCCGCGAGCAGCTCCGGCCCCAGGAAGCGACGCCCGATGGAGGCGAACTCCTCGGGGGACCCGGTGGTCCAGAAGTCGTACGTCGGCTCCCCCTCGGGCCGCATCAGCCCACGCTCGGCCAGCGTGCGGTAGAGGTCCTTCGCGCTCTCCTCGGCGCTGGAGACGAGCGTGACCTGGTCGCCCATCACCCACGACACCACCCCGGTCAGCAGCGGGTAGTGGGTGCAGCCCAGGACCAGGGTGTCCACGCCCGCGGAGATCAGCGGATCCAGGTACTCGTGCGCCACCTCGACCAGCTCGTCGCCGGCGGTCACCCCCTGCTCGACGAAGTCGACGAACCGGGGGCAGGCGCGGGCACTCAGCTCGACGTGCGGTGCGGCGGCGAAGGCGTCGACGTAGGCCATCGAGTCGATCGTGGCCCGGGTGCCGATCACCCCGATCCGGCCGGTCCGGCTGGCCGCGACCGCCCGCCGGGTCGCCGGGTAGATCACCTCGACCACGGGGATCGGATAGCGCTCCCGGGCGTCGCGCAGGCTCGCGGCCGAGGCGGAGTTGCAGGCGATCACCAGCGCCTTCACGCCCTGGTCCATCAGCCGGTCCAGGCACTCCAGGGCGTATTCGCGCACCTCCGCGATCGGCTTGGGCCCGTACGGCTGCCGCGCGGTGTCACCGAGATAGACGACCGACTCGTGGGGCAGCTGGTCGATCACCGAACGGGCCACCGTGAGGCCCCCGAAGCCGGAGTCGAAGATGCCGATGGGCGCGTCGACATCCACGGAGGGGGCTGTCGTGGACGCAGGGGCAGGCATGAAGCGCAAGCCTACGGAACCCGGCGCCCGGTATCGCGCTTCCGCGAGGCACGTCACGCGAGACGGTGGTCACCGCAGGACCGTGCCGGGTGACCCTACCAAAGTAGCGAATGGAAGACTTACGATGTAGGGGTGACTGTTGCTCCCTCGCTCCGTCCGTCCCTCCTCCGCCGTGTCCTGGTCGGCGTGGCCGCCCTCGCCGTGGGCAGTGCGGCGGCCGTGACCACCGGCCCGGCCCCCTCCCCCGCCTCGGCCGCTCCCGGCCCCGACCCGGCGGTGACTCAGCATGTCGTGGCGATCTCCATCGACGGGCTCAACCCGTCGGCGATCAGTCCCGAGCGCACGCCGGCCCTCACCCGCCTCCGCAGGAACGGCGCCGGCACTCTCAACGCCCGCACCGAGCGGGAGATGACGGTCACCCTGCCCAACCACACCGGCATGGTGACCAGCCGCCGGATCGAGGCCGCCGAGGGCGGCCACGGCGTGGACTGGAACGACGAGCGGCAGGATCCCGCCACCGTGCAGGAGGCCGCGGGCGGCCCGGTCGGCTCGGTGTTCTCGGTCCTCAACAACAACGGCCGGTCAGCAGCGGTCTTCACCTCCAAGGAGAAGTTCCGCATCTTCGACCGGTCCTGGGACCGCGGGGTCGACCGCTTCACCCGCCGGACCGACAACCGCGAGCTGATGACCCTGGCGATCCGGGACATCGCCCGGCAGCGCCGCCCCTTCACCTTCATCCACCTCTCCGCCCCGGACGTGGCCGGCCACGCCGACGGCTTCATGTCCCGGGCCTACCTCCGGGCCGTGCAGGCGGCGGACGCGCAGGTCGGGCGACTGCTGGCCGCGCTGGACCGCCGGTCCCGCCTGAGGGCGAACACCACCATCGTCCTCACCGCCGATCACGGCGGCCGCGGGGAGGGGCACTCCGACCCGACCAAGCTGGACAACTACCGGGTGCCGTTCCTGGTGTGGGGCGCTGGCGCCGCCCGCGGCGCGGACCTCTACCGGCTGAACCCGGACTTCGCCAACCCCGGCACCGGCCGGCCGACGTACTCCGCGCCGCGACAGCCGGTGCGCAACGGGATGGTCGCCGACCTCGCGCTGGACCTGCTCGGGATCGACGCGGTCAAGGGCAGCGAGCTGGACAGGCGCCAGAACCTCGAGGTGCGCTGAGCCGGCTTCAGAAGAGCTTGCTCTGGGGCGGCCCGAGCGCCGGGTCGACGCCGTCGAAGAGGCTGCTCACGGACTCGCCGGCGTGCACCCGGGCCACCGCCTCGGCGAACAGTCCCGCGACGCTGCGCACCCGCAGCTCCGGCCAGCCCTCGGGTGCCGGCACGGTGTCGGTGGTGACCACCTCGGTGATCATCGGATGGTCGCGCAGCCGCTCCACCGCCTTGCCCACGAAGAGGCCGTGGGTGCAGGCGACGGCGGCGCTGCGGCAGCCCTGCTCCTCCAGCCGGTCCATCAGCTCCACGATCGAGCCCCCGGTCGCGATCTCGTCGTCCAGCACGATCGCCCGCTTGCCCTCGACGTCGCCGACGATCGAATCGATGACCACCCGGTCGTCGGCGAGCCGCCGCTTGCTCCCGGCCGCGACCGGCAGCCCGAGCAGGCGGGAGAACTGGGTGGCGGTCTTGGCGTTGCCCAGGTCGGGCGAGACGACGACGCAGTCGGTGAGGTCCTCGCCGAGGAAGTGGTCGGCCAGCACCCCGAGGGCGGTCAGGTGATCCACCGGAACCGAGAAGAAGCCGTGCACCTGAGGCGCGTGGAGGGTCATGGTGAGCACCCGGTCGACCCCGGCGGTGACCAGCATGTCGGCGACCAGGCGGCCCCCGATGGAGATCCGGGAGGCGTCCTTCTTGTCCGACCGGGCGTAGGCGTAGTGCGGGATCACCGCGGTGATCTGCGCCGCGCTCGCGCCGCGGGCGGCGTCCACCATGAGGAGGAGCTCCATCAGCGCCTCCTGGGTGGGCGGCACGAGCGGCTGCACGATGTAGACGTCGCGCTGCCGGCAGTTGGCCTGCAGTTGCACCTGGAGACAGTCGTTGCTGAACCGGGTCATCTCGACCGGCGCGAGCTCGACTCCCAGCTCCTCGCAGATCGCCTGGGCGAGCGGCCGGTGGGCGGTCCCGCTGAAGACGACGATGTCGTTGGTGTCCTGGCGCACGGGGGCTCTCCCGGGGGGTCTGCGACGGTCGGCCTGAGGGGCAGGCTAGTCGAGGAACCCGGTCACGCCCAGAGCTGTCCCTCCAGGCGGTCCTCCGCCTCGTCGACCGTGCCCTCGTAGGCCCCGGTGGACAGGTACTTCCACCCGCCGTCGGCGACCACGAAGGCGATCTCGGCGGGCTCCCCCGCCTTGACCGCCTTGGTCGCCTGGGCCAGCGCCGCGTGCAGGATCGCGCCGGTGGAGACGCCCGCGAAGATGCCCTCGAGCTCCTGCAGCTCGCGCACCCGGCGTACGGCGTCGCGCGGGCCGACGGAGAAGCGGCTGTCGATCAGGTCGGCGTCGTAGAGCTCGGGCACGAACCCCTCGTCGAGGTTGCGCAGCCCGTAGACCAGCTCTCCGTACCTCGGCTCGGCGGCGACGATCCGCACGTCCGGCTTGTGGGCGCGGAAGAACCGGGAGACGCCCATCAGGGTGCCGGTGGTGCCGAGCCCGGCGACGAAGTGGGTGATCTCGGGGAGGTCGGCGAGCAGCTCGGGGCCGGTCCCCTCCTCGTGGGAGAGCGCGTTGGCGCTGTTGCCGTACTGGTACATCATCACCCAGTCCGGGTGCTCCTCGGCGAGCAGCTTGGCCACCCGGACCGCCTCGTTGGAGCCGCCGGCGGCCGGGCTGGAGACGATCTCCGCGCCCCACATCCGCAGCAGCTGGCGGCGCTCCTCCGAGGTGTTCTCCGGCATCACGCAGACCAGGCGGTAGCCCTTGAGCTTGGCCGCCATCGCCAGGGAGATGCCGGTGTTGCCGGAGGTGGGCTCGAGCAGCGTGCAGCCGGGGCTGATCCGGCCCTCCGCCTCGGCCTGCTCGATCATCCGCAGCGCGGGCCGGTCCTTGATCGACCCGGTGGGGTTGCGGTCCTCCAGCTTGGCCCACAGCCGGACCGGGTGCTCGGGGTCGGCGCCCACCGCCGCCGACAGCCGCGGCAGGCCGACCAGCGGGGTGTGCCCGACCGAGTCGAGCAGGCTGTCGTAGCGGGTCATCCGCCTGCCACGGCGGGGAGTACGACGACCTGGTCGCCGTCGCTGAGGGATGCCTCGAGGCCGCCCATGAAGCGCACGTCCTCGTCGTTGACGTAGACGTTGACGAAGCGCCGCAGCTCGGCGCCGTCGATCAGCCGGTCCTTGATGCCGGGATGGTTGCTCTCCAGGTCGTCGATCAGCCCGGAGAGGGTCTCGCCGGACGCGTTGACCGCCTTCTCGCCGTCGGTGTAGGTGCGAAGGATGGTCGGGATGCGGACCTCGATGGCCATGGGGGAATGTCACTCCTTGGGGGGCAGGGTGTCCACGACGGCGACCTCTTCCTCGGTCACCTCGCCGTCGACGATTCGATAGGACCGAAACTCCACGGGGCCCTCGTTATTCCCGTGCTCGGCAGTGCTGACGAGCACGTAGTGGGCGCCCGGCTCGCTGGCCAGGCCGATGTCGGTGCGGCTCGGGAAGGCCTCGGTCGCGGTGTGCGAGTGGTAGACCACGACCGGCTCCTCGTCGTTCGCCCACATCTCCTTGTAGAGCGCCAGCAGCTCGGTGGAGTCGAACTCGTAGAACGTCGGGCTGCCGGCCGCGTTGACCATCTCCACCAGCCGCGTCGGCCGGTCCGAGCCCTCCGGGCCGGCCACGATGCCGCACGCCTCGTCGGGGTGGTCCCGCTTGGCGTGGGCGACGATGGCGTCGCGGGTGGCGCGGTCGATGGTCAGCACCGTTCCAGGGTAGGCAACCGCCGACCGGCGTCTCGACCCGCGGGCGGTCCCGCGATGCTCAGCGAGCGTCGCTGAGCGCGAGGACCAGCGTCTCCTGGAGGTAGCCCACCCACTCGTAGATGTCGTGGGCCTGGGTGCGCGGGTCGTCGTCGGGGAGGCTCGCCCAGAAGGCCTCGTCGTCCTCCTCGACGCCGAGCCGGGTCGCGAGGGCCAGCCGGATGTCGGTGAAGGAGCGCAGCCACGCCTGGGCGGTCCCCTCGTCGAGCTCGACGTCGATCATCAGGCCGTCCTCGGTCAGCTCGGCCGGGAGGCCGGCCTCCTCGAGGGTGTCGATGATGGAGATGGCCGCGCGCGCCTTGCCGTCGCGCAGCCCGCCCTCGGTGAAGCGGCGGAACTCCGCGGCGGCCTCCTCGTCCTCGGTGTAGGCCGACGGGAACAGCCGCGCCAGCACCGGGTCGTCGGGCGCGCTGGTCGGCCCGGAGAAGTCCAGCATCGCCTCCAGCGGGTCGGCGTCGACCGGGGCGGCGTGCTCGTTGCGCAGCAGCTCCACGAGCTGGGAGGCCAGGTTGCGCAGCAGGTCGGCCTCGAAGCCGGTGAAGGCGGCGATCACCGCACCGCTGCGCCGGTGCCGGGTGAAGCCGTTCACGAGGACCTCTCCATCGTCGCCCACAGGCCGTACTCGTGCATCGCCTGCACGTCGCGCTCCATCTCCTCCCGGGTGCCGGTGGAGACCACGGAGCGGCCGTCGCGGTGCACCTCCATCATCAGCTTCTCGGCCTTGGCCTTGTCGTAGCCGAAGTACTGCTGGAAGACGAAGGTGACGTAGGACATCAGGTTGACCGGGTCGTTCCACACGATCGTCACCCACGGCTTGGCCAGCTGTGGGGTCTCGTCGACGGCCTGGTCCGGGTCGACCTCGACGGGGCTGGCGGTGGACACCGGGACATGGTGGCACACGTCCTAGTGTGAGCACGTGACCGTGACCTCGCTGCTCACCGACCACTACGAGCTCACCATGCTGCAGGCGGCCCTCGGGGCGGGCACCGCTCACCGCCGCTCGGTCTTCGAGCTGTTCCCCCGTCGGCTGCCCGAGGGGCGGAGGTACGGCGTCGTGGCCGGCGTGGGACGCGCCCTGGACGCCATCGAGGACTTCCGCTTCGACGACGAGGCGCTCGGCGTCCTGGACGAGGGCAGGGTGGTCGACGAGGAGACGCTGGCCTGGCTGGCCGACTACCGCTTCACCGGCGACATCCGCGGCTACGCCGAGGGCGAGATGTGGTTCCCCTACTCCCCGCTGCTCACCGTCGAGGGCACCTTCGCCGAGGCGGTGCTGCTGGAGACGGTGCTGCTCTCGATCTACAACCACGACTCGGCGATCGCCTCGGCCGCCTCGCGGATGACCATGGCCGCGGCCGGGCGACCGTGCATCGAGATGGGGTCGCGCCGTACCCACGAGGAGGCGGCCGTCGCCTGCGCGCGGGCGGCCTACATCGCCGGGTTCGACACCACCTCCAACCTGGCGGCCCGGCAGCGGTACGGCGTCCCCACCGCCGGGACCTCCGCGCACTCCTTCACCCTGCTGCACGACAGCGAGGAGGACGCCTTCCGGGCCCAGGTGAGCTCGCTGGGCGAGGGCACCACGCTGCTGGCCGACACCTACGACATCGCCGAGGCGGTGCGGCTCGGCGTGGAGATCGCCGGCCCCGGGCTCGGTGCGGTGCGGATCGACTCCGGCGACCTCGGGGTGCTGGCCCACGAGGTCCGCCGGCAGCTGGACGACCTGGGCGCCACCGAGACCCGGATCGTGGTGACCAGCGACCTCGACGAGTTCGCCATCGCCTCCCTGCGGGCCGCGCCCGTGGACGGGTACGGCGTCGGCACCCAGCTGGTCACCGGGTCCGGCCACCCGACCTGCGGCTTCGTCTACAAGCTGGTCGCGCGGGAGGGCGAGGACGGCGAGCTGGTCAGCGTGGCCAAGCGCAGCAAGGACAAGATCTCCATCGGCGGGCGCAAGTTCGCCCTCCGGCGGCGCAACGCCCGCGGGGTGGCCGAGGCCGAGGTGGTCGGCATCGGCGAGCCGCCCGTCGACGACGGCGACGACCGGTCCCTGGTCGTCGACCTGGTGACCGAGGGCGAGGTCGTCGGGCGCGAGCCGCTGGACGCCGCCCGCGCGCGGCACCACGCCGCCCGGGCCGAGCTGCCGCGCGCCGCCCAGCAGATGTCCCGGGGCGAGGCCGTCATCCCCACGGTGCACCTGGACGGCTGACCCGCCGGGCTAGGCTCGGAGCATGGCTCGCGCGCTGATCGTCGTCGACGTCCAGAACGACTTCTGCGAGGGCGGCTCCCTGGCCGTCAGCGGGGGCGCCCAGGTGGCCGCGGACGTCTCCGCGCTGCTCGCCCGGTGGGCGTCGGCACCCGACGGCGAGCGGGAGTGGGACCACGTCGTGGCCACCAAGGACCACCACGTCGACCCCGGCGACCACTGGTCGGCCGAGCCCGACTTCGTCGACTCCTGGCCGGTGCACTGCGAGGTCGGGACCTCCGGGGAGGAGTTCCACCCGAACCTCGATCCCGCGCCGCTGGAGGAGGTCTTCCGCAAGGGCGAGCACGTCGCGGCCTACTCCGGCTTCGAGGGCCGCAGCCCCGACGGAACCACGCTGGCCGCGTGGCTGCGCGAGCGCGGCGTGGACGAGGTCGAGGTGTGCGGGATCGCCACCGACCACTGCGTGCGGGCGACCGCGCTGGACGCCGTACGCGAGGGCTTCTCGACCGTACTGCGCTCGGGCGAGGTCGCCGGGGTGGCCCCGGAGACCACCGAGCGCGCGCTGGCGGAGATGCGCGAGGCCGGGGTGCGGATCGCCTGACCCGGGCCCGGGCTCAGTGCCCGGTGAACCGCGGTGCCCGCTTCTCCAGGAACGCGGCGATCCCCTCGCCGAGGTCCTCGGTGCGCGAGAGCAGCACCTGCCCGCGCGTCTCCCGCTCCAGGGCGTCCTCCAGATGCGGCAGGGTCGCGGCGTTCACCGCTCGCTTGGTCGCGGCGAGCGCCAGCGGCGGTCCGGCGGCCAGCCGGCCCACGACCTCCGCGGTCACCGCGTCCAGCTCCTCGTCGGACGCGAGGTGGCTGACCAGCCCGGCGTCGAAGGCCTCCCGCCCCGACAGTGGCTCGCCCAGCAGGCCCATCCGCATCGCCCGCGCCCGGCCGACCGCGGCGGCCGCGCTGGCGGTGGTGCCGCCGTCGGGCATCAGGCCGATCCGGGTGAACGGCAACAGGAACGACGCGGACTCCGCGGCCACCACGAGATCGCAGACGAGCGCCAGCCCGGCGGCGACCCCGGCAGCGGGGCCGGGCACCGAGGCGACGACCGGCCGGTCCAGCGCCACGACCGCGCGGATCATCCGTGCGGCCCTGGCCATCACGTCCTCGAAGTCCGCGTCCCCCAGCAGCCCGGCCACATCGGCGCCGGAGCTGAAGCCGCCGCCCGCGCCGGTGATCAGCACGACCCGGACGGCCTCGTCGGTCGCCGCCTGCTCCAGCTCGTGGGCGATCCCCGCGGCCATCTCCCCTGTCAGCGCGTTGCGCTGCTCGGGCCGGTTCATGGTCAGGCGCAGCACGCCGCCGGTCGTGGTGATCTCCAGGTCCGCCATGGCCGCACCGTAGCCGCCGGTCGGTCGCGTACGCCGGACCGTGTGGCTTCGGAGCCATCAGTTGACTCAGAACCCACACGGTCGAGGTATCTGCCGCGCAAGGGCCCCGGGGACGCCCGAGGTCCACCCGGCATCCGGCCCCCGCGGGTGGTCAGCGCTCGCGGACCACGACCGTGCCGGCGAACTTGTCGTGCAGGGCCTGCCGGCGCTTGTCCCACAGCGGCCAGAGCAGGTCCAGCGGGGTCCAGATCACGGCGAGCAGCGATCCGAGGAGCGGGATCAGGTTGAGCAGGCTCCCGAGGTTGAGGCCCAGGAAGCGCAGCAGCACCGCGCCCCAACCCAGCGACCCGGGGTCGTCCCACCGGCGGATCCGCAGGCCCAGCATCAGCTTGCCGGGGGTGGCGCCGCGCCACTTCCAGAAGCCGCAGTAGTAGAGCAGGCTCAGGCCGAGGCTGATCAGCAGGACCGCCGTCAGCGGTCCGGCCATCTGGTCGACGTACTGCGTCGAGGACGGTGCCGGCCGGCCCGCCTCGGCCGCCGCGAAGGCGTCGTCGAACATCTGCGTCCAGATGTCGATCATCTGGCTCCACCAGGGCCAGGCCACCAGCGCCGTGATCACGCCCAGGAGCACGATGTCGATCAGGTAGGCGCCGGCCCGGCGGCCGTAGCCGGCCAGCGGCTGGCCGTCCGGGGTGGTGGTCGCGCGGCCGCCGTACTCGCCCTGGGGATAGGGGCTCTGGCCGTAGGGGTTCTGGCCGTAGGGGTCGTACGGCGCGGGCGCGTACGGGTTCTGCTGATCCCCACCCTGGCCGTAGCCAGCCGGGGCGGGGGCCTCGCCGCGGACCTGCTGGGTCCAGGCGGAGCCGTCCCAGTAGCGGGACGAGCCCGGGGCTGCGGTCGGGTCGGGGTCGGGGTACCAGCCGGCAGGAACGCTCATGGGCCCCAGCCTAGGGGGCGCCCCGCCGCTCGGCTCACAGGTTGCCGCGCTTGTCCTGCTCCCGCTCGATCGCCTCGAAGAGCGCCTTGAAGTTGCCCTTGCCGAAGCCGAGCGAGCCGTGCCGCTCGATCAGCTCGAAGAACACCGTCGGCCGGTCGCCCAGCGGCTTGGTGAAGATCTGCAGGAGGTAGCCGTCCTCGTCGCGGTCCACCAGGATGCCGCGCTTCTGCAGCTCCTCGATCGGCACCCGGACCTCGCCGATCCGCGCCCGCAGCTCGGGGTCGGAGTAGTAGGAGTCCGGCGTGTCGAGGAACTCCACGCCGTTGGCGCGCAGCGCGTCCACGGTGGCGAGGATGTCGCCGGTGGCCAGCGCGAGATGCTGGGCGCCCGGGCCGCGGTAGAACTCCAGGTACTCGTCGATCTGGGACTTCTTCTTCGCCACGGCCGGCTCGTTGAGCGGGAACTTCACCCGGTGGTTGCCGTTGGCGACCACCTTGGACATCAGCGCGGAGTAGTCGGTGGCGATGTCGTCGCCGATGAACTCGGCCATGTTCACGAAGCCCATGACGCGGTTGTAGAACCCGACCCACTCGTCCATCCGGCCGAGCTCGACGTTGCCGACGATGTGGTCAAGCGCCTGGAAGAGGCGCTTCGGCTCGCCGTCGCGCTTGCTCCAGCGCGGCGCGGCGGCGACGTACCCCGGCAGGTAGGGCCCGGCGTAGGTCTGTCCGTCGACGGTGCGCTGGACCAGGGTGTGCACGGTCTCGCCGTACGTCGCGATCGCCGCGATCCGGACCGTGCCGTGCTCGTCGGAGACGTTCTCCGGCTGCCGGACGACTGTGGCGCCCGCCTTGACCGCCTGGGCGATGCACTGGTCGACGTCGGGGACCTCCAGGGCGATGTCGGTGACGCCGTCCCCGTGCTTGCGGTGGTGCTCGACCAGCGGGCTGTCCGGGGAGACCGCGCCGTTGAGGACGAACTTGATCGAGCCGGACTTCAACACGAAGGACTTGTGGTCGCGCTGCCCGGTCTCGGGGCCGGCGTAGGCGATCAGCTCCATCCCCCACGCGCTGGCGTAGTAGTGCGCGGCCTGGGTGGCGTTGCCGACGCAGAAGACGATCGCGTCCCAGCCGGTGACCGGGAAGGGGTCGTTCTCCGCGTCGTACTCGACCAGGCCCACGAGCTGGTGCAGCTGCTCCAGGCTCAGGTCGGCCTTCATCTCGTCGGTCGTCAGGGCTCCACCGGTGGAGGCGATCTCGGTCGTCATGCTCCCCAGCCTGCCCGGATGCGGGCAGAGTGTGCAACAGTACGACGAAACGCTGGTCAATCTGTCTAGCACTGGGAGGACCCGTGGACGGCCTGGACGGCAGACTGCTCGACCTGTTCACCGCCGAGCCGCGGATCGGCGTCCTGGAGGCGTCCCGCCGGCTCGGCGTCGCCCGCGGGACGGTGCAGGCGCGGCTGGACAAGCTGGCCGCCTCCGGCGTCATCACCGGGTGGGGTCCGGTCCTCTCCCCCGAGGCGATCGGCTACCCCGTGACCGCGTTCCTCACCCTGGCGATCCGCCAGGGGGTCGGGCACGAGGCGGTGGCCGGACACCTGGCCCGGATCCCCGAGGTGCTGGAGGCCTACACGATCACCGGCGACGGGGACATGTGGGCGCGGGTGGTCGCGCGGTCCAACGCCGACCTGCAGCGGGTGATCGACCGGGTGCTGGATCATGCGGGGATCGACCGGTCCACCACCGTGATCGCCCTGGCCACGCAGATCGGGCACCGGGTGCTGCCGCTCGCCCGCGCCGCCGTCACGGGGTAGGGCGGTCAGGCCAGGCGCGCCGCGATCGCGCCCGCGGCGGAGACCACCTGAGGCCCCAGGACGCTCTCGTCGATCGAGCCACCGATCGTCACGATGCCCACTGAGGCCTCGAGGCCGTCGACGCCGAGCACCGGCGCCGCCAGCCCACGGGCACCGGACTGCAGCTCGCCGGAGGTGAGCGCGAACGGCACCCGCTCACGCCGGCGCCCGAGCAGGATCGCCTTGCCCGCGGCGCCCTGCTGGAGCGGGTGTCGGGCGCCCACCCGGTAGGCGACGTGGAAGTCGGTCCAGGACGGCTCCACCACTGCGAGGGCGAGCGCCTCCTCCCCGTCGGCGACGGTCAGGTGAGCGGTGCACCCGGTGTCCTCGGCCAGCCGGCGCAGCACCGGGAGGGCCTGGTCGCGGAGCACCGGCTGGACACCCGAGGCGAGCTGGAGCACGCCCAGTCCGATGTGCAAGCGGGCCTTGCTGTCCCGACGTACCAGGGCATGACCCTCGAGCGTGGTCACCAGCCGGTAGACGACCGTGCGGTTCACGCCCAGGCGGTGCGCGAGCTCGGTGACGGTGAGACCTCCGGGGGTCGACGCGAGGACGCCGAGCACCTGAAGCCCCCGGTCGAGGGTCTGGGAGGTCTCGCTGGGCATGGACGGAGTCTAGGGAGACCGGCGTCACAGCGCGATGCTGTGCGCCGCGCGCCCCGGGATGTCGCTGGTCGAGCCCTGGCACCGCTGGTCGAGCCCTGGCATCGCCGGTCGAGCCCTGGCACCGCTGGTCGAGCCCTGGCATCGCCGGTCGAGCCCTGGCACCGCTGGTCGAGCCTGTCGAGACCATCGCCGGTCGAGCCCCGACGTGAAGAATCGACCACAACCGGGGGCAATGCACCCCGCCGCCCGCCGGACGCGTGCATTTCTGCACACGACCGGGGGTTCTCCACGCGGAGGGCTCGACAAGCTCGACCACCGAAGGGGCCGGGTGGTCTCGACAAGCTCGACCACCGAGAGGGGGCTCGACCGGCGAAGGAGCTCAGGAGGAGCGCTTGACCGCCCAGTCCCGGATCGCGTCGATCCGGGCGCGCAGCTGCACCGCGGAGGCGACGGCGGCGGCGGGGCCGCCGCACTGCTTGCGCAGCGCGGAGTGGATGACCCCGTGCGGCTGGCCGCTGCGGTGGTGCCAGGCGCCGACCAGCCCGTTGAGCTCGCGGCGCAGGACCGCGAGCTGCTCGTGGGTGGTGACCTCCTCCACCGTGTCGGGCGCGGGGGCCGCCGTACGCGCCTACTGCTGCGCCTTGGCCCGGTCGCTCTGCCGCTGGTGGAGCAGCTCGCGGACCTGGTCGGCGTCGAGCAGGCCGGGGATCCCGAGGAAGTCCATCTCCTCCTCCGACCCGACGTGCACCTCGCCGGAGTGGCCGAACTCACCGCCGTCGTAGAGCACCCGGTCGAAGGTCGCGTTGGAGCCGAGCGCCTCCCAGAGCAGCCCGTCCTCCTCGGCCGAGGCGGCCTCGGTGGCGTTGGCGCGCGCGATCAGCTCCTGCTCGGCGGCGAAGACGTCGTCCTCGTTGGTCACGGTCCGCCCGAGGACGTGGTCGCGCTCGACCTCCATCTCCGAGGCGAAGCCCAGCAGCGAGGGCACCGAGGGCAGGAAGACCGAGGCGGTCTCCCCCCGGGAGCGGGAGCGGACGAAGCGTCCGACGGCCTGGGCGAAGAACAGCGGTGTGGAGGTCGTGGTGGCATAGACGCCGACGGCGAGGCGGGGTACGTCGACCCCCTCGGAGACCATCCGGACCGCGACCATCCAGCGCTTGTCGGAGTCGTTGAAGCCGGCGATCTTCCTCGAGGCGCCCTTCTCGTCGGAGAGCACCACGGTGGGCGCCTCGCCGGAGATCTTCCGCAGCACGGCGGCGTAGGCCCGCGCGGACTCCTGGTCGGTGGCGATCACCAGCCCGCCCGCGTCGGGGACGTGGCGGCGCACCTCCGAGAGCCGGCGGTCGGCCGCCTCGAGCACGGCGGGGATCCAGGCGCCCTTGGGGTCGAGCGCGGTCCGCAACGCCTGCGCCGTCTGGTCCTTGGTCATCGGCTCGCCCAGCCGGGCGGCGATCTCGTCGCCGGCCCGGGTCCGCCACTCCATCGTCCCGGAGTAGGCCATGAACAGCACCGGGCGCACGACGTGGTCGGCGAGCGCGTGGGCGTAGCCGTAGGTGTAGTCCGCCACCGAGCGGGGGACGCCGTCCGCGCCGGGCGCGTAGTCGACGAACGGGATCGGGTTGACGTCGGAGCGGAAGGGCGTGCCGGTCAGGGCGAGCCGCCGGGTCGCGGGCTCGAAGGCCTCGCGCACGCCCTCGCCCCACGACATCGAGTCCCCGGCGTGGTGGATCTCGTCGAGGATGACCAGCGTCTTGAACCGCTCCACCCGGACCCGCATCGCCAGCGGGTTCACCCCGACCCCGGCATAGGTGACCGCGACGCCGAGGTAGTCCTTGCCGGTGCGGCCGGCGCCGGCGGCGTAGTTCGGGTCCAGCGGGATGCCGACCTTCTCCGCCGCCTCGGCCCACTGCACCTTCAGGTGCTCGGTCGGCGCGACGACCACGACCCGGTCGACCTTGCGCCGGGCCAGCAGGTCGGAGGCGACGGTCAGCGCGAAGGTCGTCTTGCCGGCCCCGGGCGTGGCGACGGCGAGGAAGTCACGCGGCTCGGCGTCGGCGTACCGCTGCATGGCCGCGGCCTGCCAGGCGCGCAGCGAACCGGCCGTGCCCCAGGCGGCCCGTTCGGGCCACGCGGGCGACAGAGGGACGGCACTGGGATCCGGGTGCCGTCCCGTCACTCGTCGTTGCCTCCGCCGTCTCCGCCGCCGGGCTGCATGGTCTCCCAGATCTCCTTGCACTCCGGGCAGACCGGGAACTTCTCCGGCGAGCGCGACGGCACCCAGACCTTGCCGCACAGGGCGACGACGGGCGTGCCCATCACCATCGCCTCGGTGAGCTTGTCCTTGGGCACGTAGTGCGAGAACCGCTCGTGGTCGCCATCCTCGGTCGGGACGGTACGACGGTCCTCCAGGACGTCGCTGCCGGGCGAGAAGCCGATGCTGGGGTTGCTCACCCCTCCAGCCTAACCCGGCTCAGTTGAGGTCGGGGTCCACCGGGCGGGTCGCGTGCCAGGCCAGGTGACCCGGCTGCCGGCGCAGCACGTCGCGCCACAGATCGGTGAGGTCGGGTCGGACGACGTCGACCTCCTCCGACGGTACGACGTACCAGTCGCCCCGGCCGATCTCGTCCTCCAGCTGCCCCGCCGACCAGCCGGCGTAGCCCGCGAAGACCCGCAGCCCGGTCAGGGACCCGTTCACCAGCTCGACCGGGGTCTCCAGGTCGACGACGCCGAGGCGGCCGGCCACGGAGCGGAACCCCACGGGCACGTCCCCGCTGTCGCGGAGCACGCCGACCGCGAGCGCGCCGTCGGGACTGACCGGCCCGCCGCGGAAGAGCACCTCCGGCTCACCGACCACCTCGCCCCAGGGCTCGAGCACGTCGGCCACGGCCACCGGCGAGGGACGGTTGAGCACCAGGCCGAGGGCGCCGTCGGCGTCCGCGTCGAGGAGCAGGACGACGGTGTCGGAGAAGTTGGGGTCCAGGAGCTCGGGCGAGGCGACCAGGAGCAGCCCGGGCGCCGGCGTCGCACTCATGGGGCCATCATGCCCTGTCGACGCCGGCCACCGGGTCACCCCAAGGTCAGGCGACGAGTGCCGCCTTGAGGCGCGAGACCAGCGAGCCGGCACCCTGGGCGCCGCGCGCCGGCCGGGCCGCCCGCAACGGGCGCCAGCCCTCGCGCGCGAGGCCCTCGAGTCGCTCCCCGGCCCGCGCGGCCCGCGGGTCGCCGGGGCCGCTGAGCCCCGCGGAGACCGCCAGCAGGGCACGCTCCTTGTCCGTGGAGCGGGCCAGGGCCGAGGCCATCGCCTCGTCCACCGGGTGCTCGCGGTAGTGGTCGATCAGCAGGCGGACGCCGGGCATCTCGTCCGCGGCACGCCGCCATGCGGCGGCCACGGCCGTCTCCAGGTCCAGCGGCTGCTCGGACAGCACCCCGTCCAGGCGCCCGGACAGTCGGGTGTGCCAGCGCAGGACCAGGGCCGCGAGCAGGTCGAGCTCGTCGTGGAAGTTCTCGGCGACGCCGGCGACGTCCATCGGCAGGAGGCCGTCGAGCCGGGCGTCGGCGGTGGTGCCGACGCGGCGCAGCGTCTCGCCGCGCCGGTGGTGGGACTCCCAGTTCATGGTGTTCCCCTTTCAGTGGTGTGGACCGCCCCATGCGGTCACATACCGTCGGTACGTACCGAGAGTATGCGAGCGTCGCGGGGCCACCCAAACCCGACGCACCGTGACCTCGCGCACAGGCGGCGTACGCCGTCCTATGCTGCGGGGATGTCCGCCGCGAAACGCGCCAAGTTCCTCCCCTCCGGGGTCCCCTCGGCGGGCCGGGGACGGGCCTCCACCCGACGGACCCTGGTCGAGGTGGCCCAGGGGCTGTTCACCGCGCAGGGCTTCTCCGCCACCTCACTGGACCAGATCGTGGCGGGCGCCCAGGTCACCAAGGGGGCGCTCTACCACCACTTCAGCGGCAAGGCGGCGCTCTTCGAGGCGGTCGTGGACCGGGTCGAGGGCGAGGCGGCCGAGACGATCCGGACCGCCGTACGCGACGAGAAGGACCCCTGGGACAAGGCGTCCGCCGGCCTGCGCTCGTTCCTGGCGATCGTCCAGGAGCCGTCGTACCGCCGCATCGTGATCCAGGAGGGGCCGGCGGTCCTCGGCTACGAGCGGTTCCGCGAGCAGCAGGAGCGCTCCACCTACGCCATCGTGCTCGAGATCGTGCGCGGGGTGCTCGGCGCCGATCGGTGGGACTTCGACGAGGAGATGCAGCAGACCTTCGGCCGCATCTTCTTCGGCGCGATGAGCTCGGCCGGCGCGACCGTCGCCACCGCCCCCGACCCCGCCGGGGAGAGCGAGCGGGTGGAGACCGCGATCAGCGTGATCCTGGGCGCGCTGCGCCTGCTGGCCGACTCCGAGCCGGAGCCTGAGCCCGACTCGGAGCCGGAGGTCACCGAGGAGTGAGCCTCACTTCTCCCAGCGGACGCCGCCCTCCTTGGCGGGCACCAGCTCGATGAAGACGCGGCCGGCGGGCACGGTGAGCTTGCCGGACTTGGTGGTCAGCTTGATCGGCCCCTTGAGCCCGTCCTTGCTCCACGTGCCGCGCACCATCCGGCCGTCGTGGAAGAGCAGGGCCTCGCCCTTGCCCTCGAACTTGGTCTCGGGCACGAAGGAGCCGGCCGGGTCCTTGTAGCCCGCGTCGCCCACGCGCACCTTGAGCGCGAGCACCGTCTCGGCGGGGAACTCATCGCCCTGACGAGCGTTGCTCGTGGGGCTGTTCCACCGGCCGGAGGACTTGTCGAAGTTCCACTGCGAGGTGTGGCTGCCGAAGTCGGCGTAGACCGTGGTCGCGGGCACGCCCTGGGGCAGGTCCTGCGCGGTCCCCCACTCCAGGTAGTCGTCGGGGCGGGTGGTCTTGACCTTGATCGAGTCCGCGAGCTCGGAGAGCCGGCTGAACAGGTTGTACGGCGCGGCCTGCGAGCTCGACCGGTAGAACCCCTTGGCCCCCTCGCCGTAGAAGGTGATGCCGGCGTCCTTCACCCGCTTGATCGTCACCGGCGCGGCACCGCTGGTGACGATCCGGGCACCCTCGGGGACGATGCCGATGTCGCTGGCGCGCATCGACCGGACCGGACCGACCTCGTCGGGCATCGTGGAGTAGAAGAACGCCGCGAGGCGGGTGGTGCCGCCCTCGACCAGCTCCTCCACCACCAGGTCGGCGTCGGAGAGGCCGGACTGCTGGGCGCTGCCACTGTTGTCGATCTTGGCCACCAGGATCGGGTGGTCCTGAGCGGTCTGCTGGTCGCCCTTGGCGTTCAGGCCGGTCAGCGGCCAGGTCGAGGCGAACACGCCGCCGTCCTGGGTCTGTTGGCTGGCCGGCTGCGCCTCCCCCGAGCCGTTGGCGTCGCCGGAGCAACCGGAGAGCAGCAGGCCGGCGACGGTGAGCGCGGCCAGGGAGAGGCGGGCAGGATGACGCACGTCGAGACTCCTGGGAGGGTCGTGAGCAGTTGCGTCCAGTGTGGAGGTCGGTGTGCCCCGTGACACGAGGGACACGCGGGACTCAGCCGACCTTGCGCCCGCCGTCGACGTACAGCGTCTGGCCGGTGATGAAGGACGCCTCGTCGCTGCACAGGAACGCCGCCGCGGCGGCGATGTCCTCGGGCTGGCCGACCCGGCGCACCGGGGTGCTCTCGGCGTTGAGCCGCTGCAGCTCCTCGGGCTCCATCTTCAGCCGGCGCGCGGTGGCGTCGGTCATCTCGGTCACGATGAAGCCCGGCGCGACGGCGTTCGCGTTGACGCCGAACGGGCCCAGCTCGAGGGCCAGGGTGCGGGTGAAGCCCTGGATGCCCATCTTCGCCGCGGAGTAGTTCGCCTGGCCGCGGTTGCCCAGCGCGGAGACGCTGGAGAGGTTGAGCACCTTGCCGTACTTCTGCTCCACGAAGTGCTTCTGGGCCGCCTTGGTCATGTTGAACGCGCCCTTGAGGTGCACACCCATGACGGTGTCCCAGTCGTCCTCGGTCATCTTGAACAGCAGGTTGTCGCGGGTGACGCCCGCGTTGTTGACCAGGATGTGTACGGCGCCCAGGTCGGCGACGACCTGCTCCACCGCGGCCTCCGCGGAGGAGGCGTCGGCGACGTCGCAGGCCACGCCGACCGCCCGTGCCCCGTCGGCCAGCTCCAGCCGGCCGGCCGCGTCGGCGGCGGCGTCCCCGTCCAGGTCGAGGACGGCGATCGAGGCGCCCTCGGAGGCGAAGCGCTGGGCGATGCCGAACCCGATGCCGCGCGCGGCTCCGGTCACGATCGCGACTCGTCCGTCGAAACGGCCCATCTGAGGTCTCCTCTGCTCCGGGGTGTGTGCAGGGGCCACCCTAGGCGCAGGGCCGCTCGGCACCCGGGAGGGGTCAGTCGCAGATCACGTCCACACAGCGCGGGTCGATGACCGCCCGGCCCGATCCGGAGCCGAGGTCGAAGTGCTGGGAGTCCTGGACGCCGTAGGTCCACCGGAAGCCCTGACCGGCCATCGTGGAGACCACCGGGTGGGAGCGGCTGCGCCAGGCGACCCGCCCGTGGGAGCGATAGGCCCACCAGCGGTTCGGCACCCAGCCGTCGGCGGAGTGGTAGGGGTTCTCCCAGGTGTTGAGGTCGAGCGCGCGCCCGGTGGCGTGCGGCGAGCGGATGCCCGGACGGCCGACGACGGAGCGGCAGTTGAACGCCGAGGTGTTGCCGGCCTGCATGGACTTGTAGTCGTTGGCGCCCTGGAGCCGGTCGGACCAGCCGAACCGGTCCACGCGGTAGATCGACCGGAACGGGATGTCCTGCCGGTAGAGCGAGCTCATCGCCCGGGCCACGTTGTCGGCCGCGCCCGCGGCGACGACGAGCTCGCCACGGCGACGCCATCCGCTGTAGCTCCAGTAGTTCACCCGGACCAGGCGGAGCCCGGCACGGCCCACGGGGCAGCCGCGGTGCCAGCTGCGACCGACCATGTTCCGCCAGATCCCGTCCGGGATCCGACTGACGACCGCGTTGGGTCCCTCCCCGACGGCGCGAGGCTGGGCCGGCAGGGAGATCCGCGGCCGCGGCGCGTCGGCGGGCAGCCGCACCGGCTCGCCGGAGGGCAGCAGGTCGATGAAGCGGGTGGGCGAGACGTCCGCCTCCACCCAGTCCAGGCGCGGGGCGACGACCCGCCAGCGGGTGTCGGTGGTGGGACGCACGGTCACCGTGGTCCGGCCCGCGCTGCCCAGGCGCACCGAGGAGTGCCGCTGCCAGTCTCCGCCGGGTCGCCGTACATCGAGCCGCACCGTGCCGGGCACCTGCTCGCCGTTGCCCGCCACCCGTTCGATCGTCAGGGTGGCCGCGCGCCCGTCGACGAGCGTGGCCGGGGCGCCGAGGCCCACCGTGGACACCCGCCGCTTGAGCAGCAGCTGCGTGGCGGTGCTCTGCGAACCGGCGTGGGTGGCGGTCCCGGCGAACCGGGCGCGCAGGACGTTGTCCGCGGCGACCCGCCGCAGGGTCACCGGTGCGGACGCCGCGCCCTGGGCGTCGGTGGTCAGGGCGGTGAAGGGCTGCCAGGTGCCCCCGATGCGGCGCTCGACCTGCACGGTCGCGCCCGGGACGCCGGCCCCGTCGCCGGTGGTGAGCCGGACGGCGACGCTGCTGTCCTCCCCGGCGAAGGCCGCCGGCCCGGCAGTGACGGTGAGGGCGGTGGGCTGCGCCGCGTGCGCGGGCAGCGGCCCCGCCAGCACGGCGAGCACGACCAGGGCGACCAGGGAGCCGAGACGGCGCAGGACCATGCGCCTCAGGCTAGTGCGCCGCGCGCCTCCCGTCAGCCGAACCGACGGGGGTCTACTGGCCGTCTTGCGCGGCGTCCAGGGAGCTCACGACCCCGTCGGTGAGGTCGAGGGTGCGGCTCTCGTCGCCGGTCATCATGGTGAGGATCGCGACCTGCTCCCCCACCGGCACCAAGATCTCGCTGCCGAAGGCGTCGACCGGCCCGTTCATGGTGTACGTCGCGACCATGGTCTCGCCGGCGTCGGTGTCGGTGGTCTGGATGTCGGTGACGGTGCCCTGGATGCCGCCGAGCTGCTGGCGCAGCTCCTTCTTCGTCGGCATCGTGCCGGTCAGCGACCGGACGTTCAGGTTGTCCCCGAACTCGCCCTCCGCGTCGGGGTCGACCATGAGGAGCTCGGTGTTGTCCACCGCCTTCTGCACGGCCTGCTGGTCGGTGCCGAGCCGCCGGGCCGCCTCACCCACCCCGAGAGCGCCCTGCTCGTCGCCGACGACCTGCTAGCCCTCGGGCGGCTGGAAGGCGATGCCGCCGGCTGAGACCGGGCCCGCGGCGCTCGCGCCGTCGCTGGAGGTCTCGCTCGAGCTCGACTCTCCCGAGCCGCCGGCCGGCTCCTCGGCGTCCGAGCCGCAGCCCGCGAGGAGGAGGGCGGAGGCGACGAGGGCGGCCGAGAGGCGTGACGTGCGCATGCTGCGCAACCTAACAGCCGACCACACACACCCGCCGGCGCGCTCACTGTCCGCTGTCGTCGGCCTGCAGCGACCCGAGGATGCCGTCAGCGAGCTCCGTGCTGGTGTCCCGGTCGGTGGTGCTGACGGTGACGTTCACCGTCTGTCCCTGGGGCTCCATGATCAGCGAGACCCCCTGGACCTTGCCGGCGGCGACCGGCAGGACATAGCTGACGACCGTGACCTCGCCCAGGTCGCTGTCCTCGGTCCGCAGGTCCTGCACCGTGGCGCCGAGCTGGGAGAACTGCTGCTCGATCACCGAGTCCGGCGGCTTGGTGCCGCCGGGGGCGAGCACGTTGATGTTGTCGGCGAACGTGCCGTTGCCGCCCTCCGGGTCGATCAGGAAGACGCTGGCCTGGCCCATCGCCTGGGTGAGCTCCTCCGGGGACAGGTTCATCTGCCGGGCGGCCTCGGCGACGTCGGAGTTGCCCTCGGCCTGCTGGGTGAGGTCGTCGGCCTCGAGGGTGATCCAGCCCTCCGGCTTCGCGAAGGAGACGCCGTCACCCGAGACCCGGTTGCCCGAGTCCGCGGAGTCGCTCGCCTCCTCCGACGAGCCGCCGGAGGAGTCCTCGGCCGCCGAGGACGACTCGGAGGAGGCGGAGTCGCCCGAGGGCTCGTCGGAGCCGCCGCCCGAGCCACAGCCGACGAGGAGGGTCAGGAGCAGGGCGGGGGCGAACACAGCGGCCCCGAGACGTGTCCGGTTCATGACTGGGGAACCTAACAGCGTTCGGCCCCGCTCGGGCGGTCTTGGCGGGATCAGTCCAGGTGGCGCCGCAAGCGGGCGGCGTACTCCTCCGCCTCGCCGTCGGCGTACCGGGTGCGCGGCCAGAAGAACCCCCGCAGCCCGTCCCCCTTGGTTCGCGGCACGACGTGAAGGTGCAGGTGCGGCACCGACTGGGAGACCACGTTGTTGATGGCCACGAAGGAGCTTGTCTGCACCTGGTCACCCCTCGATTGGACCGCGACCGCACCCAGAGACCTTGGCATCCCTTGGGTAGTGTGAGACGGCGAGCGGTCGGGACAACTTCACTGTCCCGACCGCTCCTTGTAGGCCCTTCCCCGGGCCTACTTGCTGCCCTTCTTCTTGCCGGCGTCGTCGCGCTTCTCGCGCCAACGACCATCCTTGTTGCGGTCGCGCTCCTGCGTACCGCCGCCCCTCTTGGGCACCTGCGGTGGCTTGCCTCGCGGCATGTCTCCTCCTACCCGGGTAGCCGCCCGGAACGGACACCCGAGATTCGGGCGCAGCACCATTATCACACATAATTACAACAATGTGATTTCGAGTGAGCGACTCGCCGACGACGGCGATCATCCGGGCAAACCTCGTAACCGTCCACGCACCAAACTTCGCAGACGCCGCCGACACTCCTGTGACGGCGCGCCAGGTCCACGGACGACCCGCCGCCGGGACGTTGCTCAGACAGCCAGCGAGGCTGATCTCTGCTCACTGACGGTCCGCAGGGCCTCGAAGAAGGCAGAGAGGTTCGCCGCTGCGTTCCTGCCGATGTCCATGAAGAGCAACGAGACGGGCGCCCCGAATCCGCGAACTTCCATCGGAGCGGGAAGAGCGTCGCCCGCGGCAAGGACCAAGGGGTAGAGGAGCGTGGCGGTGGAATCCGGCCAGTCCTCGTGTTGGCGGTACGCCACGACCTGGTAGATGTCGGATCGGCTGATCTTGATGCGATGTCGCTCGCCGATTGTGGTCACATGCTCGTCGTCAACCTTGTGACTGCTGGGCAGGACGTCCTTGTACTTGGTGTCGATGAGCAGGGTCCGCCCGCCGTCGACCCGCAGTACCAAGTCGGGGTCAACCTTCGACGACCTTCTGCTCTTCCCATCCGCGTCATGAATTCGAGCGGTTCCGGGTTTGTCGGGCGCCAGAATCAGACCGGGCGTTGAGTGCATGAGGCCACGGACTGCCTCCTGGAGCAGAATCGGCATGCGCCACATGAATGCAGAGGTCGACTGAGCGGTGCCGAGATCGTCTCCCATGAGGCGGTTTTGGAGGAGCCCGAGAGTTGCACTCAGCACTTTGGCGTAGTGGCGCTGTGGCCCGCGTGTAGAGGTGGCTCGGATGTCGCTGGCAGAGACGCGGATGTCGGAGACTTGCGCGAAGAGCGGCAGGGTGGCGTTGACCTGCCTGAGAACGGCACGCCGGGCCGCGGGCACCGGCAGGCTGTGGCTGACAGCGGCGATGTAGCGCAGGCCCGCTTTCAATATTCGGTTGTTCGGGGTGTCCTGTGTTCGTTCTTGAACTCGGCACGGGATGCTCGCAGCATCGCCCACAGCGAGGTGATTGGGGACGTAGCGGCTGACGAGGATCTTGCCCTTCACCTTGGCGTTGAGCACTCGGGCGGTTGTTTGGTAGTCGCGCCGCAACCAGCGAGCCGCGAAGTCTCGGATTGCCCGCGCCTGCCAGACCAGGAGACATGCAGAGGGGTCTCGCAGCACGGCGTCGAGGTCGACGTCGTCGTGATCGAGGAGCTTGAGGGGCTCGTGGCGTTGCTCGTAGGCGTAGTCCGCCAAGAAGAACACGTCGGCGGCGTCGAGTTTGGGGCGGACCTGAAGGGTCACGTCTCCGATCGGTGCGCGTGAGCGGGTGACGCCGACACTGTTACCCGCTCGGAGTATCCAGGTGTCGTCAGCAGCGCTCTTGGTCACCTCGCAGTCGGCGCTCTTCCAGAACTCATTCGGTATCGCCGCGACAACCTCCTCCGCCACGGGCACTCTCCCGTGCTCACGCACTTCTATTAGGTGCGTCACGCCTCGTCGTCACTCTCAGGCGTGGCGGTAACCGCGATCCACGGCTGGGTCGCCAGATGGTCTGCGAGTTCATCGGCGTGGGCGCGCTGAGGGGAACCGGCAGACAAGCCCAGGGCCTGCCGAAGTCCGGCGATGACGCTTGGGTCTACCTCGCCTTCCATCTCGTACTCGCCGAGCAGCGGGAGAACCTCGTAGACGTACCGTGCCGCCAGGACATCCAGGCTGCTGTATGCGCCGTCTGGCTCGGCCATGAAGTAGGAGGGGCCGACCTGCAACCCTGACGGCGCATCGCCCAGCGCCTCGGCAGTCGTGGCGTGGAGCCACAGGGCCGCGTGGCGGGTCTGGTCGTTGTCGAACGCGAAGGATCGGATTGGCTCATCGGTTGCTGACACATCGAGGAACACGAAGCGTCGTCGCAGTGCATAATCGATGACCGCGATACTGCGATCGGCCGTGTTCATTGTGCCAAGAAGGCGAAGGTTGCCTGGGATCGTCAACGACGCGTCGCCATCGACCGAGTAAGGCGTGGCGACGGCCTCGCCGCGATACTCCAACGCGTAAAGCAATTCGCCGAAGATGTTGGGGATGTCGCCACGATTGATCTCATCAAGCACGAGGACCAGCTCGATATCGTAACCGCGGGCGGCGAGTTCGGCGCCTACCGCTGAGATGAGGCTCAGGATGCGGTGCTGCGGGACAAAGGTGACTCCCTCGCCATGCGGCTGGGCGACCAGGGCCCGAACGAAGTCGGTGTAGTCGTAGCCTGGATGGAACTGCACGATGTCCCATAGCCCGGTCAGGCCCCGGCGCTCTACCTCGCTGGCGATGCCTGGCACGTTGCGTTCGTTTGCGGGTAGTCCGTCGATGATCGCTTGGAGGCGGCTCTCCTCGATGCGGCTCGCGGTCGCCCAGCCCACGTATTGCTTGGCCACGTAGGTCTTTCCTGCGCCAGGCGGTCCTTGGAGCACGACCTGGCCCTTGCGGCGCAACTGCGACGCCAGTTCCGCGAGTTCGTCGGGGATGTCGGCGCGGGTGCTCTGAGCCTGCGTCGCTAGTCCCGCGGACTCGTACGCCTCGCGGAACTCCCCTGGTGACAGGTTGAGCCAAGCGTTGGCTCCGATGCTGAGTGCGAGGTCGACTGCTCGGCCCGGAAGAGCGGCGAAGCCGCGGTCGGCCAGACGCTCGCCGATCAGCGTGACCGCACCTGGCACGGCATGGCGCGTAGGCAGCGTCCGCTCGACACCCACGATTGACCCCCCGTGCTTCTTCGGGTCGATCACCTGGCAGCGCTCCAGCAGGCTGAGAATGTTGGAGGTCGCCTTGGTGCCGTGCGGCAGTTCGTCGTCACTGTCGTTGTTGCGCTTATCGAGCGTTGCATTCAGGGCGGTGGCGTTCACGGCGCTGGGCTTCAAGCGACCGTTGCTATCCGTGAGGACTTCGCGAACGACATCATCGAGCCGCGGGTCAGCCAGGTTGAGCGCAACCCAGAGCAAGAGGTATCGATCACCCCGCTCGTCCCGCGCCGCACGCAACAATTCATTGTCCACCACGATCTGTGAACCCGCCGGAGCCCTGGGATTGGCCAGCGGTGGCTCGTAGGCAACCAGGTCGTTCCACAACGGCTCCGCCTGACCGGCTGCCCCGAGCGCTGCCTCGACCTCGCTGCCCGTAGTCGTCCCCGGCACGATCTTGCTCAGCACATCGACTGTCGCCTCGGGTGAGGTGAACTTGGTGAAAGAGATGGCACCGAGGCTGGGGATTGGGGGCACGGCAGACAGTCTGCCCGAGATGGACGTCCACCTTGGCAGGAATGCTTCGGATCAGGCGTGTCGCCCTGGGTCCCTGAAAGTTGTGCCCGCGTCGGTCAGCAACGTCCTAATGCGACCAATCGAGTATCCGGTCTGAGCCGCGAGGTCACGAATGCTCGACCCTCGCTCGTACTCGGATCGCAGTGACGCACCCACAGTCTCCTTGGTTCCGGGATTCAGTCGCTCGTGGGGCTCTAGAACCGGGGCCAGGATCGGCCCGCCCGCGTACCCACGGTGGACCTGCCCACGTGGGGTCACGCCTTCATCGGACTCGTCGCCCCACACGGTCCAACCCTCCCGAGGGTGGCGCGCGAAGAGTTCCAGATGCGGGCCGGGCGAGCAGTCCTCGATCAGGTCGTACTGCTCGTCTGGCTTGCGAGAATGCTCCCGCTTGCGGGTCTCGATCATGTTGACCTGGCTGCGGGCAGGGCTCAGCGTGCGCATCGACCCGCGGACACCAAATAGAAGGATCTCGGTGACGTTCCTGAAGTAAAAGCCAACACCGCGACCATCCGGCCCGCCGTCCTTGCGGCGTTTTGCCCAAACGATATTGGACACGTAGCGAAATCCCCATGCCTTCATCACAGCCATCCCGTCGGGGAGTAGCGCGTTCGGCACCCACAGGTACAGGTGGGCGTTGTCGGCCACAACCGTGGAGACAGGGATGTTCTTGATCGCGTCAAGGGTCATCGTCGAGTAGCGGTCCAGCCGTCGATGCTCAGGAGCCACCTTGCCGGTCCGGTTGGTGAACCGCCAGGGCGGATCCGCGAGGACCGTCTTGAAGCCGCCGGGCGTCTCGGGGAGTGGAAGAACATCGTTCTCGGGGCGGAGGGGGGAGGCTGTCGTCATCGTCACGGCGTTGACGTTAGCGAAGTAGATCTCATCTGAGATCCAACTGTCCTGCGTGTCGAACCTTTTCACTTCAGATCTTCTCTCTGTCGCGGCGCTCCCTGGACGACGTTGTGACGTGGACGAGCTCTATGTCGCCAAGCCCCACCTAACGCCGAGGGTGCGCACGTTGGTCGCCGCGCCGGGCATCCTCGCGGATGGGTGCTTCGACCCCGCCCTGCACTAACAGCCATCCCCGGCGTGCCCAACGAACCCGACCCTGCCGGAGGGCACCGACATTTCGGCGCCCGCTCAGTCACGGTCTGTGGATTGTTGGGCTTGGCGGATGTTCGCCCCCACTCAGATTGGCGACTTCAGTGCCGTCCGAACTCGCTGTGCGTAGGTGGCCGCCTCGTCGTCGGCGTACTTGGTGCGAGGCCAGAAGAAGCCCCGCAGGCCGTCCCCCTTCGTTCGTGGGACCACGTGGACGTGCACATGGGGCACCGACTGGCTGACAACGTTGTTCACGGCGACGAAGGTTCCCGTCGACCCGAGTGCTGCCGGAACGGCCGACGCAACACGTTGCACCGCCCCGAACAGGGTCGCCAACAAGGGTGACGGCAGGTCCGTCATCGTTGCGTGGTGCTCGCGCGGTACGACGAGCACGTGACCCTTGAATACTGGGCGAGCGTCGAGAAACCCGAAGACTTCGGGTTCATCGAGCACGACGTGGGCCGCAGTGTCCCCGGCGATGATCGAACAGAAGAGGCACAAGTCCACTACGCCGCTGCTTTCCCTGCGCCCGGAATCTCCCACGACGAGCCACCTGAGAGAGTGCAGTTAACAAGACCCTGCGCGCCGAGCTCCTCGACCATCGCGGTGCACAGCTGCTGGCCGAGGGCGAGGAACGGGTCGCGCTCGGCCGCCGGGAGGTCGGGCAGGGTGACGACGTGCTCGTCAGGGACCAGCAGGACGTGCCCCTTGAAGACCGGCCGTACGTCGAGGAAGGCGGTGAAGCCGTCGCGGGCCAGCACCCTCGCCGCGGGCTCCTCGCCCGCGACGATCCGGCAGAACAGGCAGTCGGTCATCGCAGCCTCTCGTGATGCAGCGTGCCCATCCGGCTGCGGCGCAGGTGGAGTACGACGACCCCCGCGATCGCCACCCCGGCGAGGTTGACCAGCAGCTGGAGGAGGGCCCGGCCGGCGTGGCTCCAGTCGCCCGCCACGATCGCGACCGCGGCGAAGCCGGCTGCCGGGACGGTGGTGACGGAGATGAACACCCCGATCAGGGTCGCCGACTTCTGCGAGGTCAGGGCGAGCATCCCGGCCGCCCCGGCGAGGAGCGCGACCGCGACCGACGCCGGGCCGACGTGGTAGACGAAGGAGACCTCCTCCAGGTTCGCCACCACGCCGGGGTCGAAGAGCCCGAGCGCCTGGGCGAGCAGGGTGCAGGCCGCGGTCACGGCGATCGCGAGGGGGTAGCCGACCAGCAGGGCGGTGACCCCGCGTCGTACGAGGTCCCTCCGGCGGCCGACCACGCCCACGGCGAAGGCCGCGAGCGGGCCGAAGTCCGGGGCGACCACCATGGCGCCGACGATCGTCTCCGGCGACTCCGTCACCACGCCCAGGGCGGCCAGCAGGCAGGCGATGACGAGGAAGGCGAGGTACATCGGGGTGATGGCGCTGTCGTCGCCGGTCGTCGCGACCAGCTGGTCCCAGATCACCGCGTCGACGGCGTCCCCGGGAGCCGCCTTCTCCGCCTCCTCACCGGGCACCGAGACCATCAGGTCGAGGTCCTGCAGCGTCACTCCCCCGGTGCGATCGACGCCGAGGTCGGTCAGCCGGTCCAGGACGTCCTCGACGACCTCCCGCGCGACCAGCGCCTCGACCACGTCCGCCACCGCGCCCTCCGGGGCGCCGGGCACCCGGGTGACCAGCGCCGTCCCCGGGTGCTGCTCCAACATGCCCACGACCTCCGGACCCTGGGCCGTCGGGCAGACCACTCGCAGCTGCTGCATGGGGTCAGTCTGCCGGGCGGGGGACGTTTCCCCGGTGCACCGGGGATCGTGTCACTGTCCGGCTGAAGTTTCAGCCGGGAAGCGACCGGATTCCCTGGGAACCTCCCGGGCTTAGGCGCCGAGCCGGCCCGCGGGCGGCTCAGAAGTCGTGGCTCGCGCCCACGCCGGGGGTGCCGGGGTGGAAGCGGTTCAGGTGCACTCGCCGGGCGAACCGGATGACCGGGCGAATCAGCATCTCGATGCTGCCCAGGATGAACAGCCAGGTGCCGGCCTCGACCAGGGAGGTGTTGAGGAAGAAGAAGCTGCCGACCAGGAACCACAGGCCGATCAGGATGTCGTTGATGATCCCGATCGTCTCGTAGCGCTGGCGGATCACCAGCTCCTCGCGGCCGAGGTGGACGGTCACGGTGTTGTCGTGGGTCTGGACGTGCTGAGTCACGGGTGTGAGGCCTCTCGGGGGCGGCGCGGGGCGTCGTACGAACTTGTCGAGAAGTCGGTCGGCCTGTCGAGTGCCGTGACGCTCGACAAGGTGACCGATCTGTGCGTTACATGACGGCGGTCCAGCCTACGGAGGGCAGCCGCCGGTGCCCAAACGCCGGGCGGCGGCGTCGGCGTCAGGTGGGAGGCGGCGGGTTGCACCGCCGCCCCTCACTCAGGAGCGTTGACGGGCTTGTTGACGCCGACGCATACGAATGACCCCTGACCTGCATGCGTGCAGGTCAGGGGCCATTCTGCGGAACGTGGAGCTGGCGGGAATCGAACCCGCGTCCTCGAGCGTCGAACCAGGTCTTCTCCGGGTGCAGTCCGTGGGTGGTCGTTCTGCTCGGCCCCGGCGCTCCCACGGACAGGGTCGCCGACAGGCCCAGTCGCAGAGAGAGTCCCGGTCATCCCCTGCGACAGGGAGTGACCAGCAAGTCTCCTAGATGAGGCCTGGATCCGGGACGGAGACGGATGCCCGGTCAGACCCTTCGATCACTGCAATCAGGCAGCGAGAGCGAAGTCAGTGCGCTTAGAGTCGGCACTTGTGGTTTCCAGCGATCGTTAACGAGATGACGCTGGCTTCTCGACCCGCTTCTCCTGGAACTAACGTCCCAAGTCGAAACCGATCAGCCCCTCTGGAGTTGTCAACGCGCACGGCATCGCCGTGCGGTGTTCATTGTACGTCGTCCCAACGCCGGCCGCCGCCCGGTTGTTCCCCCGGCGGCGGCCGGCGCGGGTCGGGCTCACAGGCCGTCGACGTACTGGCTGAGCCAGTCCTGCGCGATCTGGATGTCCACGCGCTGGTAGCCGTCGATGTAGCGGCAGTTGGAGGTATAGCCGAAGCTGGTCACGCCGACGATCTGGCCGTCGAGCAGCAGCGGGCCGCCGGAGTCGCCGAAGCAGGTCCCGCCGGTGCCGGCGGTGTCGTTGGGGTTGCCGTTGGTCTGCAGGATCTGCGGGGTGAGCTTCTGGCCCGGCATGTCGACGTAGCGCCGCACCATCGGGTAGCTCATCGGGGTCGGCTTCTGCGGGCCCTCCTCGGCCTTGCGCACCTCGGTGCCGTAGCCGACGGCGCGGAAGAGGGTCTTGCGCAGCTGCGAGGTCGGGATCGCGTCCAGGGTGCCGACCGGGGCGATGCTCATCGGCTCGATGCCGGTGACCGGCTCGTCGAGCTCGATCACGCCGTAGTCGTTCCAGTTCGCCATGTCGGTGAAGTCGGAGTAGTCCGGCGAGGTGTACGCCGTCCCCGACAGCCAGCCCGCCGACTCGATCTCGGCGTCGGTGTAGCCCGCCTCCGGGTCGCTCGCCACCGGCAGGTCGGCCGGCGGGGCGTCGTCGATGAACCAGTCGAAGCTGACCGCGGTCGCCCCGTCGGTGCCGTCGGTGCAGTGCGCGGCGGTGAGCAGGGTGTCGGAGTCGACCAGGGTCGCCGTACAGCGGTAGCGGCCGCCGTCGGAGTAGAACGCGATCATGCCGACCGCGGAGTACTGGTTCGCGCTGTCGACGGTGCCGCCGGTGCTGGCGGTGGCCGGCGCTGCGACCAGGCCGGTCATGGTCAGGGTCGCGGCCGCCGCGGCGGCGGTGAGCAGGCGTGTGCGCACGTGAGCTACCTCTCAGTGGGAGTCGGAGGCCCACATCACAACACCGGCGACCCGCCACCGCACGAGACGAACGACGGGCACGCCCCGAAGGACGTGCCCGTCGTGTGGTGGTGCGTGGGTCGCTCAGTAGCGGGTGATGGTGCGGGTCTGCGCAGCCGGGCCGCCGACCTTCTTGATCCGCATCTTGAAGACGTCCTTGCCCTTGGTGTTGGCGCGGCTCCGCTGCACCTCGATGTCGCCGTCGCTGTCGGCGGTGCGGGTCCGGTGGTAGTAGCGGTTGCCGTCGTGCCACAGGGTGATGACCCAGCGGGTGCCGGGCTTGGCGTCGTCGACGTCGACCTCGACCTCGAAGCGGCCGTCGTCCTTCTCCACGTCGTACTCGACCTGGGCGCCGCCGTAGCTGAACTCACGGTCGGCGGCGGCGGCCGGAGAGGCCGTCATCAGGGTCAGCGGCGTCGCGACGAGGGCGGTGGTGCCCAGGGTGGCGGCGGTACGGCGCAGGATGCTGTTCATGTCTCTCTCCTCGGTGGTGGTGCCGGTGGTCTCGGTGACAGGAGAGACTCTGCTCGCCGGCCGTGAGACGACCGTGAGCGCTGCATGAGGGAGTCCTCATGCAACGCGCTCACTCCCCCAGGACCCTCGCCGCGCTCTCCCAGCAGACCGCGCGCAGCCATGCGTCGCCGAGCTCCAGCCGGGCCAGCGCCTCGAGCTGGTGCTCGTAGGGATAGGGGATGTTCGGGAAGTCCGACCCGAGGAACACCTTGCCGGCCAGCCCGAGGTCGCGCAGCCGCGGCAGCAGGTCGGCGGGATAGGCCCCGCCCATCTCGGAGAAGAAGTCGGTGAACGCCATCGTCGTGTCCAGCCCGACCAGGTCGTGTCGCTCGGCCAGCTTGAGGAACTCGCAGTACTCCGGGGCGCCGGCGTGCGCGATCACGAGGCGCAGCCGGGGATGCCGCGCGAGCAGGTCGGCGACCGGGGCGGGTCCGGTGTACGTCGCGGGGACGGGGCCGCTGCCCGCGTGCAGCACGACCGGGGTCGAGGCCTCGGCCAGCACGCCCCAGGCGTCGTCGAGCAGCGGGTCGCGGACGTCGAAGTTCCCGACCTGCACGTGCACCTTGAACACCCGGGCGCCGTCGGCGACCCGGGACGCGACGTACTCCCCCGCCCCGTCCTCGGGGTAGAGGGTGGCGCAGTGCAGGACCTCGGGGACCTCGGCGGCGAAGCCGGCGGCCCAGTCGTTGAGCCACTCGGCCATGCCCGGCCGGTGGGCGTAGGACAGCGCGGTGAAGCGGCGCACGCCCAGCCCGCGCAGCGTCTCGACGAGCTGCTCGTCGGTGCGCCGGCCGCGCTCGTTGATGTAGACCAACGGCCACGGGCGCCCGATGAGCGGGCCGGCGGAGTCGAACTGGGCGCGCACCTTGGCCGTCACGTTGGGCGGCATGAAGTGGGTGTGCAGGTCGAACAGGCCGGCCAGCCCGAGCCCGCGGGCGAACTCCGGCGCGGAGGCCACGGGCATCAGTCTCGGTACCCCTTGAGCCGACGCTGCACGGCGTCGACCTTCTCCCGGTTGGCCTGCTTCTCCCGCAGCGTCTGCCGCTTGTCGTACTGTTTCTTGCCTCGAGCGAGGGCGATCTCCACCTTGGCGCGGCCGTCCTTGAAGTACAGCGCGAGCGGCACGATGGTCAGGCCCCTCTCGCTGACCTGGCGCTCGATCTTGTCGATCTCGGCGCGGTTGAGCAGCAGCTTGCGACGGCGGCGCGCGGAGTGGTTGGTCCAGGTGCCCTGGGCGTACTCAGGGATGTGCACGCTGTGCAGCCACGCCTCGCCGCGCTCGACGTCGACGAACCCGTCGACGAGGGACGCGCGGCCCTCCCGCAGCGACTTCACCTCGGTGCCCATGAGGACGAGCCCGGCCTCCCAGGTGTCCTCGATGTGGTAGTCGTGCCGCGCCTTCTTGTTCTGCGCGATCATCTTCTGGCCCTGCTGCTTCGGCATCCGCCCATCATCCCAGCCGGGCGGAAAATCTCAGAACCACTTCATCGCGTCGGCGTAGCTGCCGTTCTCCAGGAGCGTGAAGTGCAGGTGGCACCCGGTCGACCAGCCGGTCGTGCCGACGTACCCGATGACCTGCCCCTTCTTCACCCGGTCGCCCTCGTCGACGATGTAGCGCTGGGCGTGGTTGTAGATCGAGACCAGGCCGCGGCCGCGGACCACCCCGTAGTCGAGGTAGAGCCGGTTGCCGTAGACCGAGGTGTACTCCCGCTTCATCACGGTGCCGTCGGCCGCGGCGTAGAGCGGCCCGCCGCACTGGCCGCCGTTGCTGAAGTCGGTGCCGTTGTGCAGGCCCCAGTAGCCGTAGATCGGGTGCTTGCGGTAGCCGTAGGGCGAGGAGATGTAGCCGTCGGCCGGCATGGTGAAGAACCCCGAGGAGTCGCTGCGCTGGGCGGCGGAGCTCTTGGCCGCACGCGCCCGGCGGAGCGCGGCGAGCGCCCGCTGCCGGATCTGCTCGCGCACCTTGCGCTCCTTGGCCTCGAGCCGGCGCAGCTCGGCGGCGTCGGCCGCCCGGACCCGGTCGGCCTGGGCACGGGCCTGGCGGTCGGCGCTCACCAGGTCGGAGACGGCGTCGCGGGCGGTGACGGCCTGCTGCTCCAGGGACTCGGTGCGGGCGAGGTTCTGCGCGGCCTCCTCACGGCGCTGCCGCACCGCGTCCCGGGCCTCCTCGACCTGCTGCTCCCGCACCTGCAGCAGCACCTGGGATGCCCGCAGCGCGTCGTACGTCGCCTCCTGATCGTCCACCAGCGCCTCGCGCACGGTCTGCTCACTGGCCAGCTCGCCGGGCGTCTCGGCGTTGAGCAGCGCCTCGAAGGTGATCAGGTCGGGGTCGCCGGAGCGGTACATCGAGACGACCATGTCCTCGACCTCGCGGCGCTGGTCCTCCATCTCCGACTTCCCGTCGGCGACCTCGGCCCGGGTGCGCTGGAGCTTGGCGACCGCGGCGTCCAGGGCGTCCTGGGCGGCGGCGTCGCGGGCCTGCGCGGCGGTCAGGTCGACCCGGACGGCAGCGAGCTCGGCTCGGGCGGCGTCCAGCTGCTCGCGCGACTTCGACAGCCGCTGCGCGGCGCGGTTGGCCCGGCTGCTGGAGTGCTCCAGCTCGTCCTGCGCCCGGTCGATGCTCTTCTCGACGCGCTGCTTGCGCTCCTTGAGGTCGTCGTCCGCGAAGGCCTGCGGGACGGCGAGGGAGCCGATCGCCAGCGCCGCCAGGGACAGGGTCGCGGTCATGCGTGCACGCGCCGACGCCGGTCGGCGGCGTGGGGCACGGGGGAAGGTTCGCACCGGTCAGCCTCGGGGGTGTTCGGGGAAGAGAACCCCTCGACGCTAACCGACCGCTCTCAGACTTTGAGGTATTTGCGCGTGAGCACGAGTGTCGGGATCAGCGTCAGCAGCGGGCCGAGCACGGCGATGATCGCCGTCGCGAGACCCCACTCCGGCCACCCGACCCAGGGCATGAACTGCAGGTTGGCCAGGCCCTCGTTGACGCCCCAGTGGGTGAAGGCGGCGAGCGCGACCGTCGCGAGCCCCACGCCTACGAGCGCGGTGAACAGCGCCTCGAGCAGGAACGGCAGGGCGATGTAGAGGCTCGACGCACCGACCAGGCGCATGATCCCGATCTCGCGGCGACGTGCCATCGCGGCCAGGCGCACCGTGTTGCCCACCAGGAGCAGGGCGGCGATGACCAGGAAGCCCGCGGTGATGAGCGAGGTGAGCTGCATGTAGTTGATCGAGTCGAAGATCGGCTTGAGCCGGTCGCGCTGGTCGTTGATGCCGGCGACGCCGTCGAGGCCGGTCACGGCGCTGGTGATGCCCTCGAACTTCTCGGGGTCCTTGAGCTGGACCCGGATCGTCTCGGGCATCGACTCCACCCGCAGCGGCGGGTAGTCGCCCTCGAACTTCTCCTCGCCGATCAGCTCCTTGGCCTTCTCGAATGCCTCCCGCTTGGTCTCGACCTCATAGCCGTCGGCCTCGGGGTTCTCCTCGATGACCTGGATGATCCGCTCCTTCTGCGCCGCGGTGACCTCGCCGGTGCAGTTGGGGCTGGAGTCGCGCTCGCGACAGAGGTTGACCGGGATCTCGATCTGGCTGCCCCAGAAGTCGGCGGCCTTGTCGGCCTGCTTGTTCATCAGCACGCCCAGCCCCACCAGGGTGAGGGAGACGAAGAGGGTGAGGATCACCGCGAGGTGCATGGAGAGGTTCCGGCGCAGGCCGTGGCCCAGCTCGGAGAAGACGTATCGCAGCTGCATTGCTTGTTGGGTTTCCTTCGCAGTCGTCCGGGGTCGGGTCAGGAGTACGGCGTCACTGTTGGGCGCCGTACACGCCCTGCGCCTGGTCGCGCACGACCCGGCCGTTGTCCAGCTCGATGACCCGCTTGCGCATCTGGTCGACGATGCCGGCGTCGTGGGTGGCCATCAGCACGGTGGTGCCGGTCCGGTTGATCCGGTCCAGGAGCTTCATGATGCCCACCGAGGTCGTCGGGTCGAGGTTGCCGGTCGGCTCGTCGGCGATCAGGATCATCGGCCGGTTGACGAACGCGCGGGCGATCGCGACCCGCTGCTGCTCTCCGCCGGAGAGCTCGTCGGGCATCCGGTCCTCCTTGCCCTCCAGGCCGACCATCTCCAGGGTCTCGCTGACCAGCCCGCCGATCTCGTTGCGCGGCCGGCCGATCACCTGCAGCGCGAACGCGACGTTCTCGGCGACGGTCTTGGTGGGGAGGAGGCGGAAGTCCTGGAAGACGGTGCCGATCTGGCGGCGCAGCCGCGGCACCTTCCACGACGCGAGCCGGCTGATCTCCTTGCCGGCGACGTACACCCGCCCCGAGGAGGCGCGGTACTCCCGGAGCACCAGGCGCAGGAAGGTCGACTTCCCGGACCCGGAGGCGCCGACGAGGAAGACGAACTCGCCCTTCTCGATCTCCGCGGTCACGTTGTCGAGGGCTGGATGGCCCTGTCCGGCGTAGGTCTTGGAGACCTTCTCGAAGCGAATCACCGGCCCGAGGGTAGTCGAGGGGGTGCAACGCCTAGGGTTCCCCCATGCGCGCGCGCCTGATCCTCGCCACGACGATCGTGTGCCTGGTCGCCTCCGGCTGCACCGCGGACGGCGGCGGGTCGTCCGAGCCGTCCTCCTCGGCCCCCGCGAGCCCCACGGGGCTCGACCGGCTGCCCACCGACGAGCTCGTCGTCGCGCGGGGCGCCTTCTGCGACCGGCTCGCGGATGCCGCACCCGGGCGCGCCGTGGGCGGCGAGGTCGAGGACGAGGAGGCCTACGAGCCCGGCGACACCGCCGTACTCGCTCCGGGCGTGCGTGATGTCGCCCACGAGTGGTCCTGCTCCTACACCTCCGGCGAGACCGTGGCGCGGGCCTGGCTCTTCACTCCCCCGGTGACGCCCGAGCAGGCGCGCCGGTTGGCCCGCTCGGCGGTGACCGAGCAGTGCCGGGAGGTCCCGGGCGCGGAGTACGGCGACCCGTCGGTCAAGGTGGTCTGCCGCAACAAGCAGGCGGTCTCGGTCTCCTGGCGGGGGCTCTTCGGCGACGCCTGGCTCTCCTGCTCGCTGCGCGCGCCGGCGGACACCGACCTCGACGAGCTGACCCGCCGCGCCAGCGTGTGGTGCGCCGACGTGGCCAGCGCGGCGGCGGTCTGAGCCGTTCTCATCCTGGTCTCATCTCTCTCATCTCGGGCTCATCCGGGACGCCCAGGCTGGTCCCGTCACGCACCAGACCGCCTGAGGAGAACCACGATGAGGACCCGCACGCTGACCGCCACCGCCGCCCTGGCCGCCCTGCTCCTGACCGGGTGCGGGACGGGCTCGGACTCCTCCGGGTCGTCCGCGGAGCCCTCGGAGACGGTGACGGTCACCGAGGAGGCCACGAGCACCCCGACCTCCAGCGGCTCGGCCACCGACGACGACCGCGACGACCGGGACGACCGGGACGACCGCGACGGGGACGACCAGGCGCGGAAGTGCGCGGCCGCCCAGGGCGACCAGGTCGTGAGCGGCGACCTCCAGGTCCGCTCCGGGCAGGTCTGCGAGCTCGCCGGCACCCGGGTCGAGGGCAACATCGAGGTCGGGTCCGGCGGCGTGCTGCGGGCGAAGAACATCCGCGTGGAGGGCGACATCCAGGGCGAGGGTCACCGCGAGGTCGTCGTGCGCTCCTCCCGCGTCGACGGCAACGTCCAGCTCGAGGACGGCCGCCGCGGCACCGTGGCGGGCACCCGGATCGACGGCGACCTGCAGGCGGAGAACAACCGCGGGGCGCAGACCTTCAACGGCAACACCATCGAGGGCAACCTGCAGTGCGAGGGCAACCAGCCGGCGCCGCGCGGCGGCGGCAACCGGGTCTCCGGCGACAAGGAGGGCCAGTGCTCGGGGCTGTGAGCCCCGGACCTCAGGCCTCCGCGCCGGCCTTCTCCGCGCCCCGGCGCCAGCGGATGCCGGCCTCGAGGAAGTCGTCGATCTCCCCGCCGAAGACGGCCTGCGGGTTGCCGCTCTCGTAGCCGGTCCGCAGGTCCTTCACGATCTGGTAGGGGTTGAGGACGTAGTTGCGCATCTGGTCGCCCCAGGAGGCGGCGACGTCGCCCTTGAGCTCCTTGAGCTGCGCCTCCTCCTCGGCCTTCTTCAGCGCGAGCAGCTTCGCCTTGAGGACGATCATCGCCGCGGCCTTGTTCTGCAGCTGCGACTTCTCGTTCTGACAGGAGACCACCGTGCCGGTGGGGATGTGGGTGAGGCGTACGGCGGAGTCGGTGGTGTTCACGCTCTGCCCGCCGGGACCGCTGGAGCGGTAGACGTCGACCTTGATGTCGTTCTCGTCGACCTCGATCTCGTCGGTCTGCTCCAGCACCGGCACCACCTCGACCGCGGCGAACGACGTCTGCCGGCGGCCCTGGTTGTCGAACGGGCTGATCCGCACCAGCCGGTGGGTGCCGGCCTCGACCGAGAGGGTGCCGTAGGCGTAGGGCGCGTGCACGGCGAAGGTGGCCGACTTCAGGCCCGCCTCCTCGGCGTAGGAGGTGTCGAAGACCTCCACGGAGTACTTGTGGTGCTCGGCCCAGCGGGTGTACATCCGCATCAGCATCTCGGCGAAGTCGGCGGCATCGACGCCGCCGGCGCCGGAGCGGATGGTGACCAGGGCCTCGCGGGCGTCGTACTCCCCCGACAGCAGGGTGCGGATCTCCAGGCTCTCGACGGCCTTCTTGACCTTGCCGAGCTCGCGCTCGGCCTCGGCGAGGGTGTCGGCGTCGCCCTCCTCCCGGCCGAGCTCGACCATGACCTCGAGGTCGTCGACCCGGCCCCGGATGCTGGTGAAGCGGTCCAGCTCGCCCTGCAGCAGGGAGAGGCGGCCGGTGACGCGGGTGGCGTTCTCCTGGTCGTCCCACAGGTCGGGCGCGGCGACCTGCTCCTGCAGCGCGCCGATCTCGGCGTTCATCGCGTCCACGTCGAGCACCTGCTCGATGGTGCGCAGCGTCGCGCGGAGCTGCTTGATCTCGGTGTCGTAGTCGGGGCCTGCCACGAGAGGCAAGGCTACCGCCGCCCCGGTTCCGCACCGAGTCGGCGCGTTCTCACACCCTCACCTCGGTGCGCACCTCGTCCTCCTCGAACTGGTCGCGCTTGCGGATCGCCAGCGTGCAGGCCAGCGAGACCGCGCCGGTGAGGACGAAGTAGCCGAGGATGTACTGCAACCCGCCTCCGGCCTGGTCCAGCAGCCAGGTCAGCACCAGCGGGGTGAGCCCGGAGGCGAAGATCCCGGAGAACTGATAGACCGTCGAGATGCCGGTGTAGCGGTTGCTGACCGGGAAGAGCCCGGCGAAGAACGCCGCCTCCGGCCCGTACATGAACGGGTAGAGCACGCCCAGCGCCAGGACGATGCCGATGATCGCGAGGACCTGGCTCTCGGTGCCGAGCATCGGGAAGGCGATGAGGGCGGCCACGACGGCGAAGACGCAGCCGGCGGCGTAGACCAGGCGCGGGGTGTAGCGGTCGCCCAGCGCGCCGGCGACCGGGATGAGTACCAGCAGGAAGACGGCCGCGGCCATCACCCCGAGCAGGATCGGCGTCCGCTCCATCCCCAGGGTGTCCGAGGCGTAGGCGATGGAGAAGACCGCCCAGGTGTTGAAGGCGACGCCCTCGACCCAGCGGGCGCCCATGCCCAGCAGCAGGTTCCGTCGGGTGACGGGGTCGCTGACCATCTCCTTGGCCGGCAGCGAGGACCGCTCCTCGGCCTGGGTGAGGGCGCGGAAGGCCGGGGTCTCGAAGACGCGCAGCCGGATGACGAGGCCGACGACGACCAGGACGATGCTCAGCCAGAAGGTGATCCGCCAGCCCCAGGAGTTGAATGCGGCGTCGCTCATCACGGCCCCGAGCAGGGCGAAGACGCCGGTGCCGAGGGTGAGGCCGACGGCGAGGCCCATCTGCGGCACCGAGCCGAACAGCGAGCGCTTGCCGGCCGGGGCGTACTCCACCGACATCAGCACCGCACCGCCCCACTCGCCGCCGATCGCGATGCCCTGCAGCAGTCGCAGCACCACGAGCAGGATCGGGGCGAGGGTGCCGATCTGGTCGTACGTCGGCAGGCAGCCCATCAGGAAGGTGGCGACCCCCATGATGATCATGGTCATCACCAGGGTCTTCTTCCGGCCGATCCGGTCGCCGACGTGGCCGAAGATCAGCCCGCCGATGGGCCGGGCGACGAAGCCGAGGGCGAAGGTGAGGAAGGACAGCAGGGTCCCGACGACCGGGTCCTCGGAGGGGAAGAACTGCTTGTTGAAGATGATCCCCGCGGCGACGCCGTAGAGGAAGAAGTCGTACCACTCCACCGTCGTGCCGACGAGGGTGGAGGAGAGCACCTTGCGGAGCTCCTTGGGGTCGTGCAGGTCGGTGCCCTGGTCGTCGCGGTCGACCGCCGGGTTCTGGGTCATCGCTGGCCCCTCCTTCAGAAGGATGCGGTGAAGATGGAGGCGAGCGCGGTGGGGGTCACCGGGCGGGGCGTCACGGCCAGCTGGCGCGACTGCTTCATCGCTCCGCTGACCAGGGTGTCGACGTCGTCGGGGGTGTAGCCGAAGTGCCGCAGGCTGGCGGGGATGCCGATGTCGGCCATCAGGTCGCGCAGGGTCTCGGCCAGCGCGTCGGCGCCGTCGCGGGTGTCGAAGGTCCGCCCGGACAGCAGCTCGGCCGCGCGCAGGTGCCGGTCCGGGTCCCCGGGATAGGTCCAGCGGAAGACCTGCGGCGCGGTCACCGAGACGGCCTGCCCGTGCGGGACCATCACCATCTCGGGGTAGCCGGAGGACTGGTAGTCCTGCACGGCCCCGGCGATCGGGTAGGCGTTGGCGTGCGGCATGTGGGTGCCGGCGTTGCCGAAGCCGGTGCCGGCGTAGGTCGAGGCGAGCGCCATCTGGGTGCGCGCCTCCATGTCCCGGCCGTTCATCACCGCGCGGCGCAGGTTGGCTCCGGTGAGCCGCAGCGCCATCTCGCACCACACGTCGCTGATCGGGTTGGCCCCGCAGAACGCGGGCCGCCGCATCGGGTCCTCCGGCGCCGGCTTGGCGTCGTACCGGACCGAGGTGTAGCTCTCCAGCGCGTGCGAGAGCACGTCCATCCCGCTGGCGGCGGTGACCTCCGGCGGCATGGTGATCATCGTCGTGGGGTCGACCAGCGCGAGGGTGGGGCGCAGGGCCGGGTGGGAGATGCCGGCCTTGAGGTGCAGGGTGAGCATGTCGACGACGCAGATCGTGGTGGACTCCGATCCGGTGCCGGCGGTGGTCGGTACGGCGATCAGCGGCTTGAGCGGCTCGGTGGGGACGCGGCCCTCGCCGATCGGGGGCGTGACGAACTCGAGCAGGTCGCCGTCGTGGGTGGTGAGCAGGTTGACCGCCTTGGCGGTGTCCATCGCCGACCCGCCGCCGATGGCGACGTAGGCGTCCCAGTCGCGGCGCCGGGCGAACTCGACCGCCTCCATGATCGACTCGTCGGTCGGCTCGACGCCCACGGCGGCGAAGATCTCGGCGTCCACGCCGGCCTCCTTCAGCGCGTCGAGGGCGCGCTGCGGCACGCCGGTCTCGGCCACGCCGGGGTCGGTCAGGATCAGCGCCGAGCGGGCACCGCGGGCCCCGACCTCCAGGCCGATCTCGTCCAGGGCACCGGGGCCGAACTTCAGCGGCGGGGCGCCCCAGGTGAACACCGTCTCGTTGAGCATCTGCAACCTCCATATTGTGACGATGACCGTCACAATATGGATTTGTGGTGGCCGTCACAACCCTTCCGTCACCTAACCTTGGTCTGTGAGCACCGCCCGACCTCCCTCCCCCGACGGCACGCAGTCGATCCAGCGGGCCCTCCTCGTGCTGCGGACCCTGGCCGACGCCGGCGAGCTGACGATCACCCAGATCGCGGCCCGCTGCGACCTCAACGCCGGCACGGCCGCCCGCATCGCCCGCGCGCTGACCGCCGGCGGGCTGGTCCGCCGCAACCCGGTCACCGACGGCTATCACCTGGGCGCGGGGGCCGTGGTGCTGGGCGCGGCCGCGCGACGCACGCTCGGGCTGGACCAGGTGCGCCCGTTCCTGGACGAGCTGGGCGCGACCACCGGCGAGTCGGTGAACCTCGCGACCCGCGACGGCGCGGAGTCCGTGGTCATGCTGCGGGTGCAGTCCCAGCTGCCGCTGCGCTTCGAGCAGCGGGTGGGAGCCCGCTTCCCGCTGTACAGCACCGCGTCGGGCAAGGCGATGCTCGCCTTCGACCCCGACCGGGACGACTACCTCGCCTCCCTGCCGGAGAGCCTTCCGCCGGTCGCGCCGGGGACGCTGGCGACGCTCAGCCAGCTCCGGCAGCAGCTGGACGAGACCGCGGAGCGGGGCTGGGCGATCGACATCGAGGAGAACGTCGAGGGGGTGCGCTGCGTGGGCGCGCCGGTCCGCGACGCGCAGGGGCGCGCGCATGCTGCCGTGGTCGTCCAGGCCCCGGGGGTGCGGCTGAGCCGGGAGCGGATCGACCAGCTGGGGCCGCTGGTGGCCCGGATCGCCGACCAGGTGGCGGGCGTCGTACCCGACCCGACCTTCCTGCACGACTGAGCGCGGACCGTCTCAGGAGTCCTCGTCGACCAGCTCGTCCCAGACCGCCCACGCCTCGTCGGCTTCCCCGTCGGCGGCGGTCTGCGCGACCAGCATCCGGCCGGTGGAGACCAGGTGCTGCCGCATGGCCGCCTCGGCGCGCCTGGGCTGGCCGGCCGCGACCGCCTCGACGATCGGGCGGTGCTCGGCCAGGATGTCCGCCAGGCTGCGGGACACGCCCGCGGTGGAGGGACCGCGGGTGCGCAGCAGCGAGCGGAGCTCGGCCATCAGCGTGAGCACGCGCCGGTTGCCGCTCGCGGCGAGCAGCGCACCGTGGAGCTCGCTGTCGAGCTCGGCGAACGAGCGCTCGTCGCCCGCCTCGGCTCGCTCGGTCATCTCGTCCAGCAGCCTGCGCAGCTCGGCGACCAGGTCGGGCGTCGCGGTCGCGGTGGCCCGGCGCGCCGCCGCGGGCTCCAGGGCGAGCCGGAGGGCGAAGATCTCCGCGAGGTCGCGTACGTCGGGCCGGCGGATCCGGAACCCCCGGTTCCGCTGGAACTCCACCAGCCCCGACTCGGCCAGGCCCAGCAGCGCCTCGCGCGCCGGGCTGCGGGAGACCTCGAGCCGGTCGGCGAGCTGCTGGACGGAGTAGAGGCGCCCCGGCTCCAGGGTCCCGTCGAGCACCCAGGCCCGGACCTGGGCGCTGACCTGGTCGGCGAGTGACGGACGACGGGCGGCCATGAGTAGCATGTTACATGTGACCAAGAGCTCTGGCCTGACTGCTGACCTCATCGCCATCGGGGTGCGCGACGTCACCGACGCCACGGCGGTGCGGGCGGCGTACTCCACCGACGCCTCGCTCTATCGCGTGGTCCCGGACGCGGTCGCCTTCCCCGCCTCCACCGAGGAGCTGCACGCCTGTGCCGCGCTCGCGGCCGAGCGCGGGGTGCCGCTGACCATGCGCGGCGCGGGGACCTCGATCGCCGGCAACGCGGTCGGCAGCGGACTGGTCGTGGACACCTCGCGGCACCTCAACCGGGTGCTCTCGGTGGATCCCGAGGCCGGGACCGCGGTGGTGCAGCCGGGCGTGGTGCAGGCGGACCTGCAGTCCGCGGCGGCGCCGTACGGCCTCCGCTTCGGCCCGGACCCGTCCACCTCCTCGCGCTGCACGATCGGCGGGATGATCGGCAACAACGCCTGCGGCTCCCGCAGTCTGGGATACGGCCGGACCAGCGACAACGTGCTGGCGCTGCGCGGCGTCTTCGGCACGGGGACGCCCTTCGACACCGCCGCGCGGGCGGCCGACGGTGGGCCGGCGACGGCCGAGGAGCGCGCGCTGGTGGAGCTCGCGGCCGGCGAGCTCGCGCTGATCAGGACCCGGTTCGGCCGGTTCGCGCGGCAGGTGTCCGGCTACGCGATGGAGCGGCTGCTGCCCGAGCACGGTCGCGACGTTGCATCCTTCCTCGTCGGGTCGGAGGGCACGCTGGCCGTGCTGTCCGAGGCGACGGTGCGGCTGGTCCGGCCACCGGCGCACCGGGTCCTGGTGGCGCTCGGCTTCCCCGACATCGTCGGCGCGGCCGACGCCACGCCCGCGGTGCTCGGCTTCGACCCGGTCGCCTGCGAGGGGATGGACCGCCGCCTGGTGAACATCCTGCGGGCCCAGCGCGGCGACGTGGTGCCCCCGCTCCCCCGTGGCGAGGCCTGGCTGTTCGTCGAGCTCGCCGACGACGACGCCGGGGCCCTGCGCAAGCGGGCCGACCGTCTGGCCGCGGAGATCGACTGCCTGGAGGCGACCGTGGTCACCGACGCCGCGGCGATGGCCGCCCTGTGGGGCGTTCGCGCCGACGGCGCCGGGCTGGCGGGCCGGTCGCCGGCGGGGCTGCCGGCCTACGCCGGGTGGGAGGACGCCGCCGTGCCGCCGGAGGGGCTGGGGGCCTACCTGCGCGAGTTCGACGAGCTGACCGACTCCTACGGGCTGACCACGTCGCCGTACGGCCACTTCGGCGAGGGGTGCGTCCACGTCCGGCTGGACCTGCCGCTGCAGCGAGCCGACGGGCCACAGGTGCTGGCGGACTTCATGGCGGCCGCGGCCGACCTCGTCGTGGCGCACGGCGGCTCTCTGTCGGGCGAGCACGGCGATGGGAGAGCGCGCAGCGAGCTGCTGCCGCGGATGTTCTCCCCCGAGGTGATCCGGATGTTCGGCGAGGTGAAGCGGATCTGCGACCCCGACGTCCGGCTCAACCCGGGGGTGCTGGTGGAGCCGAACGCGCTGAACGCCGACCTGCGCTTCCCCACTCCGCCCTCGCGGAGCCTCGGGCTGGCCTTCGCCGCGGACGGCGGGGACTTCGCCCAGGCGGTGCACCGGTGCACCGGCGTCGGCAAGTGCCGGGCCGACACCTCGGCGTCGGGCGGGGTGATGTGCCCGTCGTTCCAGGCGACCCGGGACGAGCTGCACTCGACTCGCGGCCGGGCGCGGCTGCTGCAGGAGATGGTCAACGGCACCCTGGTCGAGGAGGGCTGGCGCTCGCCGGAGGTGCACGAGGCGCTGGACCTGTGCCTGTCGTGCAAGGGCTGCGCCTCGGACTGCCCCACCGGCACCGACATGGCGTCGATGAAGGCCGAGGTGCTCTATCGCAGCTACCGCGGCCGGGTGCGGCCGCGCACCCACTACACGCTGGGGCGGCTGCCGTCACTGCTGCGGCTCGGCCGTCGGATCCCTGGCGCGCTCGCTGCGGGGCTGCGGCTGGCCGACGCGGTCGGGCCGCTGAAGCGGCTGGCCGGGGTGGACCCGCGCCGGTCGCTGCCGCGGCCGGCGCCTCGGGCGTGGGCGCCGGACGACGTACCCACCCTCGACGCGGTCGACCTCGGATCCCTCGACCACCCGGTGTTGCTGCTGCCGGACACCTTCACCACGCAGTTCGCGCCCGAGGTCGGGGACGCCGCGGTGGCGGTGCTGCGCGATGCCGGCTACACCCCCGTCCTGCCCACGGACCCCGTCTGCTGCGGGCTCACGCTCATCTCGACCGGCCAGCTGGACGCGGCGCGCTCGACGCTCGCCTCGACCGCCCGTGCCCTGGCCCCCGCGGTGGAGGCGGGCGTTCCGGTGGTGGGGCTCGAACCGTCGTGTACGGCGGTGCTGCGGCACGAGCTGCCCGAGCTCGTCACCGGTGATCGGGCGGCCGGGTTGAGCGCCGCGACGACCACGCTCGCCGGCCTGCTCGCGCGCACGCCGGGCTGGACGCCACCGCGGCTGGACGGCGTCGAGGTGGTCGCGCAACCGCACTGCCACCAGCACGCGATCCTGGGCTGGCAGCCTGACGCGGATCTGCTCGCGGCGACCGGTGCCGAGGTCCGCCCCGTCGGCGGCTGCTGCGGGCTCGCGGGGAACTTCGGGATGGAGCAGGGGCACTACGAGGTCTCCACGGCGGTCTTCGGCCACGATCTGGGCCCGGCCCTGGCCGACCGCCCGGACGCGGTGTTCCTCGCCGACGGCTTCTCCTGCCGTACCCAGGCCGCCGACCTCGCCGGCCGCCGCGGCGTCCACCTGGCCCAGCTCCTGGCGTCCCCCCGCAACCACCCCCTCCAGCCGAGTCGGCGCTAATTCACCCCCAGTCGGCGCTACTTCACCTCGAGTCGGCGTCAATTAACGCCGCCTCACCGTCAACAAGCGCCGACTCGGCACGGGCGGGCCGGGCACCGACGGCTGCAGGAGCCGTATGCGGGACACGCATGACTCCGTGCGGCGTACGTCGTCGCCCCGGCGCGGTTATCGTCGGACGACCGGAAGGGAGCCGACATGATCCTGCTGCTCGAACGCCTGCGCCGACGAGCCGGCCGGTCGTCGCCGTGGCTGCTGCCGCTGCTGATCGCGGGCTTCGTCTTCGTGACCGGGTGGGCCGCGATGGCGCTGGCCCAGCCGGGCAGCGAGATCGCCGCCCCGGAGAACTTCTGGTGGTGGTTCGTGGTCACCGCGACCACCGTGGGCTACGGCGACTACTACCCCGAGACCACCGGCGGCCGCCTGGTGGGTGCCTACGTCGTCGTGGGCAGCATCGTCGCCATCACCGCGCTCTTCGGCCGGTTGATGAGCACCCTCGAGAGCGCGAAAGGACGTCGCATGCAGGGACTCGCAAGCTACCAGGGGGACGGGCACCTCGTGATCCTGGGCTACACCCCGGGACGCACCGAGCGGCTGATCCGCGAGCTGCTCAGCGACGAGCGACGCACGGTGGTGCTATGCGCGTGGGAGGAGCAGGCCGCGGAGCACCCGATGGCCGGCGACGAGCACGTGGAGTTCGTCCGCGGCGACCTCACCGATCTCGACGTACTGCGCCGCGCGGCCCCCGACCGGGCCGAGGCGGTGCTCGTCGACGCCCGTGATGACAACGAGGCGGTGACGCTGACCGTGGCGGCCGAGCAGGTCGCGAGCGGAGTGCACACGGTGGTGACGCTGCGCGACCTCGCCCGCAGCCGCACGGTGCGGCGCATCGACGACACCGTCCAGTGCGTCCAGTGGCACTCGCTGATGATGGTCACCGAGGAGCTCGCCGACCCCGGGATCGCGGAGGTCTACGCCGAGCTGATGACCGCCGGCGGGCAGAACTCCTACGCGGTCGTGATCCCCGACGGACCGACACGCACGTACGGCGAGTGGTTGCGCGAGCTGGGTGAGCGGCACCGATCGACGGCGCTCGCCGTACGCGACGACGACGGGCTGCGGGTCAGCCCCGACTGGGAGAGCCCGGTCGCCGCGGGGTCGACGCTCTACTACGTCGGCCCTCAGCGACTCGCACCGGACGCGCTGGGCACGCCGGCGTAGGGGCTCGCGGACGCGACCTAACCGGCGTGCTGCGCGTCGATCAGGTCGAGGTCGCGGACGCTGAACCGGTGGTGCTCGAAGGTCTCGTTGAGCACCGTGCGGAGGCACTGCCCCATCGACCGGCCGCGGGCATAGGGCAGCCAGACGTCGCGTCATGCTGTGACACTAGTTCCCCGAGCCCCGGAGGCTCCCGGCTAGACGGGGTTCTTCAGGACGAGCCAGGATCCGGATTCGGGGGGCTGCTGGTCGACGGGTCGACTGCGCTCGATGCGTGTGACGGAGGCCCAGTCGCCGAACGCGGGCATCGGCTCGTAATTCTCTTCGAGCATCGCGGGATCCTTGGTGCCCTCCGACTTGGTGTAGGTGTCGGCTTCCTTATCGAGCTCCTCCATGTACGCGCGTCCGTCGGGTTTGATCCGAACCGTCGTGCTGCGCACGGATTCCTTGTCGTCCGGGCCCGCGTACTCCATGTGCGACAGGCTCTCCAGGAAGAGGCCGTCGCGGTCACGAGCCGCCCCGAAGAGGTACTTCAGCCAGATCCTTTGCTGGTCGTCGAACTGGTAGACAAACACGACCGGGCCACCATCGGGTGCGGTATCCACTTGGAGCGCGAGGCGGGTGCGGTCGTCGTCGTCCTTGAGGACGGCGGCGTACTCCTTGCTGCCGGTGCGGTTCCGCTCCTCGGCCTCGGCCCGGTCACACGGGTAAACCACGCCTTTGGTGACGCGGTTGAACCGCTGTCCGAAGATCCAGGGCATCGGGTCAGGGCTCCTTCACGATGGTGGGCACGGGGACATCTACTTCAGCGATTCTCACACCAAGGTCATCAGCGTGCCGCAGCACCTCCGGTGGCAAAGGCGCCACCTGGACAGGAATCCCGAGTACTTGCGTACCGTCGGCCAACTCGCCAACGAGGTCGCGTGGTGTCGACGGAACGTCTGCGATTCGCGCACGGACCGGGTACTTCGTGGCGAGTTCGTCCAGGCTGGCGATCAGCCGCCTGCTGGCGGCCGCGTCGGTTCCGTACTGCCCGGACTTCAACGACATGATCATTTCATCGGCAGACGAGTATGCGTCGAGGCGGGTGTAGCGGCTGCCGCCGTGGAGGTAGAGCTCGCGGGCCCAGCCGGCGCCGACGATGACCTGCTTGGTGCCATCGTCGACGAACCGGACGCTGACGCCACTGGCCTGGATGCCCTTCTGCACGCTGCGGTGCCAGAAGACCGCGGATGAGGTCGTTCGGGACCCGGTACAGGCTGGACGTCTTCGCGACCTTGACCACCGTGCCGACGGTCTTTCCGCCCTTGGCGAGGGCGCCCGCGACCGGGATCAAGCCGGCCACGGCGGCGGCCACAACGCCATCGCCCTCGGCCGGCGAGCGTCGACGTACGTCGTGAACTGCGCGTCCCGCTCGTGTCGCTTCACTGGCCCTCCGTGACGTCCGACGCTCTCATCAGGGAGTACGTCGTCGGAGGCCGCTCGGGTTGCATGTGTCGCGGGCGAACCCGGTCAGGGCTCGCGATCCGTGCGCACCACGGCGGACCCGACCGAGCCGATCCGCGCCCGGGTGGGCGCGCCGGGGATGGTGAGCGGCAGGTCGAGCGGGGCGACGACCTCGACGACGACCTCGTTCTCCGTGGCGTCGATCCGGACCCGGTGGGTCAGACCGGGATAGCGCCGGAACGCGCCGGTCCCCCGCAGATAGTCGGCCACCCCCTGCTCGGCCGAGGCGGCGAAGACGTCGAGCCGCTCGTCCAACCCGCCGACGTACACCTCCTCGCCGTTCGCGCCGGCGTCCGCACCGGCGAGCGCGGCGCCGTCGGCGACGTTGTCCAGCCCCTGCCGCTGCAGGTAGGCCGCGGAGGCGTCGACGACCACCACGATGGTCATCATCAGCACCACCGCGAACCCGACGATCATGATCGTCGTCTGCCCGGCCTCGTCGCGTCGCCGCATCCTCACTCCCGGAAGGTGCCGTAGGGGACGGTGTGCTCGCCGGAGACCCGGAAGGACGGGGCGCCGCTGCCGAGCACCGAGGGGAGCAGCGGGAGCCGCACCTGGGTGCGTACGTCGACCCGCACCACCGCACCCGCGCTGTGGCACGTCCCGTCGCTGCCCCGGGTGGGGCAGCTGAATCGCATCGCGGGCGGATCGGTGAGGCCCTGGTCGGCGAAGACCTGCCGGGCGGCCGCGCGACCGCGAGCCGCGCCGGTCCCGTCGTCGGGCGCCAGGGCGTAGGCACGGGCCGCCGCTCGAGCAGCGCCGGAGACGCCGAAGGCGCCGCGCTGCACCTCGAAGACCGACAGCACGATCCACACCAGCGGGATCAGCAGCAGGATGCCCAGCCAGCTGAACTCGACCAGAGCGCTCCCGCCGTCGCCGCGCCGGGGCCGCCTCACGGCTCCTCCTCCACGGCATGCCCGGACACGTTGAGCGTGACGGCCGGCCCGGCGAAGCCGAGCGCGGGGACCTGGGCCCGCACGTTCACCACCACCGCAGGGGCGCCGTTGAGGGTGGTCTGCCGGCCGCTGACCGAGCGGGCGTAGCGGGCCGAGACCGCGCCGGCGATCTGCTCGCGGGTCCGGGCGGCTCCGTCGGCTGGGCTGCGGTCGAAGGTCGCGCCGTACCTCGCTCCCTCCGACGCCGCCGAGGCGAGGGTGTTGCGGACGTGCAGCACCAGGGCGACCTGCAGGATGCCGAGGAAGATCGGCACGAGCAGGACCATCACCAGCACGAAGTCCACGACGGCGGCGCCGTCCTCGCGCCGGGGCCGGGAAGTCACCGTCCGGGGCCCTTGACCCCGTTCAGCGCGTTCTGCAGCATCTGCACGAGCTGCGGGCCGGCGACCTGCCAGAGCACGGTCACGATGCCGGCGGTCATCACCGTGATGAGCACCCAGCCGGGCACGTCGCCGCGGTCGTCACGCCTCCGTGGCGCGCTCATCATCAGGGTGAGGCGCACCAGCGCTTCCAGTGGTGTCTGCATGGTTCTCTCGTTCCTTCCGGGACATCAGGGGACGGTGAGGCTGAGGCCGATCAGCCCCGGCCAGAAGGCGAACAGGACGGTCACCGGAAGGACGAGGAACACCACCGGGACCATCATGAACACCTCCTTGCGGGCCGCGGACTCGATCAACTCGCGGCGCCCGGCCTCGCGCACGTCGGCGGCCTGGGCGTGGAGTACGTCGGCCAGCGGGGTGCCGCGCTCGACGGCGACCGCGACCCCCTGGGCAAACCTGCTGACCAGCGGCAGCCCGGAGGAGGCCGACAGCCGGTCGAAGGCGACGCTCACGGGCTCGCCGAGCCGGATGTCGGTGAGCACCTTGGCGAGGTCGCGGGAGAGCTCGCCGCCGGAGCGCTGCACCACCCGGTCCAGCGCGGCGACCGGCCCCTCGCCGGCCGCGACGGCGAGAGCGAGCAGCTCGGCCAGGGTGGGGAACTCGACGAGGATCTGCCGCTCGCGGCGAGTGGCCTGGCTAGTCAGCCAGTTGTCCCGCGCGATCACGCCGACCGCGAACGCGATCAGGCACAGCACCAGCGACGTGACCGCCGAGCCGGGGTCGGTCAGCGCGCGGAGCAGGCCGTATCCCGCGGCCAGCACGAAGCCCACCAGCCCCCACAGGACCTGCTCGACGCGGAAGTCGTGCACGGAATTCTCCAGGCCGGCACGCTCGAGACGACGGCGCACCGACGCCGAGCCGCCCAGCACCCGCTCGACCGTGTCGGCGGCCGAGCGCAGGATCGGCCCGAAGACCCCGGCCGCCGCGGACGTCGGCGAGGACGAGGCGACCCGGAGTGCCGGCGTACGCCCCACCTGGGGCAGGTCGCGGACGAACGGCAGGACCCGCAGCGAGAGCTGGGTACGTCGGATCGTGGCGACCCGGGCGACCACCAGGACCAGCCCGAGGCCGGCGACCGCGCCGAGCACGGCACCCCACAGCGCCGGCGTCACGACAGGATCCGCTTCTCGGTGGGCAGCCGGCCGATGCGCATCATCAGCCGGTAGGCGAGCACGCACAGCACCGCACCGACGACGAGCACGACCACGCCGCCCGGGGAGGCGTAGCGCCGGATGATGGTGGTCTGGAACGACATCATCAGCAGAACCAGCCACGGAGCCGCGACCGCGAGCCGGGCGCCGTTGACGGTCCAGGACTGCCGGGACTCCATCTCCGAGCGGGTGCGTGCCTCATCGCGCAGGTAGCCGGACAGGTTGCGCAGGAGCCGGCCGAGGTCGCCGCCGCCGACCTCGCGGGCGACCCGGAGCCCTTCGACGACGCGGTCCCCGACCGGGTCGGCCAGGCGCTCCTTGAGCCGGTCGAGACTGTCGGAGAATCGGCCGCTGACCTGGTAGTCGAGCGCGAACGCGTCGAAGGCGGGACGCAGCGGCTCAGGGCCACGGATGGCAAGGCCGGCGAGCGCATCGGGCAGGGAGAGGCCGGCGCGGACGCCACTGGCGAGGTGGTCGACCGCCTCGGGCCACACCTCGGCGAACTCGCGCTGGCGCTTGCGGGCACGAGCACGCACGAGCGCGACCGGGAGGTAGGTCGCCATGAGGCCGAAGATGACCGCGACCGGCGGCGTACGGCTCACGGCCTGCATCAGCACCGCGGTCGCGACGCCGATCAGGCCGCACAGGAAGACGAAGCTGCGGGAGGTCACGCTGCCCAGGCCCGCCTCGGCCAGCATCCGGGTGACCCGACCGTCCCGGGTGCGAGTCGGACGCTCCTCCCGCGGGAGGAAGAAGGCGGAGAAGATCAGCAGCAGGCCCAGGCCCACGCCGAGTCCGATGAGGGCGCCCATCAGCGGCTCTCGTTGAGGATCCGGTGCACGTCGATGCCGACCTGGGCGTAGCGCTCGAGCCGCGGCGGCATCCCGCTCGCGCGCTGCACCTGATCCCCCGCTCCGCGCTCGAAGATCGGCTCGGTCTCGATGATGTCGCTCTCCACCCGCCCGGGCACGGCGACGATCTCGTTGACCCGGCGGGTGCCGGTGGTATCGATGCCCAGGTGCACGACGAGGTCCACGGAGTTCGCCACGGTCGGTACGACGAAGCGCGCCGAGATGTTCTCCCCGGCCAGCAGCGGCAGCGTGCACATCTTGACCAGTGCCTCGCGGGCGCTGTTCGCGTGGATGGTGCACATCCCGGGAAGGCCGGCGTTGAGGGCGAGCAGCAGGTCGAGGCACTCCTCGGCCCGGACCTCGCCGACGATGACCCGGCTCGGACGCATTCGCAGCGCCTCCTTGACCAGGTCGCGCAGCTTGATCTCGCCGGTCCCCTCCAGGCCGGACTGCCGGGTCTGCATCGGCACCCAGTCCGGATGTGGGAACCGGAGCTCGAAGACCTCCTCCGCGCTGATCACCCGGTCGCCACCGGGGATCGCCGCGGCCAGGCAGTTGAGCATCGTGGTCTTGCCCGCCTGAGTTCCCCCGGCGACGAGGACGTTCAGTCCGGCGCGCACCGAGGCCGCCAGGAACGCGGCCGCGGCCGGGGGCAGCGACCCCAGCTCGACCAGGTCGTCCAGCGTGGCGGCCTTGAGCACGAACTTGCGGATGTTCACCGCGGAGAAGCCGCGCGAGATGCCCTCCAGCACCACGTGCAGCCGATGCCCCTCGGGCAGCATCGCGTCCACGAACGGCTGGCTCACGTCGATCCGGCGGCCGCTGGACTTCAGCATCCGCTCGACCAGCTCGGTGACCTGCGCCTGGCTGAGCATCAGGTTGGTCAGCTCGTGCCGGCCGTTGCGCGCCACGAACACCCGGGTGGGGTCGTTGATCCAGATCTCCTCGATCTCCGGGTCGTCGAGGAAGGGCTGCAGCGGGCCGAACCCGGAGACCCGCGCGAGCAGCTCCCCGACGTACGCCTCATGGTCGTGGATCGGCGCCACCGCACCGGTCAGGCTGCGCTCGTCCTGCTCGCGTACGACGCCCTCGGCGATCCGCCGCACCAGCCGGGCATCCCGCTGCGGGTCGACACCATCGCGGCGGACGATCTCGCGCACCCGCGCGTCGAGCTGGTCGAGTACGTCGTCTCGCGCAGCCGTGTCTCGCCCGTCGCCCGCGTCGCGGCCGGATGCCTGGATCGCCGTCATTCCCCCACCTCCCGAGTCCGCTCACCCACCCCTTGGGGCGTGCGGTTGCCTCACGATAAGCGAGGAACCCGCGATTCGTTAGAGGTTGACGGAACTGCCTGTGGATAACCCCGTCCTATCGTGGGCGAGGAGGCACGCCCACCCGCGTTCGTCGTACCCAACAGTAGGCACCTTCTCAGCGCCGGGGAGGTGCCTACTCTTCGGTTTGCGCGGGCGCCTGGTGCCTACCGTTCGGTACGGCGCCCGGCGCCCGGCGCGCGATCAGCGGGCCCGGGACTGGTTTGAGCTGCGCTGACAGCGGCTGCGCCCCGGAGCCGGCGACCCGTCGGCCTGAGGCGCCGCACGCCCTCACCGTGGTGCAGGCATTTCATGGACTCCTTCCTGCACCGATCATCGCTACAGATCAGGTGTCCGGGCTACCGGGTCAGGCTCCTTCGGCATGGTCATGACCGCGTGCCCCCACCTGTGGCGGCGCCGTGCCCAGATGCTACGTTCCGAGCGCGAGTGGGCTCACCCCCGGGGGCGTTCGTGGCCAAGTATGGAGTGGCCAGGATGAACGAAGATGCGGAGAGCGTCCGTCATCACCAGGCACTGCCGTATCGGGGACGATGGCCGCATGACCGAGCGCGACACTCGGAAGGACAATCGGGCAGCGACCAAGATGCGGTGCCGTCCGGGTCCCCGACGAGGTCTGGTAGGCAGCCCAGGAGAAGGTAGCGGTAAACGTCGAGACCGTCGCCGACATCGTCCGGGCAGCCCTCATCGAGTACGTCCGGCTCGAGGGCTCGACTGGCGTCGTCAGCCGTCGAGATCGATCGAGCAACCTCCGGGTCCCGTAGGATCGCTCGACTGGACAGAAGCGCACCGGGAAGGCGTGGACTTGATGGAACGGGAAGTGGGTCCTGGGTCCAAGTTCTTCGTCATCGTTGGGAGTTATCGGTCTGACGCGGCAACGAGTCGGCTGCAGGCGACCGGCATCTACTACGTCGCTAAGTCCCTCAACTCGAAGCCTGCCAACTGGACCAGTACTGCGGAGCACATCGCTTCCCCAGACGCCACCGGGGCGATTATCAAGCTGACGTCCAGGGATCTCACCTCGATGCGTACCTCGCGCTATGCAGAGGCCACGGAGCAGCTGTTCCAGGCCCTGGCAAAGAAGCGACACCTGCTGCTAGTCCACGAAGAGGTGCTTTCCGTTGATGAGGACGGAGCGGCCGGGTCCATCCAAGGCGAGGTCGACTCGGACGACCCCGAGGTAATCGAGACGGAGTACCGACGTAGCGGCTTCGCCCCTGCCGCCCCAGAGGCGAGAGAGTTCTTCCTGGCGGCGATTGAGCAGTACGGGCTGAACCTCATGCTGTACAAGACGAACGCCGAGCTCTCCGTCCTGACGAGCACGTTCGTCGAGCAGTCCGAGAACAACCTCGTCTTCAGGTTGTACGTACCCTCATGTCGGCTCTGGGCCCAGGAAGCGGACAAGTTGCTAAGCCTTTTTCGAGACTGGCTCAGCCGCGTCAAGGGTGAGCGGGTGCGACAGGACGGCTACCACACCGGTCACGGTCAAGTGTTCGAGTTCTACGTCGACTCGCCGTCCGACGGGGAGTCGGGCTCGTACCTCGGCTTCGAAGACTTCTCACAGTTCCTGGAACTCTGCGGCGACGACCCACAGGCGGCCGCCCTCATGCTTCGGGACGCGGGGACCTCGGCGGCGGCGATCCCTGACCTAATCCGCCGATTCTCGAAGGAGGTCAATCGGCTGCGCCGCGACCTCCGGCAGGAGCGCGAGGCGAAGCTGTTGTCCATCAGACATCGCCTCGAGAATGAGTTGTCGGAGTTGGGAGAGGAGGAGCAGATCCCGAGCACTGCTGAACTCACCTCTTGGGTGGACGGGCTCGTGCCTAACGATCGAACGCTTACGTCGGCCCTCACCGCTGAAGCCGTACGTCCGGAGCAGTCGCAGAGCGTGACGATCGTTTACAAGCCTCAGGTCATCTCGACCGTGCACGGAGTAGTCACCCAAGAGATGCAGGGCTCGGTCAACTTTGGACCCGACGCCCGTCAGATTCTCGAACTCATCGAGCGATTTGGTGAGCGAGAGCGCGCCGAACTGACCTCGAGCCTTCACGAGCTCGAAGACCCCGATGCTCAGCAGGGCTCGCGGCTCGCCGCGGCTGGCAAACTGAAAGCGTTCCTGGCTAGAGTCGGCAGGAAAGCCGAGGAGATCGGAACCCCCTTGCTCATCAAGTATCTAGAGCAGAAGACCGGGCTGGCATAGAGCGACGGCCGAGGCCGTGGCTCGTCGCATGTTGTCGAACTGACGGTTAGGTTCCCGTCATGGCTCTTGCTGACCTGACTGACCCGAACGCTGTGCGAAGGGCGATCGCCGAGTTCGATGAGCGAGGCCGCGATGCGTTCCTCGACGAGTACGGCTTCCACCCTGCCCGGGACTACTTCGTCGTCGTCGACGGCAAACGCTACGACTCGAAAGCCATCGCGGGCGTCGCGCACCTGTACGAGCGCGGAGCCCTCCTGACTGCTGGCGAGTTCTCCGGCGGCGACAGCACAGTGGCGACCCGGCTCGAGAAGCTCGGCTTCGAGGTCACCCGCCCCGCGAGTCTGCCGGACTGGTCCATCGACGAGTTGATGCTCGCGCTTGACCTGTACTTGCGCACTCGCGGCGTCGTCTCGTACAGCCCGACGGTCAAGGTCGTCACCGACCTCAGCTCCGAACTCCGCTCGCTGCGGATCTTCTCGGACAACGTGCGGGCCAACCCGCGCTTCCGCAACCCGTCAGGCGTCGCTCTCAAGCTTCACAACTTCTCGTCCATCGACCCGGAACACGCGGGGCGAGGCATGGGCCACGGCGGCGCCGGAGACCGACGGGTCTGGGAGGACTGGGCGCACCGAGCGGAGGAGCTCGCACAAGCCGTCGCCCTGATCCGCGCTCGCGGCGAGACGGACGAAGCCCCCGAGGACACGGGTGAAGAAGAGGAGTACGAGGCTCCCGAGGGTCGCATCCTGTTCCGCGAGCACCGCCGATACGAGAGGGACCGCAAGCTCGTGGCCAAGAAGAAGGCAGCCGTCCACAAGAAGACCGGCCGTCTCGCATGCGAGGTGTGCGACTTCGAGTCCTCAGAGGCTTACGGCGTCGAGGGGGTCATTGACGTCCACCACGTCGTGCCACTCCATAAGATCGGCGAAAGCGTCACGACCATGGCCGACCTCGCGCTTGTCTGCCCGACGTGCCATCGAGTTATGCACAAGCACCGGCCGATCATCAGCCCCGCCCAACTTCGCGCGCAGCGGTTCGGCGCCTGACCGCTAGAGCCCGGAGCGAACATGACCGACTTCCCAAAGGTTCAGGAATCCGACTTCGTCGAACGCGAGGGGGTCAACCACGTTGCGACTGTCGTAAACAGGGCTCACTGCGTCTGGCGTGAAGTTCTTCAGCGGGACATCGGCATCGACGGGCACGTGGAGTACGTCGATGCAAGCGGCAACGCACCGGGGCGGCTCATCGCTGTTCAGGTGAAGAGTGGCGAGTCGCGGTTCGCAAACGCGACGGATACTCACGTCCCGTTCTATCCGGAATCGAAACATCGGACCTACTGGGGCGAGCACCCTCTGCCGGTGATCCTCGTCCTACATAACCCAGCGACGAAAGAGACCATCTGGGTCGATGCTCGGGAAGCTTTGCGCGTTCGGCCGGGCCAGGCTGCAATCCAAGTGCCACGCGCTCAGGCGCTAAATACCGACGGTGTGGTGAGTGCCCTGCATTGCGCGGGACCTCTGCCGTCAGGGGCGACCCCTGTCGACGAGATTCTCGGCGATATGGCGCGACCCGACGCTGCTGCGCAAGGGTTGTGCATTCTCTATCTCTTTACACAAGGACTGACCGACCTCGCAAACTCGCTATATTTCTCGATGGACGTTCTACACGAGGTACTCCACGTCCTTTCAGCCGACTGGGATCCTCCGGCCTTTGGCATCGGTGAACACGAGTTCGCGTTCGTCGACAACTACGTCGCATTCCTAGTCCGTCACGACCTTGCTCGAGTCGACTACGGCTCTTGGCGTCAGGCCATGCTCGAGCGAGAGATGGTCGGAAAATTCATTGTCCCGCTAACAGAACGTGGGCGAGCCGTGAGAGATGCCATCCGCCATATCGACGATGGCCTACCACAGAAAGAACCAGAAGAACTTCAACCATATTCACGCGCGATCCAAGAGCGGTTCGTTCAGATGCTCTACAACGTGAGTGGCGTGGACGAGGTGTCCGTTAGGCAGCGCCGCATTAATGCCGTCCAGAAGGAGATCAACAGAAGCAAGCCCGACTGATCGTGGGATCCGAGCGGACGATCCTGATGCCTTGAGCCGCTTTCGCGCCACCACCATCTCCGCCAGGGCGAGCGGTGGCGACAAGGGCATCGCAGTCGAGCGAGTTGCTCCCACGCTTCGACGCCGCCGACGGGTGGGAGCACAGCAGCCCCCCTGCTTATGAGTCAGGTCGGATGACAACCGGCATTACCGCTAGCGACACACGTCGCCCCTCGTCGTCGGCCGTGATGATGTAGTCCATGCGGCGGGTCGGGTCAGCACCGCCCTTGGTGAGGGTGTGCTTCGGGTGCTCCTCCACGGCAGCGTGGAGTTTCTCGATCGTCGCCGACGGGTCGGCGGTCTTGATGAACATGATCAGTGCCGACTTGCTGTCACGCCAAACCAGGTAACTCAGCAGTTGGTCGATGGCCTCGCCGACGCCCTTAGGCCCACGCCAGATCTTGCATTCGGCAATGAAGGCGTTCCGGTCACCGTGTCGGATCAAGATGTCGGTCTTACCGCTGCCGTTGAAGAGCTCGCCCCCGGCGGCGCCTTGCCAGTACGTGTTGAGGTTGCCGAGGAGTAGATCTCGAAGCTCCTCCTCGTCGAGTTTGGCTGCTGTCCCTGGGGTCCGCTCCAAGGAAGTCGCCCACGCCCGAACGGCGTCGAGGACGTCCTGGTAGAGAGCCTCTTCGAGCACTGGTTCCGGCACGAAACCCGCCTGAGCCCTTCGGGTCTGCAGGGTGACTTGTTTCCGCCGGGCGGGAACGGGAGGACGCTGGACGCCCGATGTACGCACGGGGATTCCGAGGGCCTCCTCGACCTCACGGTCGTTGAGGATGCGCTCCTTGCGACTCGCGATGGTGCCTCGGATGGACCGCTCGGCCTCAGACCGGAAGGCCGCCAGGTCACCGTTCGCCCAACCGACGCGCTTCTCGATGTCCTGCTTCACTTGGTCGACCTGACGGCGGATGGTGTCAGCGTTGAGGCTTCGCTCGACGATCTCGACGACGACGCTGCCGCCGGAGACCTTGCCGTACTTCCCGCTGACGCTGAACGTTGAAGCTTGGTAGTCGAGCATCTCGGTCGTTCCAGAGATCGGAAAGGTAACGACGACCTTGCTCGCGGGAACCGTGTAGATCTCGTCGGTGTGAAACTGATCCCTCACCTGTGTGGTCACCTCAGTGACCGGTGTTCGCGTCGCCCCGTCCCAGTCCACCCGAATCTCGACTGGCAGGTACTTTCCAAGGAGGCTCTCGACAAGCACATCGACGTTCTCACTGAGGATGACGTCAGGATCGATCTTGGCCAACTCACCAAGCGCGTTCTGTAGGCGTCCGCGCATATAGTCCTGCAATCGTCGTTCGGAGCCCCACACGGGCACCCCTCCAAGTCGGGTCGTCTCACGGTCGGCCTGACACTATCCGCAGGGACCGACATCTTCTGGAGCAACAGCTGTTGCGTGCGAAGCGCACGTGTGGCCATCCCTCATCGTGCGACAACTGGACCTGTGTGTCTGCGCAGCGCCTCCTTGACCAGGTCGCGCAGCTTGATCTCGCCGGTCCCCTCCAACCCGGACTGGCGGGTCTGCATCGGCACCCAGTCCGGATGCGGGAACCGCAGCTCGAAGACCTCCTCCGCGCTGATCACCCGGTCGCGCCGCGGCCAGGCAGTTGAGCATGGTGGTCTTGCCGGCCTGAGTACAAGCCGGTGCCAAACCACCACTTAGGCTCGCGCGACCGAGGAGTTCCCGTCAGTCGGTGCCCTCGGCTACCATGTGCCCAGGCCACGGAAAAGGTGGCCGGTGACGCCCGCCCGTCAAAGCAAGACGCCACCGGCCTGATCGCCGACACCGAGTGCGCTCTCTCCGTGCCGACTTCCCTGTAAGGTTGGAGCGGGTTTGGACCCCGGCATTCCTCTCAGGGCGAGTCTGTGGTCCCACCTCCCGTGGTGGTGGGTGCTGCCGGCCCGCCGCCGATGCCCAGGGCCTTCTCGATCCGGTCGAAGATCCGGTCCTGGAGGTCGGCGTCGGCCCCGTCCTTCTTGGCGAGGTCGAGCAGCGTCTGGACGTACGCGGCCTTCTGCTCCTCCTCGGTGCTCACCTTCGGCTTGACCGGGGTGTGCACCGGGGGCGGCGTCGGCTCCGCCGCCTTCTTGGCAGCGCGACGACGCGCCCCACCGTTGGAGGACGGGCGGCGCTTCTTGAAGTGGCTGCTGTACGGGATGCTCAGGTAGTCGAGCATGTGGAGGTAGAACGAGATCGCCTTGTCGACGGTCGCGCCGGTGAGCCCGCGCTCGTTGAACACCTTGGCGAGCTGACCGCTTGTGGCGTTCTGGCTGAGGCCGAGCGCGTCGGGGTACTTCTCCTCGACCATCATCTTGAGCAGGCCCTTGCGGGTCTCCTCGTCGGTGCCGACCAACTCCTTCATCAGGTCGGTCGGGACGTACTGGTCGTCGATGAGGTCGAAGTACCGCATCGTGCTGCGGATCTGGGCGATGGTGCTGCCCGAGATGTTGCCGAAGAACGAGATGTCGAAGACGTCCGGCAGGCCGTCGGTGGCGTACTTCTCGAACATGTTCGTGAAGGTCTTGCCGGGCATGTAGGGAGCCGCCGTGATGCGGGCGGCTCCGGTGCTGCTGTCGGTGGTCGTCTCCACGACCTCCTCGGTCTCCTCGCTGGTCACTGCGGACCTCCTCTCCCACGGTCTCGATGCGGATACTGCTCCCCGTGTGCGAGAAGCGTCTCACACCTCGCGTTCCGGATCAAGCGCAAACCTTCCGGGTGTACACAGGCTTAGCGCCGCGACGTTCCTGCGGTTTTCCGTTCGGTGGCAATACGGTATTGCCGTAGATCCGCGTATCCGCAGGTCAGAGGGGGTACGGAGCACCGGAATACCGGAGAATGCGTCCCAGCGTTGGGAACACCAACTGGTAGAAACGCGTGCCGTACGACGGAGTGGCGTGACCGTCCTGTTCCCCTGAACAGTACGGAAGCCAGGCTTCTTCTGCTTCCCGATCGGGTGTCCGCCCCACCGGATCGCCTGCGCTCCCAATCTGGGCCGCTCATACCACAGATGAGGACCCGACCCCGGAGTTCTGGCGCCCTCCACAGGACTCGCGGTCTCTGGCTGAAGTTGTGCTGTGCTCGGTCGGCACGCGACAACCGGGAGGACAAGAGATGAGCGCCGACTACGGCACTGTGCAGGAGAGCCGCGAAGCCGTAGACCGGCTGCTGGGCATGCAGGTGGTCGAGGGCCGGGTCGACGCCGACGAGGCGGACCTGCTGGCCGAGGCGATCAGCCGGCTGTGTGAGACCTGGGCCTGCTACGCCCTCGCGCTGGCCGAGGAGATGTGACCCTCGTCCGCCGGGGAGAGCGGCGAAGGCGGGCCGACCCGGCGGACGAGGGAGTCAGCGGTGGCGCGTCTGCCGCCGTTGGGCGACGTCGCCGCGCATCATCAGCTTCCTTATCTGCGACTGGCCCGCGTCCTCGTGCACCGGGCAGGCGTCCGGCTCCGGCCGGCGCCACGGACAGCCCTTCACCGGGCAGGCGCGGAGCGGGCGGTCACTCATGCGGCCCGAACCTCCGTCCAGCCGGTGTGCCCGGAGTGTTTCTGGTGGGCGCCCAGAGCCGCCGGGGTCGTGACCATGCCGCATCCGTCGCAGCGGCGACGTCGGGAGTTGTTGAGAGCGGCCACGGCCTTGCCGGTCTTCGCGCCGCTGATGCGCAGCGCCCGAAGCCCGGCCTCTGAGAGCCGGTAGGGCTTGCGGGTGGGCGTCGCTGAGGGCACGGGGCTCGTAGGCCGTCGATCGGGCTCCTCGGGCTGCCTCGGCTTGGTCCAGCGCACGGCCAGCCGTGAGTGGTCGCCGACCCGGACGTGCTCGTCCAGTCCCACTTGCGTGAAAACCTGTCGCCGCATGTCGGGCACAGCTTGGTCGGAACCTGCCTGCTGCCGTACGCCGGACCCCGGCTCACAGCACGCCCAGCCGCTCGAGGTCGCGCCGGATGTGGGGCGGAGGCGTCGTCCGCATCGTCTCGGTGCTGGCCGCCGACTCAGAGTCCTCGACCACCTCCGCGTCAACGATGTCGGCGGAGTCCTCGTCACCGCCGTACGCCTCCAGTGCGGCCCGGTTGTAGGCCTCGAACTGCGGGTCCGGAACGTGCTGCACGGGCTGCGCCGGGGCGAGGGCCGCAGGGTCCGCGAGCAGGTCGCGGAACAGCTTCTCCACCGGGTCGATCTCACCCACACCGATGATGTGCTTCTCGGTTGCGTTGAGTCCGGCCCGGTCGAGCATGTCTTGGGCGATCTTCACCTTGTCGCGCATCTCCACGGCGGGGTCGTCCAGCCAGGCCTGGAGCCGCTTGACCATGTCGTCGGCGGCGTTCCCGATCCGAGCAGCAGCAACCGCTCTGACGTGGCCAGCCGCACCGCCGTGATGGGCGCAGACGTTGCCGCCGGGGATCGCCTCTCGCTTGCAGCGCCCACCGGACTTGTAGTGACCCTCGCACCGGACGACAGTCGGCGGCGCGAGCAACTCCCACCAGTCCTCCGAGTGGGTGACCTTGTTCCGGTGGCCCATCGGCTCAGGACCAGACGAGCGAGGAGACGACGCCGGGCCGCTTGACGGGCCGGTCGTAGGCGAGCACCCGGCAGGACCAGCACAGCGCGAAGACCACGACGGACGCCCCGGACGGAATCCAGAGCCGATCGTTGATCGACCGCTTGTCGTTCCCGCAGCGGTCACACGACTGGGAGTCGTGCCGAGGGAGCGGATCCTCCAGCACGGCCTCCAAGAGCGGCATGGCCGGGACGCCCTCAGTGGCGAACCGGAGCAGCGGGACGCCCACGGCGCAGTCGTCGGGGACCGGCCCGCCGAGCGCCCGGAGCACCGCCTCGCTGGTCTTCTCGTCGGCCAAAGCGGCCTCGTTGGGTGCACACCAAGGCACAAGGGCCTCGGCGTCTTCCATCGCTGACATGTGCATCGGTACCTCCGTGTCGTGACCTTGCGTGACCTGGCTGCTGCCGGTCCGGCGAGGGAGGTCACGGAACCCCCGCCGGACCGGCGTTCTTCCACCCGTGAGAAGGGTCAGGCGACGTACAGGGCCGGAGGCGCGTAGTTCGCGTTCGCGGTGACCTGGATGACCATGCCGGCGAGACGGTGGCGGACGCCGGTACCGAAGCCTCGAACCCAGTAGCTGTCCTGGAGGGGGTAATCCGGCTTCGCCCCGCCCACGATCCGGAGGCCCTGCAGGGCCGGGTTCGCGTGCTGGCGGAACATGATCGGGTTGGACGGGGCCAGGCTTCCGCCGGACGCCAGGCCGACCACGCAGCCCGCCGGGATGCGCGTCGACTCGATGATGATCGCCTCGTCGTACGAGCCCCTGACCGGGAAGCCCGCGAAGGTTGCAGCGGCCTGCTGGCCGACGAGGTCGCCGTCCGTGGCGAAGAACGACTGGCCATGGCTCGGGATGAAGTCGGCCTTGGCGCCGCTCGCCACCCGGAAGCCGGAGACGACGTCGCCCTCCGAGGCGTTGACGAAGATGACGATCTGCGAGCCGTTCTCCTGGGCGTAGCCGTGGGACTTGAAGTCCGCGATGATCTCGTCCAGGTCGGCCGACGTCACGACCGCAGCACCCGAGGTCCGGTAGTGCGTGTGGTCGCCGGGGAACGAGTTGCCCTCGTAGTCCGGCGGGGTCCAGCCGTCGCCGTTGGCGAACGCCAGGACGCTGTAGGTCGCGTTCGACTTCTTGTCGAGCACGGTCCGGTTGGTGTTCCGGAAGATCGTGCCCATCACCTTGTTGAAGACGTTGTCCTCGTCGGCAGCGACGATGGCGGGCGCGTTGGCCGCGATCTCCGCCTCGGTGGCGTCGGCCAGGTACTGCCAGGTGGCGCGCCAGCCGACGTCGTACCACTTGAACGGCGCGCCCATGTCGAGCGTCGCGTGCGCGGCCCGGCTGGACTTCGGGACGCCGTACTCCGACGCGTCCTCGAACTTCGGGCCCGCGCCGAGGGTCTGGAGGACGGACGTGACGGCGGAGGTGACCGGGTAGGTGAACAGGTCGACGAAGCGCTGGCGGGACTCGTTGGCGAGCCCGGCGACCTGCTCCAACTCCTGGAACAGCTCGCGCAGGTCGCGACCGTCGGCGGTCCGCAGGACGTCGGCGCGGGCGCTGTAGCCCGCGCCATCATCTGCATGTCGCCGTAGATGCCGTGGTTGATGCCGATGAGGCCTCGGACGTCGCCAGCGGCGAGAAGCGCCGACTTCTGGCTCGTGAGATTCATGGGTGTGCTCCTAGTGAGGAATCCGGAATGGAGTTGCCCTCACTGGGGCGTCGGGACTGAGAAGTCCGCCTGCCAACAGACTAGTTGACAACGTCAACGATACCTGGTCGGAACCGGTCCGGCTAGCCGCTCGGCCCGGCGCGGCGCGTGACGGATGTCTGTCGGTGTCTCATGGGATTCTTGATGCATGAGCGACCCGTACCGCTACTTCCCGACTGGGGAGATGATCGACCGCCAGAACATGCAGAGCACGGCGAGGTCGTCTGAGGAGTCGGCGCGGGCGGCGCGTCAGTCCCGGGAACTCATCGAGCAGTTGGTCGAGCACGCCGTTGCCACGGCGGAAGCCGCGGAGGTCCGCGAGCGACAGATGCTCCGCTGGACTCAGGCGGGCGTCGTGTTGGCCGGCATCGCAGCCGTGGCCTCAATCATCGCGATCGTGGTCACCATCGTCCTGACCTGACTCGGCAGCCTCGGAGCACCGGGGCTGGTAGATCGGGGCCGCGCCCGGTGTTCGGCTGGGAGAGGGCCTGTCTCGCGTGCCGAGCATGGGCTCGCGGGTCAGGGCGCTGTGATTCGAAGCGCGGAGGCCCCGACTGGATGCGTCGTTGAGTCGAAGAACCTCACCTTGTGGTTCGGCAATCGCTTCAGGATGCGTGCCTTCTCCGAGATGATCGCGTTGTCGTCACCCGTGGGGTACATCGATACGGCAATTCTCCTGCGAGGACCTTCGTTCAGGGCTTCCGCGATGTGATCGTCTTGGGCGGCAAGCGACTGACCGAACAGCACCGTCGGGCGATCATCGGCACGCAGTTCTTCGAGACAGAACGTGAGGTAAGTCGACTGCCGGATGGTTCGCGACTTGGCCGCTGAAGTGCCTTCGCTAACGAAGAGGGGGCGGCGAGTGGACGTCGGGCCGTACTTGGACTTGATGCTGAGGAGACGACCATCCGCTGACGTCCACTTTCCGTTGTCTCCTGTCAGGTCGTCCTGCCAGAGGTGGAGGCCGCCGTGTAGGTAGTAGACGCGAGTGGCATTGGAACTCCGCACGACAGTGTCCGCGTCATCAAACTGGTGACCGGCTGCCCAGAAGAAGTCGACGATGTTCACGCGCTTCCCGGTCTGCAGGTGGCTCCAATAGAGGCACAGGTCGTAGCTGGTGGTGAACACCGCCTTGTGCCCGTTCATGGTCTCCGCCAACAGGTCGTGCGTCGGCTGAGGGAAGACCCCCCAAGGGACGTGTACGTCGCTCACGGTCTCGAAGAGGGCGTCTCTTACTTCTGCGTAGGTCTGATCAACCTTGCCGGTCGATTCCTGCAACGCACGGAGGGCGATGTTCGCGTGATGCAGGCACTCCAGGCACTGCTCGAAGTTGGTCGTCCCCAGTTCCGTGAAGATGGCCTGCGCCGCGGGAGTCAACGACGCACTGTTGTACAGGCTGTCGTACTGGAATCCCGACCAGAGGTTGATGCTAAGCCCGGATCCACCGATGAGTTTGGTGACGTGAGCGTGGCGTAGAACGAGAATGCCCTTGCAGGGCAGGAGAATCTGAGTTCTTCAGGCAAAGATTCACACCGGCAGCAAGGGCATCTCTGGGATGAAACTCTCTCACACGGTTCGAGCGACGTCGGCAGCCTTCGATGATCCGAATCTCGTGTCGACTGGCGGCCTGGTCCCGGTGCTCGCGTTGGCCGACCGTGGTGGGCTGCGGGATCTGGCTGATACCCACCTCACGGTGCCCACGCACAAGGGCGCGAACGCCGGACTGAAGGTCGCCTCGCTCGTCGGTGGGATGGTCGCCGGCGCGGACTCGATCGATGACATGGCGCTGCTGCGGCACGGCGGGATGGGCCGGGTTTTCGCCCGCGCCTACGCGCCCTCGACGTTGGGCTCGTTCCTGCGAGCGTTCACCTTCGGCCACGTTCGTCAGCTCGACGCAGTCGCATCGAGGTTCCTGATCGCGGTGGCCGGACTCACCCGGCTCCTGGGCGCCGGGACCGGTCTTGGCGCCGGCACCGAGGAGTCAGGAGCCGGTGCCGGGTACGCGTTGCTCGACGTCGACGACACGATCATCGAGGTCCACGGCCACTCCAAGCAGGGCGCCGGGTTCGGCTACTCCGGTGTGCGCGGGCTCAACGCACTGCTGGCCACGCTCACGACCGCGACGACGGCGCCGGTGATCGTGGCCCAGCGGCTCCGCAAGGGCGCGGCGGGGTCGCCACGCGGCGCGAAGCGGCTGGTCGGCGACGCGGTGAGGACCGCCCGGCGCGACTGCTCGGCACGGGTCAGCTGGTCTTGGTCCGGATGGACTCGGCGTTCTACGGCCGCGGACCAGTCCACGCCGCCCTGGTCGGCGGCGCCGATGTGTCGGTCACGGTGCGGATGGACAAGGCCGTCAAGAAAGCGATCGCCACAATCGGCCACGACGCGTGGACCACCATCGAGTACACCGACGCCGTCTTCGACGAAACCTCGCAGAAGTGGATCTCTCGCGCCGAGGTCGCCGAGATTCCCTTCACCGCCTTCGCCGCGCAGAAGAAGTCCGAGCAGGTGCCCGGGCGGCTGGTGGTGCGTCGGATCCCCGACTTCAACGCCGAGAAGAACAAGGCAGCCGGCCAGGACACCCTGTTCGACGTGTGGCGCTTCCACGCGTTCTTCACCACCGCCGACCCCGTGCTCCTGGACACCGTCGCGGCGGACAAGACCCACCGCCATCACGCCGTCATCGAGCAGGTCCACGCCGACCTCAAAGGATCCGCGCTGGCCCACCTGCCGTCCGGAGTGTTCACCGCCAACGCCGCCTGGCTGGTGCTCGCCGTTATCGCGTTCAACCTCACCCGCGCCGCAGGCACCCTCGCCGCACCAGACCTGGCACGGGCGACCACCGCGACGATCCGACGCAAGCTGATCACCGTGCCCGCGAGGGTAGCGACCTCAGCGCGCCGGATCACCCTGCACCTGCCCCAAGCCTGGCCCTGGGAGAACGCCTGGACCGCCCTGTTCGACCGGGTCAGCGACCCGCCGCCCGGCCTCGCGGCCTGACCCACCCAGCAGCCACCGCTGCGCGACCCGAGGACCAAAGGACGACCCGGACAGCAAGGTCCGGCAGATCCCCACGCCCACAGCCGCTCACCCCACGGCGATCCGGATCACGCGATTACCACCAAGCTCATCGGTGGATCCGGGCTAAGTCCGTTCCCTAGCAGCAGGGTGGGCCAATCCTTGGACGAGAGGTCGGCCCAGTCCTCGAGATCGGCGTCTATCGGCTCACCCATTGCGTCCCCCGTGTCGTTGATTCTCCGGGCGCTAAGGCTATCCGCAGCTCACACCGTGAAGACGCGCCTCATGACGTCGGTCTGGATCGCGAACTCTCCGTACAGGTTCCAGCCACCGACGCCGCCGTGGTTCGCCCCGCCGCACTGACACTGGCAGTGGAGCGCGTTCTCCGGGTTGCCGTTCTGACAAAGGGGTCCGCACTTCTGCTGCTGCGCCGCGTCCGTGATGACGGTCGTCTCCCCAGGACCGAATCGCTCGACACACGCGGCGAGTAGTGCGTCGGCGTGATCGCGGACGACTTCCCAGACTCCGCCGCCGACGTGCCTGATCTGGATCCGGCTGCCGAGCACCTCTCGCAGCCACAGTGGGTTGGCTCGCGTGTTCGCCGGATCGAAGGGAAGGATGACCTGGGCACGACCTCGGACGGGCACCCAGATAGCCGGAGGGTGCTGCATCTCGCGGGGCCGCTGCATGTACTGAGATTAGACGAGCCTGCGGACCTCGGCCCGGCGTACGGCGGCGAGCACGTGCTCGTAGGTCCACGTCTCGACCTCACGGACGGTACCTGAGCGGTCGTCCTTCACCGGGCGGCGGACTCCCTCCTTCATGAGCTGACGAGCAACGGCGGAGGCCGAGAGGCCGGAGGCGTGCAGCCCAGCGATGTGGTCCTCGATCTCGATCGGGATGAGCGACGGACGACCGGTGTGCCTGCCCTCTGCGCGAAGCTGGGCCAGTGCCGCGGACGTCCGCTTGCCGATGACCCGGCGCTCGTAGTCGCCGAAGAGCGCGAACTGCGCGAAGGCGAACCAACCCTCGGGCGTCGTTGTGTCGAACGCCTGCTGCACCGAGTAGACGTTCCAGCCTGCGCCACCTTCGGCCACGGGGTCCACGAGCTGGAGCAAGCGCCAGCCCTTGCGGTACAGCCGGTCTACGTGGCGCACCACGACCACCTCGGCTTCCCCGGCATCAACCAGCGCGGCGACCTCGGTGAAGCCGGGCCGGTCGTCGTCGTTGCCGGAGAGGGCGAAGTCCTCCACGATCCGAAGCAGGTCCCAGCCCTTGGTCTCGCAGGCCCGGCGCACCTCGCCCTCCTGCTGGCGCAGTGACAGCCGCTGCTCGTCCTCGGTCTTGTCACGGTCAGCCTTGCTGATGCGCACGTACCCCACGGCTCGCATGTCGTCTCCTGTCGTCCTGCCACGGGCAACCGGGGAGAACCTAGGCCGACCGTGTGGGATCGGAGTCATCTGATGGCACCGAACCCACACGGTCCGGGCAAGGCAGGCCGCGTTCGTCGTACCGAACAGTAGGCACCTTCTCAACGCTGAGGAGGTGCTTACTGTTCGGTTCGCGTGGGCGCCTGGTGCCTACCGTTCGGTACGACGCGCATCGGCCAAGCCCCGGGCTCACTCCACGGACATCGACGCGTACTCGCCGACATCCCACGACCCGTCGGTCTGCAGGGTGACGAACTGCGACCCGACGGGCGCGCCGTCGCGATAGGTCAACAGCGTGACCACGGCCGGCCGGCGGGGCTTGGAGCCGGTCGCGATGGCGTACGCCGCCCCGCCGGTGGTGCCGTTGACGATCTCCCACCCCTGGGCGTCCTCCGGGCCCGCGATCGCGACGGGCCCGCGGGCCACATGCGTGTGGCCGCCGACGACCAGGCGGGCGCAGCCGCGCCGTACGGCCTCCCGACCCAGGTCGGTGTCGTGCACCAGGATCGTGGTCACCGGCTCCTCGGCCGCGCACGCGGTCTCGGTCACCCGGTCGGCCACCTCGTCGAAGGTCAGCCCGGTCTCGTCGCGCCAGTCGCCGAGGCCGGAGGCGCGCGGGTCGTCGACGCCGAGGATCGTCGTACCACCCGGCCCGTCGACCACCTCGCCCTCCAGCCGCGTCCAGCCCAGGCGGTCCATGTAGTCGCCGACGAAGTCGCCCTGGTCATGATTGCCGACCACCGACCAGCGCGGCCAGTCCTCGAACGCCTCGGTCACCGAGTCGAGGCTGAACGCCTCCCACGGCCGCCCGGTCGAGGTGTCGTCGCCGGCGTCGAAGACCGCGGTGGCGCCGGCCCGGTCCGCGATCGCCCGCGCGACCCGGTCCATCCCCACGTTGTCGTGCCGGTCCGAGACCAGCAGCACCACCGTCTCGTCCTCGGCGGGCTCGCGCAGGTCGAGGTCGGCCGCGCGCTCGGTGGCGCGCTCGTAGAACACCTTGCTCTTGTCGTAGGTGTTGATCGCGCTGCCCACCAGCCGCTTGGTCTGCCGGGTCAGGACGTCGCCGCTCACCTCGACCCGCGCGAGCTCGTCCGGCACCGGCAGCCCGGTGAAGTCCGACAGCGTCGTCCACCGGGTCGGCTCGACCGTCTGCTCCGGCGTCACCCACGGCCGCAGGAGTACGGCGCCTCCGGCGGCCGTCACCCCCACCACGGTCACCACCGCGACCAGCCGGTGCCCCCGCACCAGCTCCCGGCGGCGCCGGCGCCCGACCAGCAGCCACAGCCCGATCGGGACCAGCCCGGCGAGCGCGCCGCCGAGCGCCGCATCGACCGCCATGTCCTCGACGGTCTCGCGCACCTTGGCGACCTGGCCGTCGGGCTGGGAGGCGATGAAGGCGTAGCGGTTGAGCAGCTCCCCGAGCGTGGACGCGTTGGTCTTGTCCAGGGTGATCTCGACCCCCACCGGCCCGTCCGCGGGCAGCCGGACGTCCGGCAGGACCGGCCCGGTGCGCACGACGGCATGCTCGCCCAGCAGCGGCGAGACCCGGGCGTCGTGGGTGGCCAGCACGATCTCCCGGCTCTCGTGCACGAAGAGCCAGCCGCCGACGGCGACGGCCGTCACCGCCCACACCAGCAGGCCGGCCACCACGGCGGCGACCCGTCGAGCAGCCGCCATGCTCAGGCGCGCGCCTGCGAGACCGCGTAGAGCGCGACCGCGGCGGCCACGCCGGCGTTCAGCGACTCCAGCTGGTTGGCCATCGGGATGCTGACCAGCTGGTCGCACGTCTCGGAGACCAGCCGGCCCAGGCCCTCGCCCTCGGAGCCGACGACCAGCACCAGCGGCCCGGTGCCGAGACCGTCGGAACTGGCCAGCTCGGGCAGGGTCACGTCACCGTCGGCGGCCAGCCCGACCACCATGCAGCCGGCGTCCTGATATGCCTTCAGCTGGCGCACCAGGTTGACCGTCTGCGCCACCGGGATCCGGGCGGCCGCGCCCGCGGAGGTCTTCCACGCGGAGGCGGTCATCCCGGCCGCGCGGCGCTCGGGCACCAGCACCCCGTGCGCGCCGAACCCGGACGCCGAGCGCACCACGGCGCCCAGGTTGCGGGGGTCGGTGACCGAGTCCAGGGCGACGATCAGCGGCGGCTCGCCGTACTCCTCCGCACGGGCGAGCAGGTCGTCGGCGTGGGCGTAGTCGTAGGCGGGGATCCGCGCCGCCAGCCCCTGGTGGACCGCGCCGCCGGTCATCCGGTCCAGCTCGTGCCGGGGCACCTCGAGCAGCCGCACGCCCGACTCGGCGGCCAGCTTGAAGGCCTCGCGCAGCCGCCCGTCCCGCTCGGCGCCCTCGGCGACGTAGAGCCCGTTGATCGGCACCCCCGCGCGCAGCGCCTCGACCACGGAGTTGCGGCCGGCGACCCACTCGGCGTCGGTGCCGCGCGGCTTGCGCTGGGGCCGCTTGGCCTGCTCCTTCTCCGCGCGCTTCTTGGCCGCATACGCCTTGTGGTTCGGGCGGTCCTTCGCCTTCGGCGTGGGGCCCTTGCCCTCCAGGCCGCGCCGGACCCGGCCGCCGCTGCCCGCGGTGGGCTTCTTGCTGGTCTTGCGGATCGCTCCGCGTCGCTGGGAGTTGCCGGCCATCACACGCTCCACTTCGGGCCGTCGGGGGTGTCCTCGATGCTGATCCCGGCCGCCGTCAGCTGGTCCCGGATCGCGTCCGCGCGACCCCAGTCCTTGTCCGCCCGCGCCTGGGTGCGCTGCTCCAGCAGGCCGCGCACCAGCGCGTCGACAACCGGCTCCAGCGCGTCGCCGCCGACGGGCGCGCCCCACGCGGGGTCGGCCGGGTCCAGGCCCAGCACCTGCAGCATCGCTCGCGCGGCGGCGGCGTACTCCTTCGAGTCGCCGCCCTCGCCCAGCGCCTTGTTGCCCGCCCGCACCGTGTCGTGGAGTACGGCGACCGCGGCCGGCGTGCCGAGGTCGTCGTTCATCGCGGCCGCGAAGCCGGGCGGCACCTCGGCCGCGGCCTCGACGTCGCCGGCGCGCTCGAGGAAGGTCTCGATCCGGCGGAACGCCGCCGCGGCCTCGTCCAGCGCCTCGAAGCTGAACTCGATGTGGCTGCGGTAGTGCGCGGCGACCAGGTAGTAGCGCAGCTCCACGCCGCGGTAGCGCTCCAGCACGTTCGGGACGAGCAGGCTGTTGCCCAGCGACTTGCTCATCTTCTCCCCCGAGGTCGTGACCCAGGCGTTGTGCAGCCAGTACGACGCGAACGGGCGCCCGGCGGCGCGGGACTGCGCCTGCTCGTTCTCGTGGTGGGGGAAGCGCAGGTCCACGCCGCCGCCGTGGATGTCGAAGGCGGGGCCGAGGTACTTCCCCGCCATCGCCGAGCACTCGATGTGCCAGCCCGGGCGGCCCGGGCCCCAGGGGCTCGGCCAGGACGCGGTCGCGGGCTCGAGCTCCTTCTTATGGCCCTTCCACAGCGCGAAGTCGCGCGGGTCGCGCTTGCCGCGCGGGTCCGCGTCGCCGGCGGGCTCCATGTCCTCGACCCGCTGCCGGGTGAGCTCGCCGTACTCCGGCCAGGAGCGCACGTCGAAGTAGACGTCGCCGGACCCGTCGTCGGCGGCGTAGGCGTGCCCGCGCTCGATCAGCTGCTGGATCAGCTCGACGATCTCCGGGACGTGCCCGGTCGCGGCCGGCTCGTAGGTCGGCGGAGCCACGTTGATGCTCGCCAGTGCCTTGTCCAGCTCGCGCTTCATCGACTGGCCCAGCTCGAACCACGGGCGGCCCTGCTCGGCCGCCTTGGCGAGGATCTTGTCGTCGATGTCGGTGACGTTGCGGATGTAGGTGACGTCGTACCCCTGCGCCGTCAGCCAGCGCCGCAGCACGTCGAAGTTGACGTAGGCGCGCACGTGCCCGACGTGCGGCTCGCTCTGCACCGTGAGCCCGCAGACGTACATCCCGACCTTGCCCGGCTCGAGCGGGACGAAGTCGCGGACGTCGCGGGTCGCGGTGTCATGGAGCCTCAGGTTCACTCCGCGAAGTCTAGGGGCGCGCGGTCGGTGAGCCACACTCGCGGACCGGGCCGCCTCACTCCTCGGCGGAGAACGCGATCGTGTGCCATCCGGTGGCGCCGTCGGGAGCCACGTCCCGCTCGACCGGCGTCTGCCAGACGCCCGCGCCGTCCTTCGCCCGGACCTGCAGGGTGTGGTCGCCGGGGGGTACGTCGAGGGTGGCGGCCCACTGCACCCAGGTGTCCACGCTCAGCACCGAGCCGAGCTCGGCGTCGTGCCAGGGGCCGCCGTCGAGCTTCACCTGGACGCCGGTGATGCCCGAGTGCTGGTGCCAGGCGACGCCGCCCACCCGGAGCGGTCCGGCGGGGACGGTGGAGTCGGCGGTGGGTACGTCGATCCGCGAGGCGGTCTTGACCGGGCCGCGCTCGGACCAGCCGCGCGGGGTCCAGTAGGCCTCGAAGTCGCGGAACCGGGTCACCTCGATGTCGACCAGCCACTTGGTCGCGGAGACGAAGCCGTAGAGACCGGGAACGATCATCCGGACCGGAAAGCCGTGCTCGATCGGCAGGGCCCGGCCGTTCATGCCCACGGCGAGCATCGCCTGCCGCTGCGGGTCGGTCACCGTCTCCAGCGGGGTGCCGCAGGTCCAGCCGTCCTCCGAGGTCTGCAGGATCGCGTCGGCGCCCGCCTTCACGCCGGCCTCCTCGAGGATCTCCCGGATCGGTACGCCGCTCCACCAGGCGTTGCCGACCAGCTCGCCGCCCACCGGGTTGGACACGCAGTTGAGGGTGATCCAGGCCTCGCTGAACCGGCGCGCGAGGAGGTCGTCGTAGCTGAGCAGCAGCTCGCGCTCGACCATTCCGTGCACGCGCAGCCTCCACTGCGCGGGGTCGATCGTGGGCACCGCGATGGCCGTGTGGATGAGGTAGAAGCGCTCGTCCGGCGTCTGCCACGGGGTGATCCCCTTCAGCCCCAGCTGGACCCCGTCGGGGACCACGGGCTCGCTGACCCCCTCCAGGCGCAGCAGGCGCCGGGACGCCTCGACCGTGCGCCGCCCGGCCCCCAGGAGCCGCCCGGTCGCGCCGACCCCCGCCGCCAGCAGGGCCACCACGCCCGCCCGGATCAGGAACGTCCGTCGGCCACTCCCAGCACTCCCCCCACTCCCCCCACACCCCCTTCCCGCCGAGTCGGCGCTTCTTGACCCCCAGTCGGCGCTTCTTGACGTCGAGTCGGCGTTAATTGACGCCGACTCGCGGTCAACCTGCGCCGACTCGGGGTGAACTAGCGCCGAGTCGGCGGAGAGGGACCGGGTGAGCCAGGTCATCACCCCGAGCCAGGTGAGGACCCCGACGAGGAGCGGCACCAGGTCCAGGCTCCGGAAGCCGGGGCGGGAGACCACGGCGACGAAGCCGAGCAGCGCGAGGACGGCGTACACCCCCACCGCGGCCCACGGGCGCCGCCTCGCCAGCACGCCGGCAGCGGCGAACGCGATCCCCAGCACGAGCAGGATCCCGCCGATCAGCAGCGGCTTGTCCAGGAATCCGAGGACCCGGATCGCCAGCCGCACGACGGGGCCGGGGGTGAGCGCGACGATCCACTCCGCGACCGCCACCACCGGCGACTGGCGCACGGTGAGCGCCAGCCCGGCGGCGTAGCTGGTCGCCAGCCCCGCGGCCCCGGCGACCAACCCCGCCAGGGCCCACAGGCCGCGCGAGTCGCGAGACGGGTCCATGCCCCGATTGTCGCTCAGGCATGATGCATCGGGTGAACCACCTTCTCCCTCGCGTCGGCATCGGGACCGACGTACACCGCCTGACACCCGGGGCCCCCCTGCACCTGGCCTGCCTCGCCTGGCCGGACTCTCCCGTCGGCCTGGAGGGTCACTCCGACGCCGACGTCGCCGCCCACGCGGCCTGCGACGCCCTCCTCTCCGCCGCCGGCCTCGGCGACCTGGGCCGGCACTTCGGCACCGGCGAGCCGGAGTGGGCGGGCGCGTCGGGGGCGGCGCTGCTGGCCGAGACGGTACGGCGCCTCGACGAGGCCGGCTTCGACGTCGGCAACGTGGCCGTCCAGGTCATCGGCGAGCAGCCGCGGATGGCGGCGCGCCGCGACGAGGCCCAGGAGGCGATGAGCGCGGCGGTCGGCGCGCCGGTCGCGCTCTCGGCCACGACCACCGACGGGCTCGGCCTGACCGGCCGGGGCGAGGGGGTCGCCGCGGTCGCTACGGCGCTGGTGGTGGCCCGATGACCGCCGCGGAGGTCACCACCCACGACGGCCTGACCCTCAAGGCGCAGGTCCACGGCGACGAGGACGCGCCGCTCACGGTCGTCCTCGCCCACTGCTGGGCCGCGGACGCGGAGGACTGGCACTACCAGGTCCAGGACCTGCTCGACCGCTACGGCCACGGCGTCCGGGTGCTGACCTGGGACCAGCGCGGCCACGGGCGGTCCGACGCCGCGCCGCGCTCGGCCTGCACGGTGGAGAACCTCGGACGCGACCTCGGCGCGGTGGTCGACGCCTTCGCCCCGCGGGGTCCGCTCGTGCTCGCCGGCCACTCCATCGGCGGCATGACCCTGATGACCCTGCCCCAGCTGCGGCCGGACCTGGTCGAGCGGACGCGGGCCGTGCTCTTCACCTCCACCTCCTCGGGCCGGCTCTCGGAGGTGACGCTCGGGCTGCCGGAGCTCGGCCCGCTCCTCAAGGGCCAGATCCCCCGCGTCCTGGGCGCGCGGGCCAAGCTGCTCTCCCGCAAGCAGCGCCGCCAGACCCCGGCGATCGAGCGGTTCGTGGTGCAGAGGTTCCTCTTCGGCGAGCCGATGCGCCCGCGCGACGCGGGGCTGCTCGTCGACCAGGTGATCAACTGCCCGCCGGCCACGATGCGCGGGTTCTACGAGGACCTGATGCACCACGACCGGCTCGCCGACCTGACGGCGTACGACGGCCTGCCGGTCGTCGTACTCGTCGGGGACCGCGACCTCCTCACCCCGCCCGACCACGCCCGACGGATCGCCGCCTCGATCGGCAGCGCCCGCCTGCTGGTCGCCCCCGGTGCCGGCCACATGCTGCCGCTGGAGCGCAACCGGCTCGTCTCCGACCAGCTCATCGGGCTTGTGGAGAACGCGTTGCGGGCGGACACCGCCACCGGTAGACCGGAGGCATGACCACCTTCGCCTGGGCCGGGTTCTTCGTCTTCGCCACCGGCTTCTTTTTGGTGCGCGCCCGGGGCATCCGCCGGGCCGCCGACCAGTTGGCCGCGGCGCCGGCCACCGACACCCGCGAGGTCCTCGGCTCGACGACGGTCGCCGGCACCGGTGCGCCCCGCGCCCTGGTGGAGCTGACCGGCCGGGTCGAGCCCGGCGAGGGTGGGCCGCTGCGCTCCCCGCTCACGGGCACCGAGTGCGTCTGGTTCCACGCGCGGGTCGCTGCTCGATACCGCCGCAAGGTGGACACGGGCGAGGGCACCGCCCGTCGCCGGGGACGCGAAGTGGTCGTGCGGGACGAGAGCTCCCGGGCACCGTTCCTGCTCCGCGATGCCGAGGGAGCGATCCCGGTGGTGCCGTCCGGCCGGGTGTCCGAGGCCCCACAGGTGCTCGCGGAGCTTCAGCCACCCGACGGCCGTGAGGTGACCCGCGGGCGATACTTCCGGCGGCTGCTCGCGGAGAACGCCGGCTTCGAGGTCTTCCTCGGGCATCAGTGCGAGGAGTGGGTGCTGCCGGTCGGCTCGCCGCTGCTCGTCGTGGGGGAGGCCGTCGCGGAGGGCCGGGTGGAGGTGCGCGAGCCCGCGGACGGCCGGGAGATGGTGCTGGACGCCCGAGGCCGCGACGCGATCGCCCAGCATCATCGGGAGGGGATCCTGGTCCACCGCGTGCTCGCCACGATCTCGGCCCTGATCGCCGGAGGCCTGGCGCTGTGGGGGGTGCTCGGATGAAGGCCGGCCGTGCCGCGATCGTGGTGCTCGGCGCCGGCGCCGGCCGACGCGTGGGTGCGGAGATCAACAAGGTGCTGCTGCCGCTGGGCGGCGTGCCCGTGCTGGCCCGGTCGCTGCGTACGGCGCTGGCCGTGCCCGACGCGGGCCCGGTGGTCCTGGTGGTGCGCCCCGGCGAGGAGACCGAGGTCACCGAGGCGGTGGCGCCGCACCTGGCCGAGGACGACGAGGTGCTGGTCGTCGCCGGCGGGGAGACGCGCCACGACTCCGAGCAGGCGGCGTTGGCCGTGCTCGCGCCGATGGTCGAGCGGGGCGAGGTGGACGTGATCGCGATCCACGACGGCGCGCGGCCGCTGGCGTCCGCCGTACTGTTCGACGAGGTCATCGCCGCCGCACGCGAGCGAGGGGGCGCGATCCCGGTCGTCCCGGTCGCGGGGCTGCTCACCCGCGACGGCGGCCGGGCCGAGGGGGCGCTCGGAGCGGTGCAGACCCCGCAGGCCTTCCGCGCCGGGCCCCTGCTGGAGGCCTACTCCCTCGCAGCGCGGGACGACTTCGACGGCACCGACACCGCCGCCTGCCTGGAGCGATACTCCCCCGGGCTGGAGATCGCGGCGGTCCCCTCGACCGCCACCAACCTCAAGGTCACCTGGCCCGAGGACCTGGAGATCGCCGCGGCGCTGCTCGACGGCTGAGAGACCTACTCCTCGGTCCGGGCGGTCGACTCCGAGCCGTCGTCGGGGTCGTCCGGGCCGACGGGCACCGGCTCCGGCTCGATCGGGTCGCCCCACCGCTCGATGGCCGTCTTGCCCATCGCCATCAGCGGCACGGCCAGGAAGGCGCCGGTGATCCCCAGGAGGAACGAGCCCAGGCTGACGCCGATCAGCACCGCGTAGGGATGGATCGACACCGCCCGACCCATCAGCACCGGCTGCAGGACGTTGCCTTCCAGCTGCTGCACGGCCAGGACCACGCCGGCCATGATCAGCGCGGGGGTGAGCCCGCCGTCGGCCAGGGCGATCAGCACCGCGAGGGCGCCGGACAGGATCGCCCCGACCACCGGGATGAAGGCGCTGAGGAAGACGATGAGCACGATCGGGCCGACGAACGGGAGGCCCAGCAGCAGCGCGCCCAGCCCGATGCCGACGGCGTCCACGGCCGCGACCAGGACCTGGGTGCGGATGTAGGCCTGCAGAGCGCCCCAGGCGCCGTCGCCGGCGTTCTGTGTGCGCTGGTGGAAGCGCTCGGGCAGCAGGTTCACGATCCAGTTCCAGATCGTCCGGCCGTCGCCGAGCACGAAGAACGCGGTGATCAGCGCCAGGGCGGTCGCGGTCACCAGGGAGACCGCCGAATTGCTGAAGGCCAGCGCCTGGCTGGCGATCTGGCCGGAGTTGTCGGTCACCCAGGCCTGCGCGCGCTCGAGGACGTTCTCGATCTGGTCGCCGCCGATGCCCAGGCCGCTGTCGACCACCCACGCCTCCAGCCGCTGGATCAGGCTCGGCAGCTCGTCGAACAACGCGCGCACGCCGTTGCTCAGCTGCGCCCCGCTGGCCCAGCTGATCACGGCGACGAGGCCCAGCAGGCTGAGCATCGCGATGCCCGCCGCGGCGTAGGCCGGCAGCCACCGCCGGAGCAGGCGGGCCAGCGGCTCGACCAGGGCGGCGATGAGCAGGCCGACGAGGAAGGGGATCACGACCGAGCGGCCCGCCTCAAGCAGCTGCAGCAGCACCCAGGCCGCGGCCGCGATCCCGACCATGTTCCATGACCAGCGAGCCACCGACGCCATGGTCGGGTACGCCGAGCGATCCATCAGGTCCTCCCCTGGTCGATCTGTGGTCTCAGCAACGTATCGGAGTGGAGGCGACCGTTGCGCTACCTGTCGGTACATGGTGGCCTCCTACCCCTTACACCCCCACGCGAAGGAGCTCACCATGCACGTGTCCCGACGCATCGGCGCCGGCCTGGCCGCCGCCGCCCTGGCCGCGGCGACCGCGGTCGCCGTACCCACCCCGGCCCAGGCGATCCCGACGAACTCGCACTGCGGCACCGAGCCCGGCAACAACAACGACGCGTTCGTCAACCAGCGCAGCTCACCCGGTCGCTGGAGCGGATCGAGCAGACCACCCGCGGCACGGTCGACGTCGAGGTTGCCGGCCTGAGCAACCAGGGACGGGAGATCTATCAGGCGCGGGTCGGCACCGGCGACACCGTGATGCTGGTCCAGTCTCAGATCCACGGCAACGAGAACCACGGCACCGAGGCGCTGCTCAACCTGCTGCGCGAGCTCGGCGGGAACACCCGCGAGGCGAAGGCGATCCGGGAGGCGGTGACGATCGTGGCGATCCCGCGGCTCAACGTCGACGGGGGCGAGAACGACACCCGGCAGAACCAGATGACCTGGGCCGAGGTGGTCGAGGACTTCCCGCAGCTGGCCGGAGCTGAGCCGTCGTGGAACTACCGCGAGGACGTGCCGGGCTTCGACGTGAACCGCGACTTCAACCCGGATCTGGACTACGTGCCGCAGCCGGAGGACTTCCCCGGCGACAGCGCCGACACGGGGTGGTACATCACGCCGGAGTCCCAGACGGTGCGCGACGTCTACGCCGGACTGGAGGGCGAGTTCGGGACGGTCGACTACTTCGTGGATCTGCACAACCAGTGGTCCTGCTATGCCCAGGAGGGCACCGACACCATGTCGCCGCTGTCCATCTCCGGCCGGTTCATCGCCGACCCGTCGGAGTTCGGCGACTGGCCGAAGTTCGACTACGACGCGTCGCGTCGAGCCAACGTCGCGGTGTACGACGCGCTGCAGGGCCGCGGCGAGTCCGGATTCGGCGCGCTGACCCTCTACCCGCAGGACACCAACCTGCCGGGGACCGCGTTGGGCTCCTTCGCGCTCCGCGGCAGCGCCACCGTGCTGTTCGAGACCTCCAGCCAGACGCAGTACGACGGGCAGAAGCGCAACGGCTTCCTGACCCGTCAGGTGCAGGTGGGCCTCAAGGGCCTGATCACCGCCATCGCGGACGGGAGCGTCGAGACGCTGGACCCCGAGCGTTACGAGGAGATCCCCGACCGGGTCTACCTGCCGGCGGACTGACCCGGCTCAGCGGCCGGTGAGCGCCTCCAGCACCCGGAGGTCGTCCACCGAGTCGACCCGGCGGCCGGCGGGCGGCGCCTCGATCCACTCGATCGGGGTGCCGCTCTCGGTCAGCCGGGCGACCAGGGCCTCCAGGTCGTGGCCCGGCGTCTCGGGCAGCGCTCGGGCGACCTCCGCGGGCAACGCGACGGGCGAGGCCAGCGCGCGCAGCTGCTCGCGGTCGACGGTCGCGCCGACCCGGCCGTCCTCGACCTGCTTGATCGTGTCCGTGACCGGCCGATAGCCGACCACCGCGCTCCCGGCGGCTGCCGCCAGAGTGGCGCACCGGGCCAGGAAGTCCGGCGGCGCGAGCGGGCTCAGCGCGTCGTGGAGGAGGAGTACGTCGGCCTCCTCGAGCAGCTCGAGCACCCCGGGCCAGGCGGTGTCGGCGTCGATCGGCTCGATCCCGGCCTCCTCCAGCCCGATGACCGCACAGCGGACCAGCGGCTCGCCGTGGATGAGCGCGTAGGGCAGGGAGCCGCGGTCCGCCTCGAGCACCATGCCGAGCGTCGGCGGTACGTCGGGGGTCAGGTCGGCGTCGTACATATGCTCGACTCTATCCGGGCACGCGCGTCGCTTCGACCGCCGGCCACAACGAGAACGGGCCCCGCAGGATCACCTGCGGGGCCCGTTCGACGAGCAGTGCTCAGGCAGTGCTCAGGAGGCGAGAACCTCGTCCAGCATGGTCTCGGCCTTGTCCTCGTTGGTCTTCTCGGCCAGGGCCAGCTCAGAGACCAGGATCTGCCGGGCCTTCGCCAGCATCCGCTTCTCGCCGGCCGACAGGCCGCGGTCACGCTCGCGGCGCCACAGGTCGCGGACGACCTCGGCCACCTTCATCACGTCGCCGCTGTGCAGCTTCTCCAGGTTCGCCTTGTAGCGACGCGACCAGTTGGTCGGCTCCTCCACGTGCGAGGCGCGCAGCACGTCGAAGACCCGGTCCAGGCCCTCCTTGTCGACCACGTCGCGGACGCCGACCAGATCCAGGTTGCACGCGGGCACGCGCACCACGAGGTCCTGCTGGGCGACGATCCTCAGGACGAGGTACTGACGATCCTCCCCCTTGATCTTCCGCATCTCGATGTCCTCGATGACAGCGGCCCCGTGATTGGGATAAACAACCGTTTCGCCGACGGTGAATGTCATATGTCAAGTACCCCTTCCTAGGTGAGCAGTCTAACACGGCCGCGGAGTGCTCCTGACATCGTTTGCGCAGGTCAGAGGCACGTTCGGGGGTTGACAAGACCGCCTCGCGTGTGGTGTCGCGGGCGGGTGCGCCGGCCTGGGTCGCCGTACCCGACACCCGGGTGACCCATTTCGCAGCCGATCTCGCCGCGGTGTCCGATACTGCGTGGCATGGTCCCCGTCGACGATCAGATCGTGCCCACCGGGACCGGCCCGCGCCGCCGCGGCCTCGCCGGTTCCCAGATCGCCGGGCTGCTGGTGGCGAGCCGTCCGGTCGCCTCCCTGCTGACCGCGCTCGCCCTGGCCGGAGCCGCCCTGCTGGCCGGCCGCCCGCTGCGCGAGGCGGGACTGGTGGGGGCGACGGTGCTGGTGGGCCAGGTGATCCTGGCCTGGGACAACGACCTGGTGGACCGGGAGCGCGACGCCCGGCACGAGCGGGCTCGCAAGCCGCTCGCGAGCGGCTGGGTGGCTCCCGGCAACGCGTGGTACGCGATCGTCGTGGCCGCGCTGCTCCTCGTGCCGCTGTCGATCGCCAACGGTCTGGTGGCCGCCGGGTGCTACCTGGCCTCGGTCCTGCTGGGGATGGTCGGCAACCGGGGCTTCCGACGGAGCCCGCTCAGCTTCCTGCCGTGGGCGATCGTGTGGGGGCTCTACCCGTACTTCATCGTCGCCGGCGGATGGGGCGGCACCGGCGTCGCCGCGCTGCCCGACCCGACGGTCGTGGCCCTCTTCGCGGGACTCGGCATCAGCCTGCACGTGCTGCGCTCGCTGCCCGGCCTGGTGGCCGACCGGGAGGACGGCTCCACCAGCCTGCCGCTGATGATCGCGATGCGCACCGGGGCCACCCCGCTGCTCATCGTCTCGGTGGTGACCACGCTCGCCCTGGTCGCCGCGATCATCGTGGTCGGTCAGTCGTCCGAACTCCGAGCGTGACCGCTAGGCTGAGCGCCATGGCTCACCGTTCCCGGGTTCGGGGCGCCGCGCTCGCGGCGACCACCCTCGCGCTGTCCGCCCCGCTGACCGCCTGCGGCTTCAACGTCGCCACCGACCGGGTCTACACCCCGGCGATGGGCGCGAACGCCCGCGACGCCAGCGTGGACGTGCTCGGCGCGGTGATCGTCGCGAACGAGGACGGCGCGGGCAACCTGGTCGCGACGTTCGTCAACAACTCCTCCACCGACGGGATCGAGCTCGCCTCCGTCGAGAGCGCCGGCGACCCCTCGGCGCAGGTCGAGCCGCAGACCATCGACCTCGGCCCGCGGGATGCGGTGAACCTCGCCGACGAGGGGGGCCTGCCCACCAGCGGCGACTTCGCGCTCGGCCAGTTCGTCCCGCTCACGTTCACCTTCAACACCTCCGAGGGCACCGAGCGGGTGGACATGCAGGTCGCCGTCGTCCCCGACAGCGAGGAGTTCTCCGGCCTCGGCCCGAGCGAGACCGGCACCGAGCGGCCCGCGTCTGACTCGGTCGAGCCGTCCGGGGAGCCCAGCGAGGCCGGCTCCTCGCAACCGGCCGGGGAGCCGAGCGAGTCGGCGTCCGGCGACGCCGCATCGAACTGAGTCGACCCGGAGGGACCATGACCTACACGCTCATCCTGCTCCGCCACGGCGAGAGCGAGTGGAACGCCGCCAACCTCTTCACCGGCTGGGTCGACGTCGACCTCACCGACAAGGGCCGCGCCGAGGCCGTCAGCGGCGGCGAGCAGCTGCGGGAGGCCGGGCTGCTGCCCGACATCGTGCACACCTCCCTGCTGCGCCGGGCGATCACCACGGCGAACCTGTCCCTGGACGCCGCCGACCGGCACTGGATCCCGGTCAAGCGCTCGTGGCGGCTCAACGAGCGGCACTACGGCGCACTGCAGGGCAAGGACAAGAAGCAGACGCTGGAGGAGTACGGCGAGGAGCAGTTCATGACCTGGCGCCGCTCGTTCGACGTACCCCCTCCCCCGCTGGAGGACGACGCGGAGTTCTCCCAGGTCGGCGACCCGAGGTACGACGGCCTCGGCGAGGAGATGCCGCGCACCGAGTGCCTCAAGGACGTCATCGAGCGGATGCTCCCCTACTGGGACTCCGACGTCGTGCCGGACCTCCAGGACGGCAAGACCGTGCTCGTCGCCGCCCACGGCAACAGCCTGCGCGCGATCGTCAAGCACCTGGACAAGATCAGCGACGAGGACATCGCCGGGCTGAACATCCCGACCGGCATGCCGCTGGTCTACCGGCTCGACGAGGACCTCAACCCGACCGTCCGCGGCGGGGAGTACCTCGACCCGGAGGCCGCCGCCGCGGCCGCGGCCGCCGTCGCGAACCAGGGCCGCTGACCCGCCGTACCCTCGAGTCGGCGCTACTTCACGCCGAGTCGGCGTCAATTAACGCCGACTCGCGGTCAACAAGCGCCGACTCAGCCTTCGGAGGCAGCGGCGGCGTCGGCCTGGACCTCGCCGGTCACCACGAAGATCACCCGGTTCGCGACCGAGACGGCGTGGTCGGCGATCCGCTCGTAGTAGCGACCGAGCAGCGCGATGTCGACGGCCGGCTCCACACCGTGGCTCCACTCGTTGCTCAGCAGCTCGGTGAGCGAGGAGCGGCGCAGCAGGTCCATCTCCTCGTCGTTCTCGGCCAGGCGTACGGCGGCCGCGACGTCGCGCTTGCGGATGATGTCGCGCACCTCGGTGACCATCTCGATCGCGACCTTGGACATCCCCTCGACCGTGGGGCGCGCGGAGTCCGGCACGGCGAGGTTGGGCACCCGCAGCCGGGCGATCTTGGCGACGTGCTTGGACAGGTCGCCCATCCGCTCGAGCTCGGCGACCATCCGCAGCGCCGCGACGATGGTGCGCAGGTCGCCCGCGACCGGCTGCTGCTGGGCCAGGATCGTGAAGGCGTTCTCCTCCACCCGCTCGCGGGACGCGTCGATCTCCGCGTCGGCCGAGATCACCTGCTCGGCGAGGGCGACGTCGCCGGTCAGCAGCGCCTCGGTGGAGCGCTCGACCGCGGTCTGCACCATCCCGGCGATGTCGGCGAGATCGCTGAAGAGGGAGTCCAGCTGGTCGTGGAAGGCTTCGCGCATGTACCCCAGCGTAGGTGGGGCAAAGTGACGAGCCGGCGAAGTGGGGTGAACGAGAAGTGAACACTTGTTCGCCGGCCTCCCGCGGGCGCGGAAGCCGCGCCCGCCGATGCGTACCATCAACGCGTGGACCCGACGATGCAAGCGGCGTTGGCCGCGATCGTCGGCGCCTTCCTGGGCGGTGGCGCCGTGCTGGCGTGGCACATCAGCGACCGGCAGCAGCGCACCGACACCCCGGTCGAGGTGCCCGTGCTGCCTCCGGGCGTGGCGAGCGTGCTCTCGGTGCTCCGCAGCAGCGCGCTCGTCGTCGGTGAGGACGACCTGGTCCTCAAGGCGTCCGCGCCGGCGTACGCCTGGGGCATGGTGCGCGGCCAGGCGCTCGCGCAGCCCGAGCTCGTGGAGCTGGTGCACGACGTGCGCCGGGACGGGCAGATCCGGGAGACCGAGATGGTCCTGGGCGCCAACGGGTCGGGCCAGCGGCACGTCTTCGCCCGCGTCGCGCCGCTCGGCGTACGCCTGGTGCTGGTGCTGGTCGAGGACCGCACGCGCGAGCGCCGTGTGGAGGCGGTACGGCGGGACTTCGTGGCGAACGTCAGCCACGAGCTGAAGACCCCCGTGGGCGCGATCAAGCTGCTCGCAGAGGCGGTCCAGGACGCCTCCGACGACCCCGAGGCGGTGCAGCGCTTCAGCAGCCGGATGCACACCGAGAGCGACCGGCTCGCCTCCCTGGTCAAGCAGATCATCGAGCTCAGCCGGCTGCAGGGCGACGACCCGCTGGAGGCGCCGACCACCGTGGAGGTCGACGACGTCGTCGCCACCGCGGTGGACACCAGCGCCATCGACGCCGCCGCGCACGAGATCAAGCTGGTCTCCGGCGGCGAGACCGGCCTCCAGGTCCGCGGCAGCGCCGAGCAGGTGACGGCCGCAGTGAGCAACCTGGTGGCCAACGCGGTCGCCTACTCCGGGGAGAGCTCGGCGGTGGTGGTCAACACCAAGGGCACGCCGTCCAGCGTGGAGATCTCGGTGATCGACCAGGGCATCGGCATCCCCGAGAACGAGGTCGACCGGATCTTCGAGCGGTTCTACCGCGTCGACCCGGCGCGGCACCGCTCCACCGGCGGGACCGGCCTCGGGCTCGCTATTGTCAAGCACGTCGCAGCGACCCATGGCGGGGACGTGCGCGTGTGGTCCGTCGAGGGACAGGGCTCCACCTTCACCCTCACCCTGCCCCGCCACGTGATGGAGATGGAGGAAGCCCCGTGACCCGGGTACTTGTCGTCGAGGACGAGGAGAGCTACAGCGACGCGCTGGCCTACATGCTGCGCAAGGAGGGCTACGAGGTCGCGATCGCCGCAGACGGCAACGACGCGCTCGCCGACTTCGACCGCAACGGCGCGGACATCGTGCTGCTGGACCTGATGCTGCCCGGCATGCCCGGCACCGAGGTGTGCCGGCAGATCCGCGCCTCCTCCAACGTGCCGGTGATCATGGTCAGCGCCAAGGACGACGAGGTCGACAAGGTCGTGGGCCTGGAGCTGGGCGCGGACGACTACGTCACCAAGCCCTACTCCCCCCGCGAGCTGACCGCCCGCATCCGCGCGGTGCTGCGACGCGGCGTCGAGTCGGACCTCGCGCCGATGACGCTGGAGGCCGGGCCGGTGCGGATGGACGTCGAGCGGCACGTCGTGACCGTCAACGGCCAGGAGCAGCGGCTCCCGCTGAAGGAGTTCGAGCTGCTCGAGCTGTTCCTGCGCAACCCCGGCCGAGTGCTCACCCGCGGCCAGCTGATCGACCGGGTCTGGGGCTCGGACTACGTCGGCGACACCAAGACGCTGGACGTGCACGTGAAGCGGCTGCGGGCCAAGCTGGAGCCGAGCCCGTCGGAGCCGAAGTACCTCGTCACCGTCCGCGGGCTGGGCTACAAGCTGGACCTGTGACCGGTCTCACGGAGCGGTGGCAGGAGTCCGCGTCTCCGTGTCCGAAACCCGCCTGCTGAGGGCGGCCGCGAGGGCCTAGATTCGTCCGCGTGACGATCAGGACCCAGGCCCCCGCCGGCACCTCGACACCCCCGCGCGCGGCCCTCCCGCTCCTGGCCGTCGCGGTGACGCTCGTGCTGTGGGCGAGCGCGTTCGTGGCGATCCGCTACCTGGTCGAGGACTTCTCCCCCGGCGCGCTCAGCCTGGGCCGGCTGCTGGTCGGCAGCGCGGTGCTCACCCTGCTCGCGCTGCGACCGGGCGCTCCGCGGATGGTCCGTCCGACCCGGGTGGAGTGGGTCCGTCTGGTGGCCATCGGGCTCCTGTGGTTCGCGTTCTACAACATCGCGCTCAACGCGGGCGAGCGGCTGGTGGACGCCGGCACGGCCGCGATGCTGATCCAGGTCAGCCCCATCGTGGTCGCCGTACTGGCCGCGATGTTCCTCGGGGAGCGGTTCACCGTCTGGCTCGGCGTGGGCCTGGCCGTCGCCTTCTCGGGGGTGTCGCTGATCGCCTCCGCTGCCGGACAGCAGACCCATGCCGACCCGATCGGAGTAGGGCTCGTGCTCGCCGCGGCCGTGGCCTATGGCGTCGCGGCGATCGTGCAGAAGCCGTTGATGAGCCGGCTCTCCTCGCTCCAGGTCGTGCTGACGGCGTGCACGGTCGGCGCCGTGGCCTGCCTGCCCTGGGCCGGCGAGCTGGTCCGCCAGACCCTCGCCTCCCAGCCCTCCGACGTCGCCTGGGTCGTCTATCTCGGGGTCTTCCCGACCGCGATCGCCTTCACCACCTACGGCTTCGCGCTGCGGCACATGAGGGCGAGCAGCCTGGCGGTGACCACCTTCCTGGTGCCGCCGATCACCATCGTGCTCGGCTGGCTGTTGCTGGACGAGGTCCCGCCGGCCCTCGCCTTCGTCGGTGGCGCGCTCTGCATCGTGGGCGTGCTGATCGCCCGGCGCCGGCCGCGGCGCCCATCGTCGGCTCCTCCCGGTCAGCGCGCCACGTGACGTTGTGGTGCGGGTGCTGCCACATCCCGACCGCCCGGTCATGGACGTTGTGGTGCGGGTGCTGCCACATCCCGAGTACGCGCGCCCCCGGGATGTGAGAGGGGAGGCACCACAACGCACGCTCGGGACACCCCGGGATCTGAGAGGTGAGGCACCACAAGGCGCGGCGGACCTCAGCCCCGCGCGTCCCCCGCCTCGAGCCAGCCGCGGAAGGCGTCAAGGTTGCGGGTGGACTCACCGCGCAGCCGGCGCCACTCCCACTCCTTGCGGATCGAGGTCTCGAAGCCGAGCTCCAGCAGGGTGTTGAAGGAGCCGTCGGCGGTCTGCAGCACCTCGCCCATCAGCCGGTCGAGCTCGGCGACGGAGACGACCGCCAGGGGCAGCCGGGCGCTGAGGTAGACGTCACCGGCAGGGTCGAGCGCGAACGCGACGCCGAAGAGCCGCATGTTGCGCTCCAGCATCCACCGGTAGACCCGCTCGAACTCCTCGTCCGGTCGCCGGCAGACGAAGGCATGGATGCCCAGCGCGTGCTCGCCGAGGTCGATCCGGACGGGGGTCTGCAGCTTGCGCTCGCCCGGCAGGGCGAAGGAGTACGACGCCCCCTGGCGGCTGAACTCCAGCTCGTTCTCGGCCAGCCACTCCTCGACCACGGCCGCCTCGGCCGGCAGCTCGCGCTCGAGCCCGGTCGACCCGCTCGACCCGGTCATGCCGTCACCTCCATCCGCGTCCGCGCGTCCTGGTAGACGGCCAGCGTACGGGCCGCCGTACGCTCCCACGCGAAGCCCTGCGCGTGCTCGACCGCACCCGCGGCGAGCCGGTCCCGCAGCCCCGGGTCGCCCAGCACGGACCCGAGCGCGGACGCCCACTGCTCCGGCTCGTGCCCGGGCACCAACACTCCGGTCACGCCGTCGCGCACGACCGTGGTGAGCCCGCCGACGGCGGCGGCCACGACCGGCCTCCCACAGGCCTGCGCCTCGGCGGCGACCAGGCCGAAGGACTCGTTGAAGGACGGTACGGCGACCAGCGTGGCCGCGCCGAGCCAGGCCGCCAGCTCCTCCCGGGAGACGGGCGGGACGAACCGCACCGCGTCGGCGATGCCGAGCTCGACGGCGAGGTCCTCCAGCCAGGCGGGGTGCTCGCGACCCGACCCCGACGGGCCGCCGACCACGGGCACGACGAGCCGGGCGCGCAGCTCGGGCCTCAGCTCGAGCAGCCGGGCGACGCCGCGCAGCAGCACCTGCGGGCCCTTGAGCGGCTGGATCCGGCCGGCGAAGAGCACCACGAGCGCGTCCGCGGGGAGCCCGAGCCGCTCTCGCGTGGCCGTGGCGCGCGGCTCGGCGGGCGGGCCGAAGACGGAGAGGTCGACGCCCGGCGCGACCACGCAGACGTCGTCCGGGGAGGCGCCGTACAGCTCGACCAGCTGGCGCGCCTCGACGTCGGTGTTGGCGATGAGGGCGTCCGCGGCGGCGACGACCTGCTCCTCGCCGATCACCCGGCCGTCCGGCTCACCGCGATCGCCGGCGGCCAGTGCGGCGTTCTTCACCTTCGCCATGGTGTGCATGGTGTGCACGAGCGGCACCCTCCAGCGGTCCCGCGCGAGCGCACCTACCTGCCCCGACAGCCAGTAGTGGGAGTGCACGACGTCGTAGTGGCCGGCCGGCTGGTCGGCCTCCGCGCGCAGCACCTCGCGAGCGAAGACGCAGAGCTGGCCGGGTAGGTCGTCCTTGTCCAGCTCCTCGAAGGGCCCGGCGGCGATGTGCAGCACCCGCACGCCGGGGGCGGCCGGCTCGACGGGGGCCTGGTCCGAGGCGGTGGCGCGGGTGAAGACGTCCACCTCCACCCCGGTCTCGGCCAGCCGCCGGGCCAGCTCGAGGACGTAGACGTTCATCCCGCCCGCGTCACCGGTCCCGGGCTGTTCCAGGGGCGAGGTGTGCAGGCTGATCATCGCGACGCGGCGCACGGGCTCGAGGAGGGTCGTCACCATCCGTGCCTTTCGCCTGCGGTCGGGGGCCATCGGACCTCAACCACCGGCGCGCCGCGGGGATTCCCACGACCGCCAACGACCAGAGCCGGTCGGCCGCCTGCCACAGGGCGATCCCGGCGAGCAGGCTGAGCACGGTGCCGAGCAGCGGCGAGCGCTCCTCGAACCACGGGTAGACCTGCCAGTGCACCAGGTAGGTCCACAGCGACGCCGAGGCGAGCACGCCGAGCACCCGGACCAGCGGGCCGGGCAGCCGCAGGTGCGGCACCCACACCAGCGCCAACAGCCCGAGGATGATCGCCACCTCGCGGGCGCCGTACCCGAACAGGCCGGGCACCGTCACCAGCCCGGCGATGCTGACCACCAGCCGCTCCCGGTGGCTCGTCGCCCGGCTGGCCGCCCAGCCCAGCGCGAACAGGAAGAACACGACCGGGGCGCGGTGCACCTCGTCCCCGGGCGGGTCGCCGAGGTCGTAGCGCATCAGCAGGAACGGCAGCCCCAACACGAGCGGGAACCAGAAGGGCCAGCGCCGCTCGGCCCGGTCCAGCGCCGGGATCGCCAGCAGCAGCGCGAGCACGGCGAGGGTCTGCACCAGCACCTCGATGAACCAGTAGTGCCACGCGGGCTCCGACCAGCTCACCGAGGTCAGCGAGTTGACCAGCGCGACCTGCCGCCACCCCAGCCCGTCGGTCCACAGGGCGACCAGGCCGATCACGATCGCGGACGGTACGGCGACCCGCGCGGCCGCCGTCAGCAGCCGCCGGGCGCGCTCGCGTCGCGGCGCCCCGGTGAGCTGGAAGCGGGCGGTGTTGAAGCCGGCGACCGCGAGCAGGATGTGCGCGCCGCCGAGGAGGGTGAACAGGTTGGCGTGGGTGCCGACGATCGCGACGATCGCCAGCGCCCGCAGCACCACCCCGGTCTCCACGCTGCGGCCCCACCGGCGCTCCTCCCGGGGTCGGTCGGCCAGCTCGGCCAGCGTGGTGCGGTGCCAGTCCGGGGGCAGGGTCCCCAGCGCCCGCTCCAGCCGCAGCCCCACCTCGACATAGGTGAGCGAGTCCCCGCCCAGGGAGACGAAGGAGTCCTGCGGTCCGGCCTCGCGACCCAGCGCCTCGCCGACGATCCGGGCGAGGTCCTCTGGGGCTCCTCGCTGGTCGAGCCCGTCGAGACCTCCTCGCTGGTCGAGCCCGTCGAGACCTCCTCGCTGGTCGAGCCCGTCGAGACTCCGCGCCAGCGCCACCAGCGCCGCCGTGTCCACCTTGCCGCTCTCCCGGCGCGGGAGGTCCGGCCGCAGGACCACGCTGATCGCGGTGGGGGGCAGGTCGAGCTCGTCGGCGGCCAGCGCGACGACGTACGCCGCCTCCACCGGCCGCGCCCCGGTCGCCACCCCCAGCACCAGCCGGTCGCCGCCGTCCGCGGCCGCGACCACCAGGCCGCGCGCGGCCAGCAGCCGCTCGACCCGGTCCAGGTCGACCCGCAGGCCGAGCACCTTGGCGAACCGGCCGCGACGGCCGGTGATCTCCACCAGGCCGTCGGCGCCGATCCGGGCCAGGTCGCCCGTGGCCAGCTCGCTCACCGTCCGCCCCTGCGCGAGGTCGGCGGGGCCGTGGGCGTAGCCGAGCATCACGTTCGGCCCGGAGAAGACGAGCTCGCCGACGCCGGGCTCGACGGTCTCGTCGGTGTCGACCGGGGCGATCCGGAAGCCGCCCCCGGGGACCGCGCGGCCGACGCACCCGGGCCGCTGGAGCGCCAGGTCGGCGGGCAGGACGGCCATCCGCGCGGTCGCCTCGGTCTGGCCGTACATCACCATCAGGTCGAAGCCGCGGCGCTGGCCGAGCTCGGCGAAGCGGCGCACCTGCTCCGGAGGCATCCGGCCGCCGGCCTGGGTGAGGTAGCGCAGGCTGGGCAGGTCGCGCTCGGCGAAGCCGCTGCGCTCGAGCAGGTCGAAGGTGTGCGGGACACCGGGGAAGGTCGTGATCGCGTGCTCGGTCGCCTGCGCCCAGAAGCAGTCGGTGGCCACCGAGTCCTCGGTGAGGAGCAGCCCCGCCCCGGCCAGCAGGTGGCTGGTCAGCACCGACAGGCCGTAGCAGTAGTGCAGCGGCAGGGTGGTCGCCGCCAGGTCCGTCGGGCGGATCCCCAGCGCGTCGACGATCTGGCGGGCGTTGGCGCGCAGGTTGTCCGCCGACAGCCGCACCAGCTTCGGCGACCCGGTCGAGCCCGAGGTCGAGAGCAGGAGCGCCAGGTCCGGGTGCAGGTCCGGCACGGGCTCCTCGCGGTCCGCCCGGGCGCCATCGGCGGTGAGGACGATGCCGGGACGGTAGGTCGCGGTCAGCTGGTCGGCAGTCCCCGGCCCGGTCAGCAGCACCACCTGATCGGCGGCCCACGCGCCGAGCAGCCGCACCACGGTCGCGGCGGTGCGGTCCGCCTCGAGGAGGACGAGCCGACGCGTCGCGTCGTACGTCGTCGCCTCGGCCGTCACCGCGTCCGCGAGGTCGGCGTAGCTCCATCGCCCGCCCGGGACGCCGGGGCCCACCAGAGCGGTGGCCGGGCCGCGGGCCGCCAGCGCTGCGGGCAGCGGGCGAGGGGCGAGTGGGGTCTGCACCGAGGCATTGTAGTTAGGCAAGGCTTACCTGTGCCAATGTCCGCGGGATTCGCCTCTAGACTCGCCGGGTGGACACCGCGCAGAGCATGCAGACCATCGGCCTCGTCGGCGGAATGAGCTGGGAGAGCAGTCTGGTCTACTACCGCGACCTCAACACGGGCGTGCAGGTGCGGCTGGGCGGTCTCTCCTCCCCCAAGCTGGTGTTGTCCACCGTCGACTTCGCCGAGATCACCGACCTCGAGGGCGGCGAGCGCTGGGACCAGATCGGCCGGCTGCTCGCCGACGCCGCCACGGGGGTCGAGCGGGCCGGCGCGGACTTCCTGGTGCTGTGCACCACGACCTTCCACAAGGTCGCCGACGAGGTCGAGGCCGCGGTGTCGATCCCGCTGCTGCACCTGGCCGACGTGGTCGCCGAGGCCTGCCTGGCCCAGGGCGCGACGACGGTCGGGTTGATCGGCACCAAGGTGGCGATGGAGGACGGGTTCTTCGTCGACCGGCTCGCCCGGCACGGCGTCCAGGTCGTCGTCCCGCCCGCGGAGGACCACGGCTGGATCAACGACGCGATCTACTCCGAGCTGGTGCACGGCGAGGTCAAGGACACCACCCGCCGGCGGGTCGTCGGGCTGGTCGACGACCTGTGGGACCGCGGCGCCCAGGGCCTGCTGCTGGGCTGTACCGAGATCGAGCTGCTCATCGACCAGTCCGACGTCGACCTGCCGGTCTTCCCGTGTACGACGCTGCACGTCGACGCCGCCCTGGACCGCGCGCTCTCCTGATCGGCGACTCTCCCCCGGCCCGCCGGGCCCCTCGTCGACCCGCCGGGGAACAATCCCCGGCCATGTGCAGAAATGCACCTGCCCCCGGCCGATCCGGGTGCACTACCCCCGGTCGTGGTCGATTCTTCACACCGGAGTACGGCGGCCCGGCCGGGACGCGCGGGGTCCGAGTGGTCTCGACAAGCTCGACCACCGACGGGGCCGCTCGACCACCGACGGGGCCGCTCGACCACCGACGGGGCCGCTCGACCAGCGAGGAGAGGTCAGCCGCGGTCCCGGAGGACCAGGGCGACCAGCTCGGCCAGGTCGGGGGTGAGGTCCTGCTCGGGGACCTGGATCTCCCGGTCGCCGACCCGGACGGCGTAGACGAACCGGTCGGGCTGGGCCTGCCCGGAGTCCCCGACGGCGGAGAGGTCGCACCGGTCGACCAGGTCGCGCGCCTGGGCGGCCCGGGGGTCGTCCGAGGCGAGGTCGACGCTGCCCTCGACCGACTGGCCGGTGACGCCTCCGCTGCGGCGGACGATCACCTCGTCCGGCGCGCCGGCCGTCGGCGCGGGGTCGGTCGGCAGCCCCTCGGGCGCCGGGGTCGGCGAGCCCGACTCGCCGGGGGCCGCGCCCGGCCGCACGCCGACGTCCTCCCACGCCTTGCGCACCGCGTCCGCCTGATCGCCGGCCTGGTCGACGGTCACCGCGGCGAACGCGGCGAAGTCGGAGTCCGGCTTGACCTGGCCGGAGGTGAGGGCGGCGTACCAGACCCGGCCGGCGCCCTCGGCCGCCGTACCGCCGATCGCCTTGGCGGCCAGCACGAACGCGCGGTTGGGGATCCCGGAGTTGATGTGCACGCCGCCGTTGTCGTCGGTGGTCTGGACGAAGTCGTCCATGTGCCCCGGCTGGGGGTCCTTGCCGAGCTGGGGGTCGTCGTAGGCCGTCCCGGGGTTCTCCATGTCGCGCAGCCCGCGGGCGTTGATGCCCTCCTTGAAGATGCCGTCGCCGATCACCCAGTCGCCGCCGGCGGCGTCCTGCTTGTTCACCCACTGCTTCACGCAGGCGCCGAAGACGTCGGACATGGACTCGTTCAACGCACCTGACTGGCCCTGGTAGACCAGCCCGGTGGTCCGCTCGGTCACCGCGTGGCTGAACTCGTGGGCCAGCACGTCGAGCGCGGCGGTGAACCGCCCGAAGACCTTGCCGTCGCCGTCCCCGAAGACCAGGTAGGTCCCGTCCCAGAAGGCGTTCGCGTAGTCCTTGCCGTAGTGCACGGTCAGCATGGCGCGCGCGCCCTTGCCGTCGTAGGAGTCGCGGGAGTAGACGTCGCGGTAGACGTTCAGGGTCGCGGTGATCCCGTCGGCGGCCTCGTCCACCGCCTCGTCGCCGGTCGCCGGCTCCCCCTCCGAGCGGACCGGGGTGCCGGGCAGCTCCTCGGTGTTCTGGGCGTCGTGCACCGTCCACCGCGCCTGTGGGTCGGCCGGGGCCGCCTGCGGCGTCGCCTGCCCCGACGGCCCGGGCAGCGTCGCGGCGCCCGAGCCGCGGCCGCTGCGCTGTTGCCGGAAGCGCTCGTCCTGTCGCAGCGTGGCGTCGACGACCTCCTGGGGCAGGGCGCCGGTGCGGCCCAGCTCCTGGAGGAGGTACGGCGGGATGATCTGGCAGCTGTGTCCGAGTCGAGTCATGCGTCCACCCTCCACCCTGCCACCGACAGGGGGAAGCCCCGCAGGGGTGGTCAGCGGTCGAGACCGCCGCGGCCGGAGAGCCGCTCCAAGCCGAGCAGCAGCGCCGCATGGTCCAGTCGTCCCTCGCCCACGGCGTTCGCCGACGCCATCAGGCCGGCCGTCATCCCACCGAGGGGGAGGACCACGCCGGCCTCGCGCGCGGCGGCGGTGAGGATGCCCAGGTCCTTGTCGTGCAGCTCGACCCGGAAGCCGGGAGTGAACGACCGGTCCAGCATCGCCTGACCCTTCTGAGCCAGTACGGCGGACCCGGCCAGCCCGCCGCCGAGCACCTCCAGTGCCGCCGACATCTTCACCTGATAGGCCTCCAGGAAGACCACCGCCTCGGCCAGCGCCTCCAGGTGAGCGGCCACGATCAGCTGGTTGGCCGCCTTCACCGTCTGCCCGGAGCCCGACGGCCCGACGTGCACCACGGTCCGCCCGACCGCCTCGAGGACCGGCCGGGCGGCCTCCACGTCGGCCTCCTCGCCGCCGACCATGACCGACAGGGTCCCCTCCTGGGCCCCCTTCTCTCCCCCGGAGACCGGCGCGTCCAGCGGGCGGAGGCCGTGCTCACGGGCCTCGCGGGCCAGCTCGGCGGACACATCGGGGCGGATCGTGGAGAAGTCGATGAGCAGGGTGCCGTCGGGTGCGTGCGCGAAGACGCCGTCCTCGCCGCCGACCACGGCCTCCACGTCCGGGGTGTCGGGCACCATCACGCAGACCACCTCGGCGTCCCGCACAGCCTCCGCGACGGAATCGGCCGCGCGGCCACCCGCCTCGACCAGGGCGCGGGTCTTCTCCGGTGATCGGTTGAACCCGACCACGTCGTGCCCGGCGCGCACCAGGTTGACGGCCATCGGACTGCCCATGATGCCCAGTCCGATGAAGGCGATCCTGCTCATGGCGTGCCTCCTGTCTCCGTCGGACGGTACTCCAGGGCCACCCACCCGTCGTACCCCCGAGCGCGCAGCGCCTCGAGCCACCCGCGGAGCGGGAGTCGTCCGGTGCCGGGCTCGTGGCGACCGGGGGCGTCGGCGATCTGCACGTGGCCGATCCGATCGGCGTGGCGCTCGATCACGGCCGGTACGTCGTCCCCGTTGACGCTGAGGTGGTAGAGGTCGGCCAGGAGCGCGAGGTTGGTCGCACCGGTCTCCTCCTCGACCCGGTCCAGCACCGCGAGCACGTCCCGCGCCAGGCGCAGCGGATAGCGCTCGGCGCCACTGACCGGCTCCAGCAGGACGGTCCCGCCGATCGGCGCGAGCGCCCGCGCGGCAGCGGCCAGCTGTCGCACCGCGAGCTCGTCCTGCTCCTCGGGCCGCACCCCGTCCAGCCGGTTGCCGTAGAGCGCGTTGAACGCCCGGCAGCCGAGCCGATCGCCGATGGCGGCGACGACCGCGAGGTTGTCCTCGAGCTCCGCCTCCCGGCCCGGCCAGGAGACCACGCCACGGTCGCCGGCCGGCATGTCACCGGCGAACAGGTTGAGGCCGACCAGCCGGACGCCGGCGTCCTGCACGGCCGCCACGAGGGCGTCCACCTCCCGGTCCTCGGGTACGGCGACCGGGAAGGGCCACCACAGCTCCACCGCGTCGAAGCCCGCGGCCCGTGCCGCCGCCGGCCGCTCCAGCAGCGGCAGGTCGGTGAAGAGCATCGAGCAGTTGGCGGCGAGGCGCGCGGTGTCGCGGAGCGGATCCACCTCAGACCTCCGGCGTCCCCTGGTGGAAGCGCTGCTGCCACCCGCCCGCAGTGCGGGTCCACAGGGAGCTGCGCAGGGCGCTGCCGTCGTCGCCGGCGGCCCGCCAGACGAGCAGGATCAGGTCGTCGGCGACCCGCTCGGCGGAGACCACGTCCAGCGCGACCTCGCCCTGCAGGGGGCCGATCTCGTCGAGCGTCTCCTCGCGGGTCCACAGCCGGCCCGACGCCCCGACCTCGCTCCACTGCGGGTGCAGCAGGGCGGCGACGGCCGCCCGGTCCCCGCGGATCTCGTCGGTGAGCAGCGACCGCTCCAGGGCGATCACCTGCTCCTCCGCCGACGCCTCCGCCTCCTCGCCGATCAGGCTGAAGAGGTCCGCCTCCACGGCGGGCTTGGTGATCTCGTAGGCGTGCTCGCCGCGGTCGGCGCCGGCGAAGCCCGGCCCCCCGGCCGGCGCCTTCCCCTGCTGGAAGGCCACGGCGGCGGCGTTGGCCAGCCGGTCGGCGGCCTCGTTCAGCTCGTGCCCGGCGTGGCCCTTGACCCACTCGAAGCGGACGGTGCGCCCCTGCATGGCGGCGTCCAGTGCCTTCATGATCTCCACGTTGGAGACCGGCTTGCCGTCGCGCTTCTTCCAGCCCTTGCGCTTCCACCCCGGCATCCACTCGGTGATCGACTTGATGGCATAGGTGGAGTCGCAGTAGACCAGCAGCTCGTCGGTGACCCCGGAGGTCTGCTGGAGCAGATCGAGCACGGCGGTCAGCTCGCCCATGTTGTTGGTCCCGTGGGGCCAGCCGCCGGCCGCCCAGCAGTCGTCGTCGACGTACCACGCCCAGCCCGCGGGGCCGGGGTTGCCGAGGGCGGATCCGTCTGCGGCGGCGATGATCGTCACGACGGAGCATCGTGCCAGACTGACCCCCGTGAAGCAGCCGACGTACGACGAGATCTCCGCACTTCCCAGCTATGCACCCCAGTCGATCCCGGTGGCGTTCGAGGACCTCAACGGTCACCTCAACATCCGCCACTACCTCGGGATCGCGAGCGAGGGCCTGGACGAGTCGCTGGTCGAGGTCGGGATCCCCAAGGACTGGCGCAACACCGGCCGCGCGGTGTTCTCCGCCGAGCACCACCTGACCTACTTCCACGAGCTGCGCACCGGCGACCGGGTCTCGGTCCGGGTGCGGATGATCGGCCGCTCGGACAAGGCGATCCACGTGCTGGTCTACCTGGTCGACGAGGGCCGGGAGCGGGTGGCCTACCTGATGGAGGAGATCTTCCTCTGCATCGACATGGAGCAGCGGCGTACGACGCCGTGGAGCGACGAGGTCAAGGAGAAGGTCGACGCCCGGGTCGCCGAGCACCGGGACCTCCCCTGGGAGCCGCAGCTCTCCGGCTCGATGAAGGTCCGATGAGCACGTCGAGGTCCGACCTCCGCAACGTCGCGATCGTCGCCCACGTCGACCATGGGAAGACCACCCTGGTCGACGCGATGCTGCACCAGGCCGGCGCGTTCACCGCGCACCAGGCCGAGGGGGTGGCCGAGCGGGTGATGGACTCCGGCGACCTGGAGCGGGAGAAGGGCATCACGATCCTGGCCAAGAACACCGCGGTCCGCTATCTCGGGCCGTCGGCGCCCGAAGGCGGGATGACGATCAACATCATCGACACCCCCGGGCACGCCGACTTCGGCGGCGAGGTGGAGCGCGGACTGTCGATGGTCGACGGCATCGTGCTGCTGGTCGACGCCAGCGAGGGGCCGCTGCCGCAGACCCGGTTCGTGCTGCGCAAGGCCCTCAACGCGGGCCTTCCCGTGGTGCTCGTGGTCAACAAGGTGGACCGCTCCGACGCCCGGATCTCCGAGGTGGTCGACGAGACCTACGAGCTGTTCATGGACCTGCTCGACGACTCCCACAGCCAGGACGCCCTGGACTTTCCGGTGGTCTACGCCTCGGCGAAGGCCGGCCGGGCGTCGCTGGAGATGCCGGAGAACGGCGGGCTGCCCGACAGCCCGGACCTCGAGCCGCTGTTCCGGACGATCGTGGAGACGATCCCGGCGCCGACGTACGACGAGGGCGCGCCGCTGCAGGCACACGTCACCAACCTCGACGCCTCCCCGTTCCTGGGGCGGCTCGCGCTGCTGCGGGTCCACCAGGGCACGCTGCGCAAGGGCCAGACCGTGGCCTGGATGCGGCGCGACGGGTCGGTGAAGCCGGTGAAGGTGACCGAGCTGCTGATGACCCAGGCCCTGGAGCGGGTGCCGGCCGAGTCCGCCGGCCCCGGCGACATCTGCGCGATCGCGGGCATCCCGGACATCATGATCGGCGAGACGCTGGCCGACCAGGAGAACCCGGTCGCGCTGCCGCTCATCCACGTCGACGAGCCGGCGATCTCGATGACCATCGGCACCAACACCTCGCCCCTGGTCGGCAAGGGCGGCAAGGGACACAAGGTCACCGCCCGACTGGTCAAGGACCGGCTGGACGCCGAGCTGGTCGGCAACGTGTCGCTGCGCGTGCTGCCCACCGAGCGCCCCGACGCCTGGGAGGTCCAGGGCCGCGGCGAGCTGGCGCTGGCGATCCTGGTGGAGCAGATGCGCCGCGAGGGATACGAGCTGACGGTCGGCAAGCCGCAGGTGGTCACCCGGGAGGTCGACGGCAAGCTGCACGAGCCGTTCGAGCGGCTGACCATCGACGCCCCGGAGGAGTATCTCGGCACCATCACCGAGCTGCTCGCCAACCGCAAGGGCCGGATGGAGGGCATGACCAACCACGGCACCGGCTGGGTGCGGATGGAGTTCGTCGTCCCCGCCCGCGGCCTGATCGGCTTCCGCACCGACTTCCTCACCGAGACCCGCGGCACGGGCATCGCCCACCACATCTCCGAGGGCTACTTCCCGTGGGCCGGCGAGATCCGCTCGCGGGCCTCCGGCTCGCTGGTGGCTGACCGCGCCGGCGCCGCGACGGCGTACGCCATGACCTCGCTGCAGGAGCGCGGCGTGCTGTTCGTGGAGCCGACGACCGAGGTCTACGAGGGCATGATCGTCGGGGAGAACTCCCGCGCCGACGACATGGACGTCAACATCACCAAGGAGAAGCAGCAGACCAACATCCGCTCCTCCACGGCCGACAACTTCGAGAAGCTGATCCCGCCGAAGCGGCTGTCGCTGGAGCAGTGCCTGGAGTTCTGCCGCTCTGATGAGTGCGTCGAGGTCACGCCGGAGACGGTCCGGATCCGCAAGGTCGACCTGGACGCGAACACCCGCGCCAAGGCGGCCTCCCGGGCGCGCAAGGCCCGCTGAGGCTCTCCCCCCTCCCCTCCTGGGCCGAGTCGGCATGGGTGGGTACGGCGGCCGCGGGCGGGGTACGGCGCGCCGTCGTAGCGTGGGAGTCATGACCGACCTGACCGACGACCTGGGGTACGCCGACGACTGGTCGCCGGAGCCGCGGCGGGTGGTGAGCCTGGTCCCGTCGATCACCGAGGCGCTCGCCTCGGCCCGCCGCGAGGCGCTGGTCGGGGCGACCGACTGGTGCACCCACCCCCGCGACCTCGGCGTCGCGCGGGTACGCGGCACCAAGAACCCCGACCTGGCTGCCGTCCGCGGCCTGCAGCCCGACCTGGTGGTCGCCAACAAGGAGGAGAACCGCGAGCTGGACGTACGGCGCCTCCGCGACTCCGGAACCCGGGTCTGGGTCACCGACATCGAGACCGTCCCGCAGGCGGTCGCGTCCCTGCAGCGGCTCTTCGACGACGCCCTCGGCTGGGGTACTCCGCAGTGGCTGGACAGGGCCCGCGAGCTCTGGTGCGGCACCCCTCCCCCGGTGACCCGGCGGGTGGCTGTGCCGATCTGGCGCGACCCGTGGATGATGGTGGGGCCGCGCACGTTCACCGGCGACCTGCTCCGCCGGCGGGGCTGGGCGAACGTCTTCGACGCCGGCGAGGACCGCTACCCCGGCGTCGACGTCGAGGCGATCGACGGCGCCGGCGCGGACGCCGTACTGCTGCCCGACGAGCCCTATGAGTTCACCGCCGATGACGGCCCGGAGGCGTTCACGACGCCCACCGAGCTGGTGAGCGGGCGTCTGCTGACGTGGTACGGCCCCTCCCTGGTGGAGGCCGCCGAAAGTCTGACCCGAGGCGCTTGACAACTTTTCCCCCGTAGGAGAACTCTCAAAGGCGCACATCCAGGTCCCACGGGACCGGCTCGGGGGCCTGCATGACGAACGGGGGAAGTTCATGCGCGTCATCAGCACGACCACAGTCGCCGCCCTGGCCCTGATCCCGCCGGGAGCCGCGATGCTCACCACGACCGCGACCGCGGCACCAGCGAGCTGCCTGGGCCGGCCGGCCACCATCGTCGGGACCACCGCCGACGACCAGCTCCGCGGCACCTCCGGACCGGACGTGATCGTCGGCGGCCTCGGCAACGACCGGATCGAGGGCTTCGACGGAGCCGACGTCATCTGCGGCAACGAGGGCGGCGACACGATGTTCGGCGGCGCGGGCGCCGACCGGATCGAGGGCGGGCCCGCGGGCATGAGCTACGGGAGCGACTACGTGCCCAACCGCCTGCGCGGCGGTCCCGGCGCCGACGAGCTGGACCCGGGGACCGACTCGCGCTGGGACCCGGAGACCGGCTGGGTGGTCGGGATCATCGACTACACCTACGAACCCGGGCCGGTCAGCGTCGACCTGGCGACGGGAAGCACCGACATCGGGGACAAGATCACCTACCGCCGCGCCACCCGGCTGATCGGCTCGGCGTACGCCGACACGCTCAAGGGCGGTGAGCACGACGACTACATCGTCTCCGGGCGCGGCGACGACTACGTCTCCGGGCGCGCAGGCGACGACCGGCTGCAGCCGGAGCTCACCCGGCAGCGGGCCGGTGACCGGGACCGGGTCTACGGCGGCGGCGGGAACGACCACCTCTGGTCCCAGCACGGCCGCGACACCTTCGTCGGCGGGGACGGGGACGATCAGCTGCTCACGGTCTTCCCGGCCTCCCTCGACGGCGGCGCCGGGGCCGACGACCTCTCCCTGGACGTGCCGCGCCGGACCAGCACCGCCGAGATCCGCTGCGGCGAGGGCAGCGACCGCACCGGCATCTACGGCGTCACGCCCGCCACGGCCTCTCCGCGCTGGCTGATGAGCATCGACGTGCCCGCGGAGCGGTTCAGGTACGGCCCCTTCGGCACCGGACGGATCAGCGGGTGCGAGACCTACGACTTCGTGGCCGTCAACGCCCGCTACCGCTTCGTCGGCTCCGATGTCGCGGAGTCGGTATGGGCGGACGACCCCTACGAGGGCTGGGCCGGAGGCCCGTTGGTCGCCACCACCGGCGGCGGCGACGACTTCGTGCGCGGCGCCCGCTCGGGCAACGACCGGATCGACCTCGGGGCCGGCACGGACCGGGTGAACGCCCGGCGATCGTCGACCTGCTTCGCCTGGGAGCGCGGCTACTGCGGCGGGGAGAGCCGGCCCTGAGGCCACGGACGAAGGAGAAGGACATGCGCACCACCACCATCGCGGCACTCTCGGTGCTCGCACTCGCGCCCGTCAGCCTCACCGTGCTGACCACCACGACCGCCGCGGCGGCCGCACCCACCTGCTACGGCCAGCCGGCCACGATCGTCGGCACGGACGGACCGGACCGCCTCGTCGGCACTCCGCGTGCCGACGTCATCGTGGGTCTCGCCGGGAACGACCGGATCGAGGGCATGGACGGCAACGACCGGCTGTGCGGCAACGACGGCGGCGACGTCGTGTACGGCGGCGCCGGTGACGACCGGATGGGCGGCGGACGCGCCGCCATGAGCTCCAACGACCCGCCCCAGGTGATGACCCCGAACCGCCTCCGCGGCGGCCCGGGCGACGACATCATGGACCCGGGACTCGACGTACGCGCCAATGAGGAGAGCGGTGGGCACGAGACGGTCGCGATCGTCGACTACTCCTCCTCGTCGCACGCCGTCAAGGTCGACCTGGCCACCGGTGTCGTCGACAACGGGGACCGGATCGTGGCACGCCCCTACCTCCGGCTGCTCGGCACGGACAGCGACGACACCCTGTTGGGCAGTTCCCACCCGGAGGGCCTGGAGGGCGGCCGGGGGAACGACCTGCTGGCCGGGCGGGCCGGGAACGACGACCTGCAGGCCGAGGAGTCCCAGCAGACGGCGACCGACAACGACCGGCTCTATGGAGGCGGCGGGAACGACCTCCTGGTGTCGCAGCGACCGAAGGACGTGGTGGTCGGCGGCGACGGCGACGACACCCTGGGCACCAGCGCCCCGGGCCGGGTCGACGGCGGGCCCGGTGGCGACGTGATGTCGATGGAGTTGCCCAACTCTGCCGCCGTCGGGGACGTCCTGTGCGGTGCCGGTGGCGACGACATCGAGCTCTTCGCCTTCGCGCCGGACGTCTCACCGCGGTGGCTGCTCGGCGTGGACGCCCCGGCCGAGAGGCTGACCTACGGCCCGCGGGTCTCGGGACGCATCTCCGACTGCGAGCACTACAGCCTGGTCGGGGTCGACGCGCGCTACCGGTTCGAGGGCACCGGGGTGGCCGAGACCATCTACGCCAACGACCGCTACGAGGGCTGGCCCGGAGGTCCGCTGGTGGCCAGCCTGCGGGGCGGGGACGACGTCGTCTTCGGCTCCCGGGCCGGCAACGACAGGATCGACCTCGGCGCCGGCAACGACCGGGTCAACTCGCGCCGTTCGTCGGTCTGCTTCAACTGGGAGCGCGGCTATTGCGGCGGAGAGAGCCGGCCCTGACGGGCGGGCCGGACGGAAGGGGATCCAGATGCGTACCCGGACCACCGCCGCACTCGCCGTACTCGCGCTCGCGCCGGTCGGCCTCACCGTGCTCACCACCACGACCGCCTCGGCGGCCACGCCCACCTGCTACGGCCAGCCCGCGACGATCGTCGGGACGACCGGCCACGACCGCCTCCCGGGCACGTCGGGCCCGGACGTGATCGCCGGGCTGGGCGGCAACGACCGGATCGAGGGTCTCGCGGGGGACGACCTGCTCTGCGGCGGCGACGGTGCCGACGTGCTGTACGGCGGCGCCGGGGACGACCGGATCGCCGGCGGCCGGGCGCGGTTGCGCTACCCCGGGAGGTCCTTCGCCTACTTCGTCGCCAACCGGCTGCGCGGCGGCCCCGGCGCGGACCTGTTGGACCCGGGGCTGGACACCCGCAGCGTGAACCGGCTGTCGATCCCGACCGTCGGGGTGCTGGACTACTCGCGGTCGTCCACCGGGGTGGGGCTCGACATCGCGGCGGGGACGACCGATGTCGGCGATCGCGTGGTGCCCCGGCCCTCTGTCCGGGTCCTCGGCTCCGACTTCGACGACACCCTGCGCGGCAGCTCCTCCTGGGAGCGGCTCGACGGCGGTCTGGGCGACGACGTACTCGTCGGGCGTGGCGGCCGCGACCTGCTGAAGCTCGACCCGTGGAACGATCCGCCGGCCGACCGGGACGAGGGCCACGGCGGACCGGGACCCGACGAGATCGAGAGCAACGCGGGGCCCGACCTGCTCTCCGGCGGCGCCGGGCGCGACCTGGTGGGCGTGATGGAGGGGAACATCTCCCCTGTCATCGTCCGCGGTGGCTCGGGGATGGACCGGATCGGGATCCAGCTACCCGAGGAGGCCGGCCCGACCGAGGTCAGCTGCGGTGGCGACGCGGGCGACGTGCTCAGCGTGGCCGGCAGGGCCCCGAACACGGACGCCGCGCCCTGGCTGGTCGACCTCGACGTGTCGAAGGGGCGGATCGCGCTCGGGCCGCTCGTCTCCGGGCCGCTCAGCGGCTGTCAGACGTTCTATCTCACGGTCAGGAACGCGCGGCTGCGGTTCGTGGGCTCCGACGCGGCCGAGGACGTGCGGGCCGACACTCCCGAGAGCTCGCTGCGGGCCTGGACCCGCGGCGGCCCGGACCGGGTGTTCTCCCCGAGCGACGACGCCTTCGCCGACACCGGCGCCGGCGACGACTGGGTCCACCTCACCGACGCCGCGAGGTGCCTGAACTGGGAGACCGGCAGCTGCGGAGGGGTCGACAAGCCGTGAGGTCCTAGGACGTCCAGATTTCGGCTAGCCTGGGCGGATGAGCGACCGCGACCCGATCCGGGAGGCCCGGCAGCAGTGGGTCGACCACGGGTGGGGCGAGGCCGCCGACGGGATGGCCATGGTGACCTCGCTGGTCCGGGCCCACCAGCTGCTGATGGAGCGGGTCGAGGGTGCCCTGCGCCCGCACGGCCTCACCTTCGCCCGCTACGAGGTGCTGCGCCTGCTGTCCTTCACCCGCTCCGGGCGGATGCCCATGACCCGGCTCGGCTCCCTGCTCCAAGTGCACCCCACCAGCGTCACCAGCGCCGTGGAGCGCCTGGTCAAGCAGGGGTACGTCGAGCGGTTGCGCCGCGACGACGACCGCCGGGTGATCCTCGCGGCCATCACCCGCGAGGGCCGCGACGTGGTCGAGGCGGCCACCGCGTCGCTGAACGCGCAGGTCTTCACCGCGCCCGGCGTCTCCCGGGACGACGTACTCGGTCTCACCGAGCTCCTCGGCCGCCTCCGCTCCGCCTCCGGCGACACCGTCATCACCACCCCCTGACGCCGACCGGGCACGTGCTGCACGCATATCCCGCCGACCGGGCACTTTCGACCACCGAACGGGGCCACCCCGCGATTACTTCCGAGTACGCCGGAGCTCGGCTATCCTCGAATTACTAGGACGTCCAACTATCTATCGAGGAGTCCCGGCCATGGCCGACCAGACCGACCTGCACGTCCCGCGGCACCCCGTCCGCCTCGTCACCGCGTCCAGCCTCTTCGACGGCCACGACGCGTCGATCAACATCATGCGGCGGATCTTCCAGTCCCAGGGGTGCGAGGTCGTCCACCTGGGCCACAACCGGTCGGTGCAGGAGGTCGTGGACGCCGCGCTGGAGGAGGACGTCCAGGGCGTCGCGGTCTCCTCCTACCAGGGCGGCCACATCGAGTACTTCGAGTACCTCGTGGAGTCGCTGCGCGCCCAGGGCGCCGACCACGTCAAGGTCGTCGGCGGTGGCGGCGGCGTGATCGTGCCCAAGGAGGTCACCCGGCTGCGCGAGTCCGGCGTGACCATCTTCTCCCCCGAGGACGGGCAGAGGATGGGGCTGGTCGGGATGATCAACTCCGTGGTCGCCGACTGCGACTTCGACCTGTGGGACACCAAGCCGGTCACCGCCGAGCAGGTGCTCTCCGGCGACCGGTTCGCCGTCGCCCGCGCGATCACCGGGGCCGAGGAGGGCCGGCTGGACGAGGCGATGCGCGCGGAGATCGCGGCCGCCGCGGGCCGCCGTACCGTCCCCGTCCTCGGCATCACCGGCACCGGCGGCTCCGGCAAGTCCTCCCTCACCGACGAGTTGGTACGGCGCTTCCGCGTGGACCAGCAGGACAAGCTGCGGGTCGCCGTGCTCGCCGTCGACCCGACCCGGCGCAAGGGCGGCGGGGCGCTGCTCGGCGACCGGATCCGCGCCAACAGCCTGGACGGGGACCGGGTGTTCTTCCGCAGCCTGGCCACCCGCGGCGCGCACGAGGTGCCCGAGCACCTGCCGACCGTGGTCGAGGTGCTCAAGGCGGCGGGCTTCGACCTGGTGATCGTCGAGACCCCGGGCATCGGGCAGGGCGACGCCGGCATCGTGCCGCTGGTCGACCACTCGATGTATGTCATGACGCCGGAGTTCGGCGCCGCCTCCCAGCTGGAGAAGATCGACATGCTCGACTTCGCCGACACGGTGGCGATCAACAAGTTCGAGCGCCGCGGCGCCGAGGACGCGCTGCGCGACGTGGGCCGGCAGCTGGTGCGCAACCGCGAGGCCTTCGGCAAGCGCCCCGAGGACATGCCGGTCTACGGCACCAGCGCCGCCACCTTCAACGACGACGGCGTCACCGCGCTCTACCAGCACCTGCGCGGCGAGCTGGGCGAGGCCGGGCTCCCGCTGGTCGAGGGCACCCTCCCCCACGTCGACGTCCGGCACTCCTCCGGGATCCGCCAGGTCGTCCCGACCGACCGGGTGCGCTACCTCTCCGAGATCACCGAGACAGTGCGGGGCTACCACGCCGAGACCGAGCGGCTGGCCGAGGCGGCGCGGAACCTGCAGCGGGCGCAGTGGGTGGCCGACCAGCTGGTCTCGACAAGCTCGACCGACGAACCAGGCGGCTCGACCGACGAACCAGGCGGCTCGACCGACGAACCAGGCGGCTCGACCGACGGGCACGGCGGCTCGACCGACGACGAGGTGGTCTCGACAAGCTCGACCGACGATGGGGTGCAGCAGCTGGTGGAGCGGCTGGCCAAGGAGGTCCCGGCCGAGGTGACCGACCAGATCGCGGCCTGGCCCGCGGTGGTGGAGTCCTACTCCGGCGACGAGCACACGTTCTCCGTGCGCGGCCGGGAGGTGCGGGTCCCGCTGACCCGCGAGACCCTCTCCGGCAACCGCGTCCCGCGGGTCGCGCTCCCCCGCTTCACCGACCACGGCGAGCTGGTCTCGTTCTGGCGTCGGGAGAACCTCCCCGGCGCCTACCCGTTCACCGCGGGGGTGTTCCCGTTCAAGCGCGACGGCGAGGACCCGGCCCGGATGTTCGCCGGCGAGGGCGACCCGTTCCGCACCAACCGCCGCTTCAAGTACCTCTCCCGCGGCAGCGAGGCCACCCGGCTCTCCACCGCGTTCGACTCGGTCACGCTCTACGGCCGCGACCCCGACGAGCGCCCCGACGTCTACGGCAAGGTCGGCACCTCCGGCGTGAGCGTGGCGACCCTGGACGACATGAAGGCGCTCTACGACGGCTTCGATCTGGTCGACCCGACGACCAGCGTGTCGATGACGATCAACGGCCCTGCGCCCACGGTGCTGGCGTTCTTCCTCAACACCGCGATCGACCAGCAGATCGACGCCTTCCGGGAGAAGGAGGGCCGCGAGCCGAACGACGACGAGCGCGCCCAGCTGGCGGCGTACGCCCTGGCGAACGTCCGCGGCACCGTGCAGGCCGACATCCTCAAGGAGGATCAGGGGCAGAACACCTGCCTGTTCTCCACCGAGTTCTCGCTGCGGATGATGGCCGACATCCAGGAGTGGTTCATCGAGAACGGCGTGCGCAACTTCTACTCCGTCTCGATCTCCGGCTACCACATCGCCGAGGCCGGGGCGAACCCGATCAGCCAGCTGGCGTTCACCCTGGCCAACGGCTTCACCTACGTCGAGGCCTACCTCGCGCGCGGCATGGACATCGACGACTTCGCGCCGAACCTGTCCTTCTTCTTCTCCAACGGGATGGACCCGGAGTACTCCGTCCTCGGGCGGGTCGCGCGCCGCATCTGGGCGATCGCGATGAAGGAGAGGTACGGCGCCGGCGAGCGCTCGCAGAAGCTGAAGTACCACGTCCAGACCTCGGGCCGCTCCCTGCACGCCCAGGAGATGGACTTCAACGACATCCGCACCACGCTGCAGGCGCTGATCGCGATCTACGACAACGCCAACAGCCTGCACACCAACGCCTACGACGAGGCGGTGACCACCCCGACCGAGGAGTCGGTGCGTCGCGCCCTGGCGATCCAGCTGATCATCAACCGGGAGTGGGGCCTGGCGATGAACGAGAACCCGCTCCAGGGGTCGTTCATCATCGACGAGCTCACCGACCTGGTCGAGGAGGCCGTGCTCACCGAGTTCGACCGGATCAACGAGCGCGGCGGCGTGCTCGGCGCGATGGAGACCGGCTACCAGCGCGGGCGGATCCAGGACGAGTCGATGCTCTACGAGCACCGCAAGCACGACGGGTCGCTGCCGATCATCGGGGTGAACACCTTCGTCAAGGAGTCCGCGGGAGATGCGCAGCCGACCGAGATCGAGCTGGCCCGCGCGACCGAGGAGGAGAAGGCCTCCCAGCTGACCCGGGTGCACGACTTCCAGTCCGCGCACGCCGCCGAGGCCACCGAGGCGCTGGCCCGGCTCAAGGACGCCGCGGTCTCCGGCGAGAACGTGTTCGCGGTCCTCATGGACGCCGCCCGGGTGTGCTCGCTGCAGCAGGTGACCGAGGCGTTCTTCGAGGTCGGCGGTCAATACCGCCGCAACGTGTGAGCGGCGGGGGCGGCGGCGCGCCGCCGGTCGCCGGAGGCGAACCAGTACGCCGCCAACCCGCCGCCGACGGCCCCGAAGAGGTGCCCCTGCCAGGAGACGCCCGCCTGGCCGGGGAGGGCGCCCCACAGCAGGCCGCCGTACACGACGAGGACGAACAGGCCGAGGGCGATCTGGCCCGGGCGGCGGCTGAAGAGGCCCCGCACGATCAGGTACACCAGCCACCCGAAGACCAGGCCGGACGCGCCGATGTGGATGGTGCCGGGGCCGCCGGTGAGCCAGGTGCCCAGCCCGGCGACCGCCCACACCACGGCGGTCACCAGCAGCCACCGCCGGATCCCGGAGAGCAGGAGCAGGAAGCCGAGCACGAGCAGCGGCACGCTGTTGGCGACCAGATGCGCCCAGCCCCCGTGCAGCAGCGGCGCGAACAGGATGCCGCTCAGGCCGTCGGGGTCCATCGGCTCGATGCCCTCGGCGTCCAGGCGGTTGCCGAGGAGCGTGTCGAGTCCCTCGACCAGCCAGAGGACGCCCACGAACGTGACGCTGCCGACCAGCGCCGCGGTCGCGCTCAGGCCCTCGCGCCGCGCCCGCGGAGGCGCCGAAACGGGCCACTCGCCGGGACGCTGGGTCATGCACCGAGCCTAGCCACCACGGCCGAGGCGCACCGGGGCGAGCAGTCGCTAGGGTCGCGGCCATGACTGCACGCCGTACCCTCCCCACCCCGGAGGCGACCGACCTGATCAAGCTGGTCCGCGAGCTCGCCACGAACGAGCTGCTGCCCCGCGCCGCCGACGACGAGCGCACGGAGACCTTCCCGCGCGACGTCTTCACCCTGCTCGGCCGGACCGGCCTGCTGGGCCTGCCCTACCCCGAGGAGTACGGCGGGGGCGGGCAGCCCTACGAGGTCTATCTCCAGGTGCTGGAGGAGATCGGCGCGGTGTGGGCGTCGGTGGGCGTCGGGGTCTCGGTGCACGCGCTCTCCTGCTTCGGGCTCGCCGAGTTCGGCAGCGAGGAGCAGCGCGAGCGGTGGCTCCCCGACATGCTCGGCGGGGAGCTCCTCGGCGCCTACTGCCTGTCGGAGGCGCACGCCGGCTCCGACCCCGCCGCGATGCGCGCCACGGCGAAGCGGGACGGCGACGACTACGTCCTGCGCGGCGCCAAGGCGTGGACGACCCACGGCGGGCACGCGGACTTCTACAAGGTGATGGCCCGGACCTCCGACGACCGGGGCGGCATCTCCTGCTTCCTGGTCCCCGCTGACGCCGAGGGGCTCTCGGCCGACGCCCCGGAGAAGAAGATGGGGCTGACCGGCTCGGCCACCGCGACGATGCGCCTCGACGACGTGCGGGTACCGGCCGAGCGACGGCTCGGCGCGGAGGGCGACGGGCTCCGGATCGCCCTCGCCGGCCTGGACTCCGGCCGCCTCGGCATCGCCGCCGTCGCGACCGGGCTGGCCCAGGGGGCGCTCGACCACGCGGTGGCCTACGCCAAGGAGCGCGAGACCTTCGGCACCCCGATCATCGACCACCAGGGCCTGGCGTTCGTGCTGGCCGACATGGAGGCCGCGGTCCAGGTCGCGCGGGCGACGTACCTCCACGCCGCCCGGCTCAAGGACGCCGGGCTGCCGTTCTCCCGCGAGGCGTCGATCGCGAAGCTGACCGCGACCGACAACGCGATGAAGGTGACCACCGACGCCGTGCAGGTCTTCGGCGGCTACGGCTACACCCGCGACTTCCCGGTCGAGCGCTTCATGCGGGAGGCGAAGGTGATGCAGATCTTCGAGGGCACCAACCAGATCCAGCGGATGGTGATCTCCCGGGGGCTGGGCAAGGACAACACCGGCGAGATCCGCACCCTGCCCACCCGCTGAGCGGCGACCATGACGGGGACGGACGGGACGCGCCGCCGGGCCGAGGCGTGGCTGATGGCCAACGGGCTCCCGCTGGTGGTGCGCCCGGTCTCGCGGGCCCGCGACCTGCTGGCCCGCTGCACGCCCTTCCTGGTGTTCGCCCTCCCGATCGTGCTGGCCTCGCTGTGGGTCGTCGCGACCATCCCGGAGGCCGAGCTGGAGCGACCGAGCAGCCGACTCGACGCCACGTCCTGGGCGGCGGTCGGAGTGCTGGTCGCCTCCCCCGTCGTCGGCGTGCTGCTGGCGTCGGTCGCCGGTCTCACCCTGCTACGGCTCTCGCCACGTCACCGGACCACGGTCGGCGCGGTGGTCGCCCTCGCCTGGGTGGCGCTCCCCGGCCTGGTGACCGGGCAGTGGCTGGCCGAAGCGGCACAGCAGCTGGTGGGCCTGGGGGTCGTGCTGGCGGCGGGGTACGCCGGCATCGGCGCGCTCGCCGTCTGGGCGGTACGGCGCACCTGGCGCGAGCTGGCCACGATCGTGCCGATGGTGGTGCGGGTGCTGCCCATCTTGATGCTCACCGTGCTGTTCCTCTTCTTCAACGCCGAGGTCTGGCAGATCGCCTCCCGGATCGACCCGGTGCGCGTCGCCGCGGTCGCGGGCGTGCTGATGCTGCTCTCGGCCAGCGTGGTGGTCAGCACCGGGCTCGACGAGCTTCGGGACCTGCCGCTGCGGGCGCTGGCGGCCACCTCCTCCGACCCGCTCGCACGCACGCCGTACTCCGGGCGCGGCGACGTCGACCCCGCGACCGCCCGGCGGCTCAACCCGGCCGAGCGGCTCAACTTCGCCCTGCTGCCGATGGCCAGCCAGGGCATCCAGGTGCTGATCTTCGGTGCGCTGATGACCCTGTTCTTCCTGGCGTTCGGCGAGCTGGCGATCGCCGACAGCGTCGAGACCCTGTGGACCGCGCGGGTGCCGCAGCCGGTGGTCCTCGGGCTCACCGCGACCCTGATCAAGGTGGCCGTCGTGCTCGGCGCGTTCTGCGGGCTCTCCTTCGCCGCGTCCTCCAGCGCCGACGCGGCCTATCGGGACACCTTCCTCGAGCCGATCCTCACCGACGCCCAGCGCGGCCTGTGGGTGCGGGCCGCCTACCGCCGGGAGCCCTGACGTCCGGGCGCCGGGACGCGACATACCTGGGGACGTACTGTGCCGCCGATCCGCGACCTAGCGTCGAGAGCATGAGCAAGAAGATCGCATTCCTGACGGCATCCGAGGGCATCGAGGCCGTCGAGTTGACCGAGCCCTGGAAGGCGGTGACCGACGCGGGGCACACCGCCGAGCTCCTCTCGCCGCAGTCCGGCGAGGTGCAGCTCTTCGACCACCTGGACAAGGGCGAGACCCGTCCCGTGGACAAGGAGGTGTCGAAGGCGTCGGTCGACGAGTACGACGCCCTCGTGCTCCCCGGCGGCGTCGCCAACCCCGACGCGCTGCGGACCGACAGTGACGCGGTGGCCTTCGTGCGCGACTTCGTCGCCTCGGGCAAGCCCGTCGCGTCGATCTGCCACGCCCCGTGGACTCTCGTCGAGGCCGATGTGGTCAAGGGCAAGCGGCTCGCGTCCTGGCCCAGCCTGCAGACCGACATCCGCAACGCCGGCGGCACCTGGGTCGACGAGGAGGTCGTCACCGACGGCAACCTCATCTCCAGCCGCAACCCCGACGACCTGCCGGCCTTCAACCAGGCGATCCTGGACGCGCTCGGCGAGCAGTAGTCCGCCCGCTCGGACCCACCTGTGGGAGACCGGCGCCGGCTCGGGGGGAGCCGGTGCTGTTGGGGGGTGCCGGTGCGGCGGGGGCGGCCCCGGGCGAGGAGCCTGAACCCATGCAGGCTCCGCGAACGAATGTTGTGCAGGCTCGCCAACAGGCCCGGGGCCGCTCCCCCGCCGCACCGCCCAGTCGTGAGCCGGCCGGGTCAGCTCGGGCCGGAGGATGAGCAGGGAGAGCAGCGGGAGCGCGGCCAGCACCGCGAGGCTGCCGGGGATCCCGACCAGCTCGCCGATCCCGGCGACCACGGCGGACCCGACGGAGCCGCCGACGAGGAACAGCAGCGTCGCCACCCCGAGCGCCACGCCGCGGGCGTCGGAGTGCACCGCGTCGCCGACGCTGGCCGACAGGGCCGGGTGACCCACGCCGAAGGCCAGCGTGGTGAGCATGACCGCCACCACGACCGACAGCGGCTGTTCGCGCCAGGTGCCGAACGCCGCGACCAGCAGCGCCACCGAGCAGACCAGCGCGGCCAGCCCGAGGGAGCGGGCGCCGCCGTACCTCGCGAGCACCCACGCCGAGATCCGCGGCACCGCCAGCGCGAGCACCGCGGCGGGCACCAGCAGCAGGCCGACCTGCCAGGGCTGCCAGTCGGCGGCCACGAGGACGGCGGGGACGCCGATGAGCAGCGCGAACCAGGACGCGGGTACGGCGGCGGCCGCGACCGCGGACCGGACGACCGTCCCGTTGCGCACCACCTCGATCGGCAGGAAGCCGTGCGGGCGGGCCCGCACCCGCGCCGCGACGAGCGGCGTGCCCAGGACCACGAGCGCGGAGCCGATCGCGGCGACCACGGCACCGGAGGTGGGCGACTGCACCAGCAGCACCAGCCCGGCGGAGGTGAGCGCCACGAGCACGGCGCCGAGGATGTCCAGCCGGGCACCGCTGCCCTCGCCCACCAGGGCGCGCCAGACGAAGGGCAGCACGACGACGCCGAGCACCGGCAGCGCCATCACGACCCGCCACCCGAGGTAGTGCTCGACCAGGCCCCCGACCAGCGGCCCCAGGCACGCCAGGCAAGCGGACATCCCGGCGAGCCGGCCGAGGGCCAGGCCGCGCACGTCGCCGTCGTACCTCGCGCTCAGCGCGGCCACCCCGAGCGTGGGCACCGCGGCCGCGCCGGCACCCTGCAGCAGCCGGGCGAGCAGCAGCACCTCGAAGCTCGGCGCGAACGCCGCGCCCAGCGCTCCGGCGGTCATCAGGGAGACGCCGACCAGCAGCGGCCAGCGCACGCCGACCAGGTCCGAGACCCGGCCGTAGACCGCGGTGGTGACCGCGAGCATCAGGGCGTAGAGGCTGATCGTCCACGCGGCCACGCCCACGGACACATCGAAGTCGGGGCCCATGAGGGGCAGGGCGATCGCGGCCGAGCTGGAGCCCATGCCGGTGAGGCCGAAGAGCACGCCGAGGAGGAGCGAGACCCGGCGGGCCTCGCGCTGCGCGGCGCTCACTGACGGATGAAGCCTTCCTTCACCAGCCAATCGTAGGCGACCTCGGCGGGCTCCTTGCCCTCGACGTCCACCTGGGCGTTCAGGTCCAGCAGCACCTCGTTGGTGAGCTTCTCGGTCACCGGCGCGATGATCTCCGCCACCGACGGCTCCTGGTCGGCCAGCTCCTTGCTGATCACCAGGGAGACGTTGTAGAGCGGGAAGTACTTCTTGTCGTCCTCCAGCACCACCAGGTCCAGGGCGAGGATCCGGCCGTCGGTGGTGAAGACCTCGCCGAAGACGCAGTCGCCCTTGGCGGTGGCGTTGTAGATCGCGCCGGTCTGGTAGGTCTTGATGTTGTCGTCGGGCACGCCCTGCGGGTCGCCCAGAGGGATGCCGTAGGTCTTGAGCATCCCGGGCAGGCCGTCAGAGCGGCTGGCGAACTCGGACTCGATGCAGAAGGTCCGCTCGTCGACGGGCACCTTCTTGATGTCCGACAGGGTCTTCAGGCCGTACTTCCTCGCGCTCTCCTGGGTGACCGCGAAGCCGTAGGTGTTGTTCATCGGGGCGGGCGGCAGCCAGAGCAGGTCGTAGCGCTTGAGGTCCTCGTCGCGGACCGCCTCGTACTGCCTCTGCTCGTCCGGGATCGGCTTGTCGTGGCCGAGGTAGGAGATCCAGCCGGTGCCGGTGTACTCCCACATGGCGTTGATCTGGCCCTCGATCTCGGCCTGCCGGGCGGCGTTCGAGCCGGGGATGTTGGTCAGGTCGGCGACGTCGGCCCCGGCGGCGCGGAACAGGATGATCGCCATCTTGCCCAGGATGATGTTCTCGTTGAAGTTCTTCGAGCCGACGCTGATCGAGGCGCCGTCCAGGCTGCCGGAGTACTCCCGCAGCGGGCCGGCGAGCTTGCCGGAGGGGACGTAGCCGCCGGCGGTGCCGAGGCCGCAGCCGGCCAGCATGAGGGCGGCGATCAGGCCGGCGATGCACCCCACGACGCGTGTGCGGATCGTCATGTCAGATCCCCCTCGGCCGGAGCGCGATCTCCAGGAGGCGCCCGACCCACTCGATGGTGAGGGCGAGGACGGCGATCAGCAGCGCGGCGCTCACCATCACCGAGAAGCGGAACAGGGTGATGCCGGTGTTGAGCATGACGCCCAGCCCGCCGCCGGCGATGAGGAAGGCCAGCGACGCGGTGCCGCAGACCAGCACCAGCGCGGTGCGCACACCGGACATGATCACCGGCATCGCGAGGGGCAGCTCGACCCGCATCAACGCGCCGAAGGAGCTCATGCCCATCCCCCGCGCGGCCTCGACCAGGGTCGGGTCGACGCCCTGCAGGCCGGTGATGGTGTTGCGCAGCACCGGCAGCAGGCCGTAGAGGGTGAGCGCGATGATCGCCGTCCAGAAGCCGCCACCCAGCCACAGGAAGAACAGCGCGATCAGGCCGATCGACGGGGCGGCCTGGCCGGCGTTGGCGATGCCGACCACGATCGGGGCGAACCGCTTGAGCTTCCCCCGGGTGAGCATGATGCCCAGCGGGATCGCCAGCAGCACCACCAGGAGCGAGGCGACCGCGGTCAGCTCGATGTGCTGCCAGGTGAGCTTGCGGACCTGCGACCACGCGAGCGCGTTGGCCTCGGCGGTGTCGAGTGTCGCGGTCTGCCGCCACCAGACCCAGCCGCCCAGCACCAGGGCGACCACGATCGGCGGGACGACCAGCATGAGCAGCCGCTCGCGACGGTACTGCCGGTCGAGCTCGCTCTCCTCGGCGGCGCCGCCGCTCACCTCCAGCGGCTCGTCGACGGGGTCCTGGGCGCGGTCGGCCGCTGGGCGCTCCTGCAGCGTGCTCATCCCGGCTCCCCCGCAGGCGTGGCGCCGTCGTTCGCGGCGGCGTTGCGCTCGGCCTCTGCGCCGGCCTCGCGCAGGTGCCCGGTGACGGTGTCGAAGTCGAGCAGGCCGAGGTAGCGGCCGCGGTCCCCGGTCACGATGACCGCGCTGTGCGTGGAGGTCAGCATCGCGTCGAGCGCGTCGTTGAGGGTGGCCCGGTGGTCGAGCTCGACCAGGTTCTCCCTAGTGCTCGCCGGGAGCGAGCCGGACTGCCGCAGCTGCCGCAGCCAGGGCCAGGCGATCGGCCGCTCCTGCGCGTCGAGCACCACCACCGAGTCGTCCCCGGCGCCCTCGGCCCGCGCGACCACGTCGGGTACGGCGTCCCCGGTGCGACAGACCGTGATCTGCCGCAGGTCCAGGTCGGAGATGCGGGTGAGGGAGAGCTGCTTGAGCGACGTACCGGCTCCGACGAAGTCCTCGACGAACTCGTTGGCCGGCGCGGCCAGGATCGCGTCGGGGGTGTCGTACTGCGCGATCTGCGCCCCCTCCTGCAGGATCAGGATCCGGTCGCCGAGCTTGATCGCCTCGTCGATGTCGTGCGTGACGCACACGATGGTCTTGCCGAGCTCGCGCTGGATGCTGAGCAGCTCGTCCTGCAGCCGCACCCGGGTGATCGGGTCCACGGCGCCGAACGGCTCGTCCATCAGGACGACCGGCGGGTCGGCGGCCAGGCCGCGGGCGACGCCCACGCGCTGCTGCTGCCCACCGGAGAGCTCGCGCGGGTAGCGCCGGGCGTATCGGCTGGGGTCCAGGCCGACCATGTCGAGCAGCTCCTGCACCCGGTCGCGGGTGCGCTGGGGGCTCCAGCCGAGCATCTTGGGCACCATGGCGATGTTCTTCTCCACCGTCATGTGCGGGAACAGGCTGCCGCCCTGGATCACGTAGCCGATGTGGCGGCGCAGCTCGTCGACGCTCTTGTCCCGCACGCTCTCGCCGCCGATGGTGATCGTCCCCGACGTGGGCTCGATCAGCCGGTTGATCATCTTCAGCGAGGTGGTCTTGCCGCAGCCCGAGGGGCCGATGAACATGACGATCTCGCCGGCGGGCACGGTCAGGCTCAGGTCGTTGACGGCCGGGATCCGCTGGCCGGGGTACTTCTTGGTGATGTCCTCCAGCCGGATCTCGGCGCCGCTGAGCGACCCGGAGGTCTGCTGGGTCTCGCTGGTGCTGGTCATCAGGCGCGGATTCCCTTCGAGATGGTCAGCCGGCCGAGGAGCAGGAGCAGGCCGTCGACGACGAGCGCGATCAGCAGGACGCCGATCGTGCCCACGAGCGTGTAGTTGAGGGCGTTCGCGCCGCCGGTGGTGGCCACGCCGGTGTAGATGTACTTGCCCAGGCCCGGGCCGAGCACGAGGGCGGCGATGGCGGCGATGCCCATGGACATCTGCATCGAGATCCGGATGCCGGCGTGGATCACCGGCCAGGCCAGCGGCAGGCGCACCTTGGTCAGCAGCTGGAGGCGGGACATGCCCATCCCCCGGCCGGACTCCAGCAGCGTCTTGTCCACCCCGGCCAGCCCGACGATCGCGTTCCGCAGGATCGGGAGCACGGCGTAGAAGGTGATCGCGACCACCGCCGTGGTGGTGCCGAGCGCGGTGAACGGCAGCAGCAGGCCGATCAGGGCCAGCGACGGGAGGGTCAGGCCCACCGCGGACAGGATGTTCGCCACGGACTCCAAGGCGCCGGACGCGGAGACGAGCACCGCGATCACGACGGCGATCACCGTGGCAAGCAGGACGCACTGCACCACGAGGCTGAAGTGCATGAACGCGTCGTAGGCGATCGGGCCTCGGCGCTCGGAGATGAAGTCCCACATGGTCTTCCACCCAAGCAGGTTTCCTGAGACACTTCACCCTTCGACTGGCCAGGGCGTGTCATCGGCGCCACCAGCGGCCCAGGAGCGTGCCGTCCTCCTCGAGCAGCGAGTGCAGTCGCAGAGGTACGTCGACCGCGGGCCCCTCGAGCACCCGGAGCCCTTCCCCGGCCACCAGCAGCGGCACCGTCGTCAGGCACAGCTCGTCGACCTGCCCGGCGCGCACCAGGTCGGCGGCGAGCGACGGCCCGCCCTCGCAGAGGATGTCGCCGAAGCCGCGCTCCTGCAGGGCCTCGCGCAGCGCGACCAGGTCCGGTCCGCGCTCCCCCAGCACCAGCACCCGGTCGTCCAGCTGGTCACGCAGCTCCCCCAGGTGCGGGTTGTCGGCGCCGGTGGCGACGTACACCTGCGAGACGTCGCCCTCCTGCAACGTCGGCGGCAGGCCGCTCTGCCGGGTCACCACCACGAAGGGCTTCGGGTTGGGCCGGTATCCCTCCGCGCGCACGGTGCCCGCGCCGACCACGATCACGTCCGCGAGCCGCCGCAGCGCCGCGAAGACGCGGTGGTCGGCCTCGTTGTTGATCGACTTCGACAGCCCGTCGGGGCCCTGGATCGAGCCGTCGACCGTGGCGACGAAGTTGAGCCGGAGCCACGGTGTGCGGGGCGCGGCGTACGCCGCCGCGAGCGCGTCGTCGTCGAGGTCGGACAGGCGGGTGAGTGACGTCACCGGGTCATCCTGCCCGATCGCTACCTAGACTCGCGGAGGTGATCTCCCTGCCTGATCTCGCCTCCCTCCATGCCGAGCACGCCGACTCCTGGGCGCATCCGGTCGACCCGGTGCGCGTCGGCGACGTCGTCATCGGCGACGGCCGACCGACCCTGATGGGGTGCGTGAACCTCTCCCAGGACTCCTACTACCGCACCTCGATCGCGGTCGACGCCGAGGACGCGGTGCGGATGGCGCGGGTGCAGGCGGCCGAGGGGGCCGCGATCATCGACCTGGGGGCCGAGGCCAGCGACGCCGCCGCCGCGCGGGTGAGCCCGGAGGACCAGGCGCAGCAGCTGGTGCCGGTGGTCAAGGCGCTCGCCCGCGAGGCCGTCGTGAGCGTGGAGACCTACGAGCCGTCGGTGGTGCGGGCGTGCCTGTCCGCCGGGGCGCAGGTGCTCAACCTCACCGGGCGGCAGCACGAGGAGGAGATGCTCGACCTCGCCGCCGAGCACGATGCGGCCGTCGTCCTGTGCTTCGGGGAGCGGGCGAACGTGCGCGAGGAGGGCGCCGTCCCCCTCGACGGCGACCCCTTCCCGGTGTTGCTGGACCACTTCTCCCGCCGTCTGGACGATGCGCGCTCGCGCGGGGTGACCAAGATCGTGATCGACCCGGGGATCGGGTTCCACTACCGCAACCTGCTCGATCCGATGACCCGCGCCGGCTTCCAGATGCGGGTGCTCAGCCAGGCCTTCCGGCTCCGCCCCCTCGGCGTGCCCGTGCTCAACGTGCTGCCCAACACCCACGACCTCTTCGGCGACCAGTACCGCCTCGCCGAGGGCTTCTACGGCACCTTCGCCGCCCTCGGCGGCTCCCACCTGCTCCGGGTCCACGAGGTCGCCCACCTCCGCGTCGTCCTCACCGCCCTCCAGCGCCTCTCCCTCCGCTAACGCCCCTCCCCCCAGCTCCCCTCTCCCCACAACAACTCACCCCCCATATGCCGAGTCGGCGCTTGTCGACCCCGAGTCGGCGCTACTTCACCCCGAGTCGGCGCTTGTCGACCCCGAGTACGGCGACCCTGGGGTGGCGGCGCAGAGTCACCGGTCCACCGGGGCATACGTCATCAGGACGACGCCGCCGGCGAGCGGCTCGACACCGTCCACCCGCCAGGAGCGCGGCGCCGGACAGCGGAGCCGATCAACGGCATGCCGCCGCCCAGTGTGATCGGGTTGACCTTGACCTGGATCTCGTCGATCTCGTCCAGCAGCTGAGCGGCCACGTCGCCCCCGCCGCAGAGCCAGATGTCCCCTCCCGCTTCACCCTTGAGACAGGAGACCTCAGCGCCCAGATCGCCCGAGATGACCTCAACGGTGGGGTCCTCGGGAAGGTCCCGGTGGGTCACCACCAGCTGACGCAGGTGCGGGTAGGCGCTGGTGAGACCGGCTCGCAAGGCGGGCTCATGCGTACGGCGGCCCAGGATCACCGTGTCGAAGCGGCGGGGCGATCCGGTCACACCCAAGGTCTCGCGCAGGTGCTGGGGACAGGTCTCGGGGTAGCGGGCGAACAGGTCGTCCAGGGTCTCCTGACACACCGGGAAGACCGAGGTGTCTCCGCTCGAGTCGGCGATGTAGCCGTCGATGCTGGCGGCGATGTAGTAGACGAGCTTCCTCACGACACTCCAATCACAACAGATGTTGTGGACACTCAATCACAACATCCGTGCTGGTTGCCATAGGGTCGGGTCATGGTCGCCAACCCCGCACGCCGTACGCAGCTCGCCCATGCGGCGATCACCGTCCTGGGGACGGAGGGTCCGCGGGCGCTGACCCACCGGGCCGTGGACCGGCAGGCCGGGCTCCCCCTGGGCACGTGCGCGAACTACTTCCCCACCCGCGCCGAGCTGCTGCTGGCCATGGCGCACGAGGTCTTCCAGCTCCTGGCCCCTGATCCGGACCGGCTCGAGCAGCTCGCCGACCTCCCGGTCGAGGACGCGGCAGCCGGCTACGCGACCTACGTCACCGAGCGGCTCCTCGAGCACCCCCACGTGGCGACGGCCCTGATCGAGTTGCGCCTGGAGGCCGCCCGATCCGAGGACGTACGCGCGGTGCTGGCGCCCGTCCTGCAGCAGGGCTTCGAAGCGGATGTCGCCTTCCACCAGGAGCGCGGCCTGCCCGGCGGTCGCGACCAGGTGCTGTTGATGCACCACGTGGTGAACGGCGCCGTACTCGACGCCCTCACCATCCCCCTGCACCCCGAGTCGCCGGCCGGCGACGTCGTCGCCCAGGCCGCGCGCAGGCTCACGGCGTGAGGCGCGCTACACGTCGGTGATCCGCACCCCGGCGTGCGCCTTGTATCGCCGGTTGATCGCGATCAGGTTCGCGGTGAGCGCCTCGACCTGGTGCGCGTTGCGCAACCGGCCGGCGTACCAACCCCGCACTCCCGGGATCGCGCCGGCGAGCGCGCGGATCAGGTCGACCGCGTCGCGGTCCTCGCCGAGGACGAGTACGTCGGTGTCGACGGAGGCCACGTCGTCGTCCTCCAGCAGCACCGCTGAGACGTTGTGGAAGGCGCCGATCACCGTCGATTCGGGGAGTACGGCGGCGGCCTGCTGGGCGGCCGAGCCCTCCTCAACGACGAGCGGATAGGGGCCCTGCTTGTCGAAGCCGAGCGGGTTCACGCAGTCCACGACCACCTTGCCGACGAGCTGCGGCGCGAGCGCGGCGAGCAGCTCCCTGTGGCCGTCCCAGGGGACGGCGACCACGACGATGTCGCCCTGGTCGGCGGCCTTCGCGTTGTCGGCGCCGGAGACGGTCCCGCCGGTCGCCTCGGCTAGGTCGGTCGCGGTCTGGGCGGCGCGCTCGGCGGAGCGCGAGCCGATCACGACCGGGATCCCGGCCCGGGCCCAGCGCCGGGCCAGCCCCCGTCCCTGCGGCCCGGTCCCACCGAGCACCGCGACGATCTTGCCCTCGAGCGCCTCATCCATGGGGGTGACCCTAGTCGGGGCGACGGGCGCCGGCTCCGCGGGGATAGGCGCCGACTCGGGGTGAACAAGCGCCGACTCGACGTCAACTGGCGCCGACTCGGCGTCAACTAGCGCCGACTCGACGTGAACTAGCGCCGACTCGGGGTGAACAAGCGCCGACTCGGCGGGTCAGCGGGGGAGGTTGGGGAGGTCGGCGGCGACGAGGTGGGCGACCAGCTCCTCGAAGCCGATGGTCGGCGCCCAGCCCAGGACCTGCCGCGCACGTGAGGCATCGCCGACCTGCTCGACCGGGTCAGCGGGGCGGACCAGGTCCGGGTCGGTCCGGACGTACGACGACCAGTCGGTCACCCCCGCCCGCGCGAACGCCGCCTCCACGAACTCCCGCACCGAGCGCGCCTCGCCGGTCGCGACCACGAAGTCCCCCGGCTCCGCGGCCCGGGCCATCCGCACCATGGCGTCCACGTGGTCCGGCGCCCACCCCCAGTCGCGCCGGGCGTCGGTGTTGCCGAGCACCAGCTCCGCCTGCTCCCCCCGCGCGATCGCCGCGACGGCACGGGTGATCTTGCGCGACACGAACGAGGGCGGGCGGCGCGGCGACTCGTGGCTGAAGAGGATCGCCGAGCCGGCGAACAGCCCGCGATCGCGCCACGCGGCGACCGCGCGGTGGGCGGCCGCCTTGGCCTCGCCGTACGGGTTGACCGGCGCCACGGCCGTCTCCTCCGACTGCGGCGCCTCCCCCGGCGCGCCGAAGATCTCCGCGCTCGAGGCCTGCACGAACGCCACCGGCGCGCGGTCGGCGAGCTCCGCCACAGCGGCCAGGAGCCCCTCGACCGCGCGCCCGTTGACCTGCGCCACCAGCTCCGGCTCGGCCCACGACCGCGCGACCGACGAGACCGCCGCGAGGTTGTAGACCTCCCGCGGCGCCAGGTCGAGCAGCAGCCGGCGCATCGCGTCGGCGTCCCGCACATCGCCCTCGTGCACCACGACGCCCCGAGGCAGGTACGGCGACCCCGCGGACCCGGGGCGCACCAGCCCGTGGACCGCGAGCCCGTCGGCGAGCAGCCGCTCGGCGAGGTAGGACCCGTCCTGACCGGCGACCCCGGTGACGAGCGCGACGTCGGTCACCAGCCCGCCTTCACGGCCTCGATGTCGGCCAGCACCATCATCGAGACCAGCTCCTCGAAGGAGATGGTCGGCGTCCAGCCGAGGACCTCGCGGGCACGGCCGGCGTCGCCGACCAGCTCGTCGACCTCCGCGGGCCGCATGAAGGCGGGGTCCTGGCGCACATAGGGCTCCCAGTCGGCGATGCCGACGCAGCCGAAGGCGACGTCGAGGAAGTCCCGGATCGAGTGGGTGCGCCCGGTGGCGACCACATAGTCGCCCGGCTCGGGCTGCTGCAGCATCCGCCACATCGCGTCGACGTAGTCGCCGGCGAAGCCCCAGTCGCGCCGCGCGTCGAGGTTGCCGAGCACGAGCTCGTCGGCGAGCCCGAGCGAGATCCGCGCGACCGCCTGGCTGATCTTGCGGGTGACGAACTCCGGCCCGCGCCGCGGCGACTCGTGGTTGAAGAGGATCCCCGACGAGGCGTGCATGCCGTAGGACTCGCGGTAGTTGATGGTCATGTGGTGCCCGTAGGCCTTCGCCACGCCGTACGGCGAGCGCGGCCACAGCAGCGTCCCCTCCGACTGCGGCACCTCCTGCACCTTGCCGAACATCTCCGAGGAGCTCGCCTGGTAGAAGCGCACCGCCGCCGGGTCGTCGCCGGCGTGCAGCCGCACCGCCTCGAGGATGTTGAGCACGCCGAACGCGGTGACGTCGCTGGTGACGAACGCGTTCTCCCAGGAGTAGGCGACGAACGAGACGGCACCGAGGTTGTAGACCTCGTCCGGCTCGGCGTCGCGCAGCGCGCGCATCAGGCTGGAGAGGTCGGTGAGATCGCCGTTGTGCAAGCGCACCTCGGGCACCAGCCGCTCGACCAGCTCGCGGCGCGGGTTGTTCTGGCCGCGGATCACGCCGTGGACGTCGTACCCCTTCGCGACCAGATGCTCGGCGAGGTAGAGGCCGTCCTGACCGGTGATGCCGGTGATGAGCGCGCTGGGCATGGCGCACAGTGTCGCAGCAGCCCCGCCCGTAGGGTGACCGACATGAAGATCCTCGTCAGCGGCGGCGCCGGCTACATCGGCTCGCACACGGTGCTCCAGCTCGTCCAAGCCGGCCACGACGTGGTCATCGTCGACAACTTCAGCAACTCCCAGCCCGCGGTGATCGGGCGGCTGGAGGCGCTGGCGGGGCGGCACCTCCCGGTGCACGCGTTCGACCTGCTCGACGAGGACAAGACCGAGCACCTCTTCGCGACCGAGGGCTTCGACGCGGTCATCCACTTCGCCGGGCTCAAGGCGGTCGGGGAGAGCGTGGAGAAGCCGCTGGACTACTACGAGAACAACCTGGGCTCGACGTTCTCCCTGGTCCGGGCGATGCGCAGGCATGGTGTGGACAAGCTGGTGTTCTCCTCCAGCGCCACCGTCTACGGCACCGACCAGGCCGGCGCGACCGAGGACCGGCCCACGTTCGCGACCAATCCCTACGGCTGGACCAAGGTGATGCAGGAGCAGATCCTGCGCGACATCGCGGTCGCCGATCCCACGCTGCGATTCGCGCTACTGCGCTACTTCAACCCGGTCGGCGCGCACGCCTCCGGCACGATCGGGGAGAACCCGTCGGGGATCCCGAACAACCTGATGCCGTTCATCGCCCAGGTCGCGGTCGGCCGCCGGGAGAGGCTGAACGTCTTCGGCGACGACTACGACACCCCCGACGGCACCGGCGTGCGCGACTACATCCACGTCGAGGACCTCGCCGCCGGGCACGTCGCGGCGCTGGAGGCGCTGACCTCGACGGAGGAGCCGGTGAGCGTGTGGAACCTCGGCTCGGGCCGCGGCACCAGCGTGCTCGAGCTGCTGCACGCCTTCGAGCGCGCGGTCGGGCACGAGCTGCCGTACGAGGTCGTCGCCCGCCGCCCCGGCGACGTCGCGGTCTCCTACGCCGACCCGGCGAAGGCCAACCGCGAGCTGGGCTGGCAGACCACCCGGTCCGTGGACGACATGTGCGCGGACACCTGGCGGTGGCAGCAGCAGAACCCCAACGGGTACGACGACGCCTGAACCGCTTCCCTAGGATCGGACGCCATGGACCGCATTCTCGTGACCGGTGGGGCCGGCTTCATCGGCTCCAACTTCGTCCACCACGTGCTGGCGCACACCGACGCGCACGTGACCGTGCTGGACAAGCTCACCTACGCCGCGTCCGAGGCGGCCCTGGCCGGCCTGCCCGCGGACCGGTTCGACCTGGTGATCGGCGACATCGCGCAGCCCGGGACGGTCGAGCCGCTGGTGCGGGCCTGCGACGCGGTCGTGCACTACGCCGCGGAGTCGCACAACGACAACTCGCTGGAGGATCCGAGCCCGTTCATCCAGACCAACATCGTGGGCACGTACACGATCCTGGAGGCGGTGCGACAGCACGGGCGGCGGCTGCACCACGTCTCGACCGACGAGGTGTACGGCGACCTCGAGCTGGACGACCCGCAGCGGTTCACCGAGGAGACGGCCTACCAGCCGTCGTCGCCGTACTCCGCCTCCAAGGCGGCCTCGGACCACCTGGTCCGGGCGTGGGTGCGCTCGTTCGGGGTGCAGGCGACGCTGTCGAACTGCTCGAACAACTACGGGCCGTGGCAGCACGTGGAGAAGTTCATCCCGCGGCAGATCACCGAGATCCTGATGGGCCGGCGGCCGCGGCTCTACGGCACGGGCGAGAACGTGCGTGACTGGATCCACACCGAGGACCACTCCTCCGCGGTGCTGCGGATCCTGGAGCGCGGGCGGATCGGCGAGACCTACCTGATCGGGGCGGACGGGGAGAAGTCGAACCTCGACGTGGTCCGGATGATCCTGCGGCTGATGGGTCGCGATGAGGACCACTTCGAGCACGTCACCGACCGCGCCGGCCACGACCTGCGCTACGCGATCGAGTCGGAGAAGCTGCGCTCGGAGCTCGGCTGGTCGCCGGTGTTCTCCGACTTCGAGTCCGGCCTGGCCGCCACCATCGGCTGGTACCGCGCCCACGAGGACTGGTGGCGCCCCCACAAGGAGGCCGTCGAGGCCGCGTACGCCGCCCGGGGCCAGTAGCGCGGCTGCGGGGGCGGAAGCGAGGCGGAGGCGGGGGCGCCACGAGGGGGGTACGGCGCGCCAGGGAACGCGAAGACCCCCGGGACCACTCGGGTCCCGGGGGCCTGCTCTGCCTGAGCCGAGGGCCGGTCCTCACACGGCCGCCCCGCGAAGGCGGTGGGTCAGTCGCCGACCTTCTCCGCGGCGTCCGCGACGGCCTTGGCGGCGTTCGAGGCGGTCTTGCGGGCGGAGGTGGCGGTGGCCTTGGCGCTGGAGTTGGCGGCGCGCTGGCGACGCTGAGCGGTGCCGGTGGCCTGCTTGGCGGCGCCGGTGGCCTTCTTCGCGGTCTTCTTGGCCGGGGCCTTCTTGGCGTTGGACTTCTTGGCCGCGTTGGTCGACTTCTTCGCCGCGGTCGGGGTGGACTTCGCGGTGGTGGAGGCCGCCTTGGTGGCCTGGGTCCGGGTGGTCTTCGCCTTGGCGACGGTGGTCTTGGCCGAGGAGACGGTCTCCTTGGTGGACTCCTGGTTGCGCACGCGACGCACCAGGGACTCACCGCGCTTGGCCAGGTCGGTGTAGACCTCGTTGACGGCCTCGACGTTCTCGTCGAAGGCGGCGCGGGCCTTGCCCGGGGCGGCCTCGGCGCGGGCCTGCAGGTCGGCGACGCGCTTCTCGATCTCCTTGCGGCGGCTCTTGACCGTGGCCTGCGGGTTCTCGACCGCGGTGCGCACGTCCTTCTGCGCGGACTCGAAGCGGTTCTGCGCCGACTCGATGCGCTCCTGCGCGGTGGAGACCGCGTCGCGGACCCGCTCGACGGCGAGGTCGACGACCCCGACGTAGGCGAGGAACGGCTTGCGGGCCTCGGTGCGGATGTCGAACTTGGTGGCCATGCTCTGCTCCTTATCGGATGGGTGAACCGGCGCGAGAGCGCCGGAAGTCTCGGGTCAGTCCTTGTCGCCGGGCTCCGAGAGGTCCGCCGCGGAGTCCGCGACGACGTCCCCGGTCACGGGGGCACCGGCCACGAACGCCTGGTAGACGTCCAGCAGGGACTGCTTCTGGCGCTCCGTGAGGCGGGTGTCGCCCAGGATCGCGAGCTCCACCGAGCCGCCCACGCCGTCGTCCGGGCTGACGATCCCGGCCTGGACATAGAGCTGCTCCGCGGAGATCCGCAGCGCCTTCGCGATCTGCTGCAGCACCTCGGCCGAGGGCCGCCGCAGACCACGCTCGATCTGGCTCAGGTAGGGGTTCGAGACGCCGGCCTGCTCCGCGAGCTGCCGCAGGGACAGCTCGGCACCGAGCCGCTGCTCCCTGAGGTACTCGCCGAGCGACCCGACGGTCTTCGACACCTTCCCCTTCGCCATGCCCCCATAGTGCTAGCAACCTGCTAGCACTTCAAATCGGGAGCGCGTGACTCCACTCACAGAACCCCTTGTTTCACCGGGATCTCAGGCTCTGTTCAGGTGTTCGCCATACGTTTGCAGGCGTTGCTAGCAGGCTCAGACGAGAGCCCGGAGGAGGCCGACCGGCCGCCCGCCGCCGAACAGCACGTGCTCACCGGTACGGCGCACCGCGGCGGCGTCCACCCCGGGCAGGTCGAGCACCCCGGAGCGCTCCAGCGCCGCGGCCATCAGCACCGTCCGGGCCCGCTCGGCCCCGTCGTCGACCTTGAGCGCGAACGCGCGCCCGTCGGCCAGCCCGACGGCGTAACAGCCCTCGGCGCCGGCCTTCGCGATGAGTCCGGGTACGGCGTCGTGCAGGGCCAGCTCGGAGGTACCGGTGCCCGACACCCAGGCCGGGTGCTCGCGGATCGCGGAGGCGACCGCGGCGGCCGCCGGGTCCGGCGCCCCCGTGCCCGACAACCCGCGAGCGACCAGGGAGAACGCCCGCGCCAGCCCGGTCAGCGAGGTGGACAGCAGTGGGGCGCCGCAGCCGTCGACCGCGACGTAGGCCTCTTCGCCGGTGTACTCCTCCACCACGGCGCGGATCTCGGCCTGCAGCGGATGCGACGGATCCAGATAGGACTCGGTCGGCCACCCCTTGAGGACGCAGGTGGCGAGCATCGCCGCGTGCTTGCCCGAGCAGTTCATCCGCACCCGCGTCTCCCCCTCACCGGCGCGCACGAGCGCGTCCCGTGCCGCCTGCGCGGTCGGCCAGTCGGGCGGGCACTGCAGGGCGTCCTCATCGAGCCCGGCGCCGGCCAGGATGCGGCGTACTCCCTCGACGTGGAAGTCCTCGCCCCAGTGCGACGCGCTCGAGAGCGCCCGCAGGTCCGAGGGCAGCTCGAGCCCGAGGCGCGCGATCGCCACCGCCTGCAGCGGCTTGTTGCACGAGCGCGGCAGCACCGGTCGGGTGACGTCGCCGACCGACCAGGCGACCGAGCCGTCCGGGTCGATCGCCACGACGGCGCCGTGATGGCGGCCCTCGACGACCTCGGAGCGGACCACCTCGACGACGGGAGGCTGGGGAGCGGAGAGGAACTCGACCGGCATGACCGCGACCCTAGTGCTCACCAGCCTGCCGTCACGTCGGGGTCAGCGCAGCGGCATCGAGTCCGGGGACGTCCGGTCCCGGCCGGGGGACGCGGCACCCCGAGGAGGCCCCGACGCGGCGCCGTTCGGCCGGCGCCGCTGGAGGGACTGCCAGATCGGCCCTAGGACGAGGCGTCGTCCGTTCCGCGGGGCGGCGAGGTCCGGCGGCCCGCTCGGCTCGGAGATCTCGGGCAGCTCCTGGGCCGCGGTCCGCCAGCTCCGCTCCTCGGGCAACCACTCGGCGTACCTGTCTCCCCGGTTCAGCACCAGCGGCGACCGGGTGATCGCGATGCTGGTCCCGGCCACGAACGCCTCGATCGTCATGGTGTCGGCGCCGTGCTCCTCGAAGTAGCCGAGGGGCAGGGGGATCCGGAAGCCGCGCCCGATCCCCGCCGGTCGACGTCCGCGGACGCCGGCCAGCCGCCGGCGCCGGCGGTTGGCCCTGGCCACGCGCACCAGCCGGCCGTCGATGAAGACGGCCACCTGCAGGTCGAACCGATCGTTCTCGCAGTCGTAGACCCAGCCGCGCAGCGCACCCTCCGTCACCCGCTCGATCGCGCCGTTGAACCCGCCGCTTCCGTCGGTGGTCGCGCCCTCCGTCACCCACGCCTGGGAGTGGATGAGCCAGTCCATCGCGGGCGTCGGCGCGGCGCCGGCTGCCCCGGCGTCCCGCTCGGCGACTCCGTCGAAGACGTAGACCGCCACCCTGCCGGGCAGCCCGGGAACCACGTGTGCGGCGAGGTCCAGCTCGACCCGGACGGTGCCCGGCTCCAGCGAGGAGGTGTCGACGCTCAGGCCCGGGTCCGAGCCGTCGATCAGCAGCCGCCGAACCTCGCAGTCGTCGACCAGCACGGCGAGGCCCAGGCCGCTGCGCTCCCAGCGGTGCAGCACCGTCTCGTCCAGCCTGAGCAGGAGATGGTCGGCCGCGACCCTGATCACGTGCACCCGTCGCCGCAGGTGGTCGACGAGAGCCGCCCGGTGGTCGAGGCTACGGGGGGTCCGCTTCCCGAAGTGCTGACCGATCGCGGAGTTGCTGACGTAGGGCCAGATCATCGGCAGCGCGCGGACCGAGGTCGGGGGGACGTCCTGGGACGGAGCCGGGAGGGCCTGCGCCGCCAGCAGCGCGGCGTCGCTCCGGTCCATCGCCGGGTCGCGGGCGCCGAGGACCCGCTCAACGTGATGGCGGTAGGCCTCGGAGGCGCACATCATCCCCAGACCCACCAGCTGCCGCGGCCCCTGGTAGCGGCAGGACCGCTCGCTGAAGAGGGAGAGCCGGTCCTCCACGGTCCGCTCGTAGACCGCGTAGTCCAGCAGCTGACGCCGGTCGCCGCGCCCCGACTCCCCGGCAGCGACCTGGGAGAAGGTGCTGATGAACTTGAAGTGCAGGAGCGCGCCGGTGATGTCGGAGAGCTGGACGAAGCGATGGGAGTGGGTGGAGTAGATGTAGCTGAAGCCGCGTGCCCACTTGACCAGCGGCACCTTCTTCATCATCGGTCCGCGGTCGCGCGGGTCCTGCTCCTGGAACAGCCGGCCCCGCGGCCCGCCGAAGACGCCGACGAAGGGCGGGTTGGTCGCCGGGCGGATGCTGTAGCTGTCGGGCTCGAAGTAGGGGCAGACCTCGCGCGGGTCGCTGTCGGGCGTGCAGACGGCCTCCGAGAGCGGCCTGTCGGAGAACATGTCGAGGAAGAGCGTGAACAGGCCCTCCTGGCCGCGCTCGTCCAGGTAGTCGCACAGCTCGCGGAGCCCCAGGGCTCGGCTCCCGGGAACACCAGGAGCTCGTCGACGTCCACGGTCAACACCCAGTGACCGACCGCATAGGTCTCCGCCAGCTCCTGGGTCCACAGCCGGCCCGACGAGCTCCCGCGGTAGCTGGTCGTGGTCATGAAGTACTCGACGTCCGGTTGGTCCTCCAAGAGCTCCCGGGTCCCGTCGCTGGATGCGTTGTCCACGAACAGGAAGCGGTCGACGCCGAGCCGTCGGTAGTAGTCCAGGAAGGAGGGAAGGCGGTGGCCCTCGTTGCGCCCGCAGGCGATCACGACGATCTCGTCGGCCTCCAGGCGCAGGTCCCGGGGGGCGAAGTAGCTGCTCTTGACCGTGACGTCGTTGGGGATCCCCTGGGCCAGTCCGCGTCCGCTCATCGCTCGACCACCTCCAGGCGGATCGCGACGATGTCCGACCCCTCGGGCAGGTCGAACCTGCTGCCGGCGCGGAACGTCTTGGTGTTCTCCGTCCGCTGCAGCCCGGCCAGGCAGAGCTGGTAGCCGACGCAGTCGGGCCCCGACACGACTAGGCCGTGAGCCCGGTCCAGCGCCACCCACTCGCCGGCGCCGTACTCGCCGATCGGGCTCCCGTCGGAGTCGTAGGTGGTGAAGCGGAGGTCGGCGACCGGATCGCCGCTGAAGCAGAACGAGGTGAGGGGGCGGCGCCGATGCAGGCCCTGGCTCCAAGCGGCCGCCGGCCTCGAGCCGTAGTCTTGGTCGTGCTGAGTGGCCAGCCTGGCACCGGCGAGGCCGGGGACCGTCTCCTCGACGGCGGTCGCGATGCGCTCGGGACGGGACCGGGTGATCGCCCACACCCGCCCGATCACGAACAGCTCGCAGCCCCAGTCCTCCGCGATCCGGGTGACGTTGCGCGGGATGTCCGGCCAGCCGCCGGCGAAGTCGTCGCCGCACACGATCGCGTCCTCGGTGAAGAACCGGCTGAAGAAGTCGAAGTTGTTGCTCCAGCCGGGGTCGCCGTGCGTGGCGTCGTCGAAGTAGAACCCGATCGGCTCGGACCAGGAGTCGCGTACCACGTCGGGAGCGAAGCCCTCGTGCACCACCAGGCCGGGGATGTGGGAGGTGTACTCGTCGAAGGCCCGGCGGCTGAGGTTGCGCCCCAGGCGGCGCTCGATCCACGGTGCCGGCGCGAACGTGTCGATCGTGTGCAGCGGCGCCTCCCGGCGCCGTGACGCGGCGATCTCCTGGGTGGAGGAGCCGAACAGCGGCCCGATCTCGAGGAAGACCCCCGAGGTCGCCTGGGCGGCGAGCCGGCCGAGGAACCGGCGGCCGACCTTCGTCATGGTCGCAGGGGCAGGGGCCACGGTCGGGTCACTCATGACAGGAGCCTTTCCGAGGATGGGCGATGGACCGTCACGACGGCCGATCGGCATAGAGGCTAGAGGTTCTCGCGGTCCGTGTCTCCCCCCGCGCGCCGACTGGCACAATCCCCCCGTGGTCCTTCAGCACCTTCCGACGCCCCGCGAGCTCGACGACCTCGAGCTCCTCACCACCGGCGGCTACGCACCGCTGACCGCCTTCAACGAGCCGGGCAGCCCGGTCACGCTGACGCTCCCGGAGGACGCCGGCGAGCAGGTCGAGCTGGTGGACCCCGAGGGTCTGCCGCTGGCGCGGGTCACGGTGCGCCCGCAGGGCGGTTGGCCGGTGGAGGCGCTCACGCACGCGCAGTACGGCCCCTTCCGCCGGCTGCAGCTCTCCCCCGCGCAGGTGCGGGAGCAGTACGCCGGCCGCACGGTCGTGCCGGTCACCGGACCCCTCGCCGAGCGGGACCTGGCGGAGCTGCGCGAGCTCGGCCCGCTCCTGCTGCTGGTCCTCAACGGGACCGGCACAGGCGACCTCTCGCCGGTCGCCATGGTCCGTGCCACCCTCGCCGCCGCCGCGCTGCTCCCCGACGCGGAGGTGGTCACCGTCCCGCTGCCCAGCCACGACGACGCCGAGACCGACCACGACCTGGGCGTGCAGGTGGTGCGCACCTACGCAGGGGAGGATGCCGTGCATGCCCTGCGCGGACGCGGTGAGGACGAGGGCTACCCCGAGACCGTGGCCGCGGTCGTCGCCGAGGACCGCCCGGCGCCGGAGGAGCAGGGGCTGGTCGTCTTCTTCACCGGGCTCTCCGGGAGCGGCAAGTCCACCATCGCCCGCGCCCTGCTGGACCGGCTGCTGGAGCGCGGCGGCCGCACGGTCACCAGCCTCGACGGCGACGTCGTACGCCGGAACCTGAGCGCCGGCCTCACCTTCAGCCGCGCCGACCGCGAGACCAACATCCGCCGGATCGGCTGGGTGGCCGCGGAGATCTCCCGGCACGGCGGCGTCGCGGTGTGCAGCCCGATCGCCCCCTTCGATCAGACCCGCCAGCAGGTGCGGCAGATGGTCGACGACGCCGGGGGCGCGTTCTTCCTGGTGCACGTCGCGACCCCGGTGGAGGAGTGCGAGCGGCGGGACCGTAAGGGCCTCTACGCCAAGGCCAGGCGCGGCGAGATCCCCGACTTCACCGGCATCTCCTCGCCGTACGAGGAGCCTGCGGACGCGGACGTCCGCGTGGACACCACCGGCCGCAGCATCGAGGAGTGCCTCGACGAGGTGGTGGACGCGCTGGCCGCCACGGGTCGTCTCGACCTGCGACGCGGCCGTCCGGACAACGAATAAATCCACTCGGCTCACTACACTTACCCCCCGTGATGGATCTGCTCACGGTCGGCGCCGCATCGATCGCCCTCGCCGGCTTCCTGGTCGGCATCGTCGTCGGCCTCACCGGGATGGGCGGTGGCGCCCTGATGACGCCGGCCCTGCTCTTCCTGGGCGTGGGCAACCCGACCACGGTGATCACCGCCGACCTCACCGCCGCGGCGGTCTACAAGACCGGTGGCGCGCTGGTGCACCGCCGCGAGGGCTCGCCCAACATGGAGATGGCCAAGTGGCTGATGATCGGGTCGATCCCGACCGCGCTCGCCGGGCCGCACCTGGTGAAGTGGATCGCCGGCGACCCGGCGGCCCTGGAGCACCAGCTGAAGATCTACCTCGGCTTCGCGCTGCTCTTCGCCGCGGCCACCTACGCCGCCCGGCTCTACATCAACCTGCGCCGCGTGCGCGCGGGCTCCTACGCCGAGGACGACAACCCGCAGGTCCGCCACCTGGCCACGCTGCTGGTCGGCGCCTTCGGCGGCCTGTTGGTCGGCGTCACCAGCGTCGGGTCCGGCTCGGTCATCATGATCTCGCTGCTGATGCTCTACCCCGGCCTGTCCGCCGTGCGCCTGGTCGGGACCGACCTGGTGCAGGCGGTGCCGCTGGTGATCGCGGCGGCGATCTCCAACATCGCCCTGCACGGGCTCGACTGGGGCCTGCTCATCCCGCTGCTCATCGGCTCGGTGCCGGGCACCATGCTCGGCAGCAAGCTGGCGCCGCGGGTGCCGCAGTCGATCATCCGGCGCGGCATCGTGATCGTGCTGACCATGTCCGGGATCGCCCTGCTGGACAAGGCCGGGTGGGCCCCGCTCGGCGCCGGCGACGACGAGACCTACCCGATGCTGATCGCCGGGGTGGGCCTGGCGATGCTCGTCCTGCTGCCGCTGGTCTGGGGGCTGATCCGGCGCACACACGGTCTGCCGATGTTCGGGTCCCCCACGGTGGCCCAGCTGGAGGACCCGGCGTACCGTCCCGGCGTCGTCGGGATGAAGCACACCGGCGGCGACTGAGGCGCCGTACGACGTGGCGCGACGCACCCTGGTCATGATGCGGTGTGCGCGCCGACCGCCCGATAGCATGACGAGGCCCGCGACACCGAGAGGCGAGACCGACCTGATGAGTGCCCCACCAACCCACGCCGACTATCAGCTGAGCCAGCTGGACCAGCTCGAGGCGGAGTCGATCCACATCTTCCGCGAGGTGGCCGCCGAGTTCGAGAAGCCGGTGCTGATGTTCTCCGGCGGCAAGGACTCGATCGTCATGCTGCGGCTCGCCGAGAAGGCGTTCTACCCCGCCAAGGTGCCGTTCCCGCTGCTGCAGGTCGACACCGGATACGACTTCCCCGAGGTGCTGGAGTGCCGCGACCGCTGGGTCGAGCGGCTGGGCACCAAGATGATCGTCGCCAGCGTGGAGGAGGCGATCAAGAACGGGATCGTCCACGAGGACGGCAAGACCACCCGCAACCGACTCCAGATCGGCACCCTGCTCAACGCGATCGAGGAGAACGGCTTCACCGCCGCCTTCGGCGGCGGCCGCCGCGATGAGGAGAAGGCCCGCGCCAAGGAGCGCGTCTACTCCCACCGCGACGACTTCGGCCAGTGGGACCCGAAGAACCAGCGCCCCGAGCTGTGGAGCCTCTACAACGGCCGGCTGCACGAGGGCGAGCACATGCGGATCTTCCCGCTGTCGAACTGGACCGAGCTGGACATCTGGCACTACATCGGTCGCGAGCAGATCGACATCCCGTCGATCTACTACGCCCACCAGCGCCGCGTCTTCAACCGCGGCGGCATGTGGATGACCGAGTCCGACTTCAACCCCACCAAGGACGGCGAGCAGGTCGAGGAGAAGACGGTGCGCTTCCGCACGGTCGGCGACCTGACCCTGACCGGTGCGGTGGAGTCCGAGGCGGACACCATCGAGAAGATCATCGACGAGATCGCGATCGCCCGCGTCACCGAGCGCGGCGCGACCCGCGGCGACGACAAGTTCTCCGAGGCAGCGATGGAGGACCGGAAGAAGGAGGGCTACTTCTGATGGCCGACCAGACTGCTGACGCCAACATCGACCAGGGCGTGGACCTGGGCGAGAAGTACGAGGAGAACGTCGTGCAGGAGCAGGGCGAGATGGACCTGCTCCGCTTCGCCACCGCCGGCTCGGTGGACGACGGCAAGTCGACCCTGATCGGCCGCCTGCTGCTGGACTCCAAGGCGATCTTCGAGGACCAGATGGAGGCGGTGGAGACCTCCTCGCAGGCCAAGGGCTACGACTACACCGACCTGGCGCTGCTGACCGATGGTCTGCGCTCCGAGCGCGAGCAGGGCATCACGATCGACGTGGCCTACCGCTACTTCGCGACGCCGAACCGCAAGTTCATCATCGCCGACACCCCCGGCCACATCCAGTACACCCGCAACATGGTCACCGGCGCCTCGACCGCCGACCTGGGCCTGGTGCTGGTGGACGCGCGGCAGGGCCTGACCGAGCAGTCCCGGCGGCACGCCGTGCTCCTCTCGCTGCTGCGGGTCCCGCACCTGGTGCTCGCGGTGAACAAGATGGACCTCGTCGACTTCGACCAGGCCGTCTTCGACAAGATCCACAAGGAGTTCACCCAGTTCGCCACCAAGCTGTCCATCCCGGACCTGGAGGTCATCCCGATCTCCGCGCTCCAGGGCGACAACGTGGTGACCCGCTCGGAGAACATGCCGTGGTACTCCGGCCCGACGCTCATGCACCACCTCGAGCACGTGCACGTGGCCTCCGACCGCGACCTGGTCGACACCCGCTTCCCCGTGCAGTACGTCGTCCGCCCGAAGTCGGACAAGTTCCACGACTACCGGGGGTACGCCGGCCAGGTGGCCGGCGGCGTGCTGAAGCCGGGCGACGAGGTCGTCGTGCTGCCCAGCGGCATGACCTCGACCATCGAGGGCATCGACCTGTTCGACCAGGAGGTCGAGGAGGCATTCCCGCCGATGTCGGTGACGGTGCGGCTGGCCGACGACGTGGACGTCTCCCGCGGCGACATGATCGCCCGGGTGAAGAACGCGCCCACCCCCGCGCAGGACATCGACGCGATGGTCTGCTGGATGACCAACAAGCCGCTGCAGCCCCGGCAGAAGCTGGCGATCAAGCACACCACACGCACCGGCCGCGCCATGGTCAAGGACATCCAGTACCGCCTGGACGTCAACACCCTGCACCGTGACCAGGAGACCAAGGAGCTCGGGCTCAACGAGGTCGGCCGCGTCCAGCTGCGCACCACGGTGCCGCTGCTGTGCGACCCCTACTCCAAGAACCGGACCACCGGCTCGTTCATCCTGATCGACGAGCAGACCGGTGTCACCGTCGGCGCGGGGATGATCAACTCCGGGAGCTGACCCGTCGGGTCGCCGACACCGCGAGCGCGCCGATCAGGCCGCCGAGCGTGTTGGCGACCACGTCGGAGAAGGTCGCCGAGCGGTCCGGCAGGAGGAACCCCTGCACCAGCTCCACTACGCCGGACACGACGAAGGCGATCACCACCCACTCCGACCAGCGGATCCGGGGCAGCAGCAGCGCCGCGACCGCCACCGGTGGAACGAACATCGCCACGTTGAGGGCGAACTCGACCCGCGAGCTCTCCGCCAGCGTCGGCGACACCCCGATCGCGAGCAGCTGTTCGGTGACCGCCGACACCACCCGCGTCGGCAGGCTGCCGGTGGCCTGGAAGACCACACAGCCGAGCACCACCAAGGAGGCGGCGACCAGGGCGAGGAGGAGCCGCCCCCTCACCTCAGCTTCGGCCGCACGTGCAGACCCACCTCGGGGTCGACGACGACCTGCTGCGCCGCCGGCATGCCGTCCACGGTGAGCGTCTCGTCGGTCGGCACGTTGCGCTTGAGCAGCGCCAGCCCGATCGGGCCGAGCTCGTGGTGCCGGGCGGCGCTGCCGAGGAAGCCGACCTCCCGCTCCCCCGCCGTCACCGGCGAGCCGGGCGCGGGCAGCCGGTTCTCCGAGCCGTCCAGGTGCAGCAGGGTCAGCCGGCGCGGCGGGCGGCCCAGCGTGTGCACCCGCGCGACCGTCTCCTGCCCGCGGTAGCAACCCTTGTCCAGGTGCACCGCCGACGGGATCCACCCCACCTCGTTGGGGATGGTGCGGTGGTCGGTGTCCACCCCGAAGCGCGGCTCGCCGCGGGCGATCCGCAGCGCCTCGAAGGCCCAGACGCCGGCCGGCTGCCCCGCCGCAGCGGCGTACTCCGTCAGCTTCGCGCGCGGGATGAGCTCGTACGCCGCCAGCGCGGCGCCGATGTCGTCGATCTGGTCCGCCTCGCGCGGGCGCCACGTGACCGCCCAGTCGGCGGTCACGTCGGAGACCTCGACCCGCAGCATGAAGCGCATCCGGTCCAGCCACTCGGCCAGGGCGGCCCCCGCGCCGGGCTCGGTGTGCGCCCAGAACGCCTCGCCGTCGTCGTACCCCACGAACGCGTGCTCCACGTGCCCCTGCGGGCTCAGCAGCAGCGCCGCGGTGGCCTGCTTGGGCGGCAGCTGCTCGAGGTGCTGGGTGGTGAGCGAGTGCAGCCAGGTGAGCCGGTCCGGACCCTCGATCCGCACCACGTCGCGGTGGGAGAGGTCGACGAACGCGTCAAGCGCCTCGAGCGCCCGCTGCTCGGTGTTGAAGGAGCCGTAGTGCGCGGCCACGGGCGCGTCGACGCCGTCGCCGGCGACCGCTCCGGGCAGGTCCAGAAGGGGGCTGGTCACGCCTCCCAGGGTACGCGCCGGACGGGTGCCCGCCTCAGGCCCGGCCGGCGCACTCCCCGCAGGTGCCGAAGACGGTGAGGTGGGCCACGTCGATCCGGAAGCCGTCCTCGTCGGCGAGCCGCTCGGCCAGCGGCGCGAGCTCGGCCCGGTCCTTGCTGATCACCCGGCCGCAGTCACGGCAGACCAGGTGGAAGTGCTCGTGGTCGCTGACCGCGTGGTAGGTCGGCGCCCGGTCGCTCAGGTGCGCGTGCCGGATCAGACCGAGCTCGTCGAGGAGCTCCAGGGTGCGGTAGACGGTGGACAGGTTGACCGCGTCGGAGTGGGTGCGCACCTCCGCGTGCACCTGGTCCGGAGTGGCGTGCCCGAGCCGCTCGACCGCGCGCAGGATCAGCTCGCGCTGCGGGGTGAGCCGCAGGCCGCGCTCGCGCAGGGTCGCGCTGAGCCGCTCCTCGTCCATCGCCTCCCCTCCCGGTCGGCGGGTCAGGCCCGCTTCAGCTGCGCCCACAGGTGGGGCTGCAGCTCCTGACCCATCGCGGCCATGTCGAAGGCATACATCAGGTCGCCGTCGACGTAGCCGTAGAGCCGCTTCCCGCCGGTGTAGTCCTGGGCTGTCGCAGTGCGCGCCACCGCGTCGGTGACGATCTCGAACCGCGGCTGCTCCTCGTGCAGCTGGCCGTGCCAGATCTCCACGATGCCGGTGTTGTGCGCCATCACCCACTCGATCGTGCCGTCCGGCTGTGGGCGCAGGTAGCCCGTCTCCTGGGCGGCCGGCCGGATCACGTTGCCCTCGGCGTCGACCAGCTCGGAGGTGCTCATGTAGTGGAAGAACGGGCGCCCGTCCTGCTGGAAGATGATCCGCTGGCGGAACTCGAACGGCTCGATCGTGGGGTAGTCGCCCTTGCCACTGCCCTCCCAGGTGCCGAGCAGCCAGGCCAGGCGGGCGGTGTTCTCATGGATGTTGTCCGGGATCTCGAACGGCATGCGCCCGAGTCTAGGGTGTCAGCATGACCCGGCGACTCGTGCTCAAGGCGACCTGCGGCTCCGACGACCCCGAGCGCTGCAACCAGGCCTTCACCGTCGCCGCGGCCGCGGTCGCCGCGGGGGCCGAGGTGTCGCTGTGGCTCACCGGCGAGGCCGCGTGGTACGGCGCCCCCGGGCGCGCCGAGGAGTTCGACCTGCCGCTGGCCACCCCACTGGCGGACCTGCGCGACGTGGTCCTGGCCGGCGGCACCCTCACCGTGTGCTCCCAGTGCGCGGCCCGGCGCTCGCTCACGCAGGCCGACCTGATCGACGGCGTGCGGATCGCCGGCGCCCCGGTCTTCACCGAGGAGATCCTGGCCGAGGGAGCGCAGGCGGTCGTCTACTGATGTGGCGGCTGACCAACCCGGTCCGGCACTACGCCTGGGGGTCGCGGAGCCACCTGCCGCGGCTGCTGGGCGTGCCCGACGACGGCGAGCCGTGGGCCGAGCTGTGGCTGGGGGCGCACCCGAGCGACCCCTCCACGCTCCCCGACGGCCGCGGCCTGGACGCCGCGGTGGCCGCGGATCCCGCCTCCCTCCTCGGGGCGGAGGTGGCCGAGCACTTCGAGGGCCTGCCGTTCCTGATGAAGCTACTGGCCGCCGCGGAGCCGCTCTCCCTGCAGGTCCACCCCGACTCCGCGCAGGCCGCCGCGGGCTATGACGCCGAGGACGCCGCGGGTGTCCCCGTCTCCGCCCCAGCGCGCAACTATCGCGACCGCTCCGCCAAGCCCGAGCTGGTGCTGGCGCTGACCCGGTTCGAGGGGATGGCCGGCTGGCGCACCCCCGAGCGGTCCGCGGAGATCCTGCGGATGCTCGGCGTGCCGTTCCTCGACGAGGTCGCCGAGCGGCTCTCCGTGCCCTCGCCCCCTGCCGAGGTGCTGCGCGACGTGGTGACCTACCTGCTGCGGCTGCCCCAGGACGACGTACCCGCCCTCGTCGCCGACGTCACCGCCGCCGCGGCCGCGGCCGACGCCCGTCCGCACCCGATCTCGAGCCGTCGCCGACCGGCCGAGGTCTCGCGCGACGACGTCTCCCGGGAGAGCCTGCGGGTCTTCGCGCAGACCGCGCAGCTGGGCAAGCGCTACCCCGAGGACGCCGGCGTGCTGGTCACGCTGCTGCTCAACCACGTGGTGCTCGCGCGCGGCGAGGCGATGTACCTCGACGCCGGCGTCGTGCACGCCTACACCTCCGGCTTCGGGCTGGAGGTGATGGCCAACTCCGACAACGTGCTGCGCGCCGGGCTGACGCCCAAGCACGTCGACGTCGCCGAGCTGCTCGAGATCACCTCCTTCGAGCCCTCCCCCGCACCGCTGTGGGAGCCCGCCGGCGACCCCGAGCGGGTCGAGGTGTTCGCCCCGCCGGTCGCGCAGTTCCGGCTGTCCCTCGCCGAGGGCGTCTACGACGACCTGCCCGCGACCGGGCCCCGGATCCTGCTCTGCCTGGACGGGACCGTCACCGTCGCGGCCGGTGGCTCCACCGAGTCGCTCGCGCCCGGCGGAGCGGTCTTCCTCTCCGCCGCCGACGGGCCGGTCTCGGTGGTCGGCGACGGGCGGGTCGCCGTCTGCTCGGTGCCGGGCTGAGGGGCGCTGCCTCCGGTTGCCCGCTCGCTCGCCGACCATTTATCAGGTAGTCGTGACGTAGCGTCGCCGTACAGGGCAAATTCGCCCCGTAGAGCGCCGCTGTGTCGTGACTACCTGGTAAATGGACGAGCGCGGCGGGCGCGACGGGCGCGGCGGGAGGGGCGGCGCCGTCAGGAGTACGCCGGCCAGCCGGGCACGCGCGCCCGGTCGACGTAGGGCTGGGTGTCGTGCGCCAGCGCCTCGACGTCGGCGTCCACCATGATCGAGGCCAGGTCGGTGCCGGCGATGCTCGCCCGCCAGCCCAGCTCCCGCTCGGCCCGGGACGCGTCTCCGCGCAGCACGTGCGTGTCGGTGGGCCGCAGGTAGCGCTCGTCGAAGCGCACGTGCTTCTCCCAGTCCAGCCCGACGTGCTCGAAAGCCGCGACCACGAAGTCTCGCACGGTGCAGGACCGCCCGGTGGCGAGCACGTAGTCGCCGGGCTCGTCGGCCTGCAGCATCCGCCACATGCCCTCGACGTACTCCGGCGCGTAGCCCCAGTCCCGCTCGGCGTCCAGGTCGCCGAGGTAGAGGTAGTCCTCGATCCCCGCCTGGATCCGCGCTACAGCGCGCGAGACCTTGCGGGTCAGGAACGTCTCGCCCCGCCGCGGCGACTCGTGGTTGAAGAGGATCCCGGAGACCGCGAACATCCCGTATCCCTCGCGGTAGTTGCGGGTCATCTGGTGCGCATAGGCCTTGGCCACGCCGTACGGCGACTGCGGCTCCAGCCGGGTCGACTCGTCCTGCGGCGGCGCGGACGGCCCGAACATGGCCGACGAGCTCGCCTGGTAGAAGCGGCAGTCCAGCTCGGCCATCCGGATCGCCTCGAGCATCCGCATCGCGCCCATGCCGGTCGTGTTCGTCGTGTGCTCGGGGTCGTCGAAGCTGACCCGCACGTGCGACTGGCCGGCCAGGTTGTAGACCTCGTCGGGCTGCACCATCACCAGCAGCCGGGAGAGCCGCGCCCCGTCGGAGAGGTCGCCGTGGTGGAGGAACAGCCGCGCGTCCGGGTTGTGCCCGTCGGTGTAGAGGTGGTCGATCCGGCCGGTGTTGAAGGACGACGCGCGCCGGACCAGGCCGTGCACCTCATAGCCCTTCCCCAGCAGCAGCTCGGCGAGGTAGGAGCCGTCCTGGCCGGTGATCCCGGTGACGAACGCAGTCTTCGGCATGCGGTGACCCTATGCGCTCACGAGTCGAGTGCGCGGGGATGTGGGGAGTACGACGCGTTGCGCACTCGACCGGGTGGGACTCAGGCGAGTCCGAGCAGCACCCGCGCCTCGTCCGGCGTCATCGGGGTGCGCTGCGCCAGCCGCCCGAGCTCGGCGGCCCGCTCGACCAGCTGGGCGTTCCGCTCCACCGGCACGCCCTTGGCCAGGGTGAGCACGTCCTCCATGCCCACCCGCAGGTGGCCGCCCTTGCTCAGCGCGGCCAGCGCGACGGCGAGCGTGGAGCGGCCGATGCCGGTGGCGCTCCAGCTGGTGGTCTCGGGCGGCAGGGCCGCGACGGAGGCGACCAGCGCGTCCGCCGTACCGTCCATCCCGCCGGGCACCCCCATCACCAGGTCGCAGTGCACCTTCCCGCCGTGCGGGAGGCCGTACCTACCCAGCAGCCGGCGCAGCGCGTGCACCTGGCCGAGGTCGAAGAGCTCGAACTCCGGCACCACCCCGCGCTCCTGGGAGAGCTGGTAGAGGTCCTGCACGAACGGCCACGGGTTCATGAACACGTCGTCGCCGAAGTTCGTCGTGCCCATCGTCAGGCTGCAGGAGTCCGGCGCGGCGTCGAGCACCTTGAGCCGCTCCTCGAGCGGGTCGTGCACCGACCCGCCGGTCGAGAGCTGCACGACCAGGTCGGTGGACTCGCGGACGGCCGCGACCCACTCCTTGAGGAGTACGCCGTCCAGCGTCGGCTGGTGGTCGTGGTCGCGGACGTGGATGTGGATCATCGCCGCGCCCGCCTCGCGGCACTCCACCGCGGTGCGCGCCAGCTCCTCCGGCGTCGTGGGCAGCTGGGGGCAGTCCGCCTTCGCGGTCTCGGCTCCGGTCGGCGCGACGGTGATGAGCAGGCGGTCGGCGGGCAGGCTGGTCATGCCCTCATCGTGTCAGACTCGCCCTGTCCCGTCGACGCCGGATAAGGAAGATTTGCCGATGAAGGCCGTGATCCAACGAGTTCTTTCCGCCTCGGTGTCTGTTGACGGGAAGGTTGTCGGGTCGGTGCAGGCGCCGGCGCTGCTGGTCTACCTCGGCGTCACGCACACCGACGGCCCCGACGAGATCGCCTGGACCGCCCGCAAGATCTGGGATCTGCGGCTGCTGCGCGAGGAGCGGTCGCTCTCCGAGCTGGGCGGCAGCGTGCTCGTGGTCAGCCAGTTCACGTTGTACGGCGACGCCCGCAAGGGCCGCCGCCCCACCTGGTCCGCGGCCGCACCCGGCGAGGTGAGCGAGCCGGCGTACGACGCCGTCTGCGAGGAGCTCCGCCGGCTCGGCGCGCACGTCGAGACCGGCGTCTTCGGTGCCGACATGGCGGTCAGCAGCGTCAACGACGGCCCGATCACCCTCCTGCTCGAGCGCTGAAGAGGCTCAGGCCAGGAAGGCCGCGATCCGCTCGTGGTAGCCGTCGGGGGCGAGGAGGAACGAGTCGTGACCGTACGGCGAGGCCAGCTCGGCGAAGTCCACCTCCACGCCGTGCCGGGTCAGCTCGTCGACGATCCGCAGCGACTGCCGGGTGTCGAAGCGCCAGTCGGAGTCGAAGGAGGTCACCTGGAAGCGGGTGGAGGTGGCCGCCAACGCCGCGGCGGAGGCCGGCTCGGAGAACGGGTCGAAGTAGTCCAGCAGCCGGGTGAGGTAGAGGTAGGACAGCGCGTCGAAGCGGTCCAGGAAGGTCTCCCCCTGGTGCTGCAGATAGTGCTCGACCTCGAAGTCCGGGCCGAGCCGCCAGTCCAGCCCCGACGAGGTGCGCTCGTGGCCGAACTTGCGGTCCAGCGACTGCGGGGAGACGTAGGTGATGTGCGCCATCATCCGCGCGACCTTCTGCCCCCGCCACGGCACGACGCCGTGCTCGGCATAGCGCCCGTCGTGGAAGTCCGGGTCGTTGAGGATCGCCTCGCGCGCCACGGAGGAGAACGCGATGTTCTCGGTGCTGATGCGGGAGGAAGCCGCCACCAGCACGGCGCGCTCGATCCGGTCCGGCTCGTCGAGCACCCACTGCAGCACCTGCATGCCACCGAGCGAGCCGCCGACCCCGGCGTACACCTTGTCCAGGCCGAGGTGGTCCATCAGCCGCCGGTGCACCTCGACCATGTCGGACATGTGCAGCATCGGGAAGTCCAGGTAGTACGGCTCCCCCGTCGCCGGGTCGACCGACAGCGGCCCGGTCGTGCCCGAGCAGCCACCCAGCAGGTTCGGCGAGATCACGAAGAACCGGTCGGTGTCGACCGCCTTCCCCGGACCGATGAGGTTGTCCCACCAGCCCCGCTTGCCGGTGTCCGCGGCCAGGCCGGCCGCGTGCGCGTCCCCGGTCAGGGCGTGGCAGACGAACACCACGTTGTCCCGGGTGGGGTTGAGCTCGCCGTAGGTCTCGAAGGCGACCTCGACATGGTCCAGCCGCCCGCCGGCCCGCAGCAGCAGCGGGTCGTCGGCGGTCGCCACCACGGCCCGCTGCTGACGCAGGTCGACGAGGGGTCCGGACATCAGCGCCTGGTCACTCATGTCGCCGCCGCTTCGGGCGACCCGGAGGCGGCCAGCGCCTGCTCCAGGTCGGCGATGATGTCGTCGACGTGCTCGATCCCGATCGAGAGCCGCACCATGTCCTCCGGGACGCCCGCGGCCTCCAGCTCCTCGGGGGTCAGCTGACTGTGCGTGGTCGAGGCGTTGTGGATCGCCAGCGACTTCGCGTCGCCGATGTTGGCCAGGTGGCTGAAGAGCCCGAGCGCCTCGATGAAGCGCTGGCCGCCCTCCCGGCCGGTGCGCACGCCGAAGCTGACCAGGCCGCCGTACCCGTGCCCGGTGCCGATCCTGTCGAACACCTCGCGATAGGGGCTGTCGGGCAGCCCCGGGTAGCTCACCCACGACACCTCGTCGCGCCCGGCCAGCCACTCCGCGACCTTCTGCGCGTTCTCCGAGTGCCGCTCCATCCGCAGGTGCAGCGTCTCCAGCCCCTGCAGGAACAGCCAGGAGTTCATCGGCGTGGTCGCGCCGCCGGTGTTGCGCAGCAGCACGGTGCGCGCGCGGATGATGTACGCCGCCTCCGCGGCCGCCTCGGTCCACACCACGCCGTGGTAGGCGGGGTCGGGCTGGGTCAGCCCGGGGAAGCGCTCGGAGTGCGCGGCCCAGTCGAAGCGCCCGGAGTCCACGATCACGCCGCCGATGGAGGTGCCGTGCCCGCCGATGTACTTCGTCGCCGCGTGCACCACGATGTCGGCACCGTGGTCGAACGGCGTGACCAGGTACGGCGTGGGCGCGGTGTTGTCGACCACGAACGGCAGCCCCTGGGCGTGCGCCGCGTCGGCCCACGCAGCCAGGTCGACGACGTTGATCCGCGGGTTGCCGATGGTCTCGCCGAAGACCAGCTTGGTCCGCTCGTCGACGTGCTGGGCGAGCTCCTCGGGCTTCTCCGGGTCGACGAAGCGCACCTCGATGCCGAACTGCGGCAGCGTGTGCGCGAACAGCGCGTAGGTCCCGCCGTACAGCGTCGACAGCGCGACGATGTTGTCGCCGGCGTAGGTGAGGTTGAGGACCGCGTAGGTCGTGGCGGTCGAGCCGGAGGAGACCGCGAGCGCCCCGACGCCGCCCTCGAGCTGGGTCATCCGCTGCTCGAAGACGTCCTGGGTCGGATTCATGATCCGGGTGTAGATGTTCCCCGGCTCGGCGAGCGCGAACAGGCTCGCGGCGTGCTCGGTGTCGTTGAAGACGTAGGACGTCGTCTGGTAGATCGGCACGGCCCGCGAGTTGGTCGTCGGGTCGGCCTCCTCCTGACCGGCGTGCACCGCCAGGGTCTCGGGCCTCGGGCTCATCGGCTCAGACCTCGATCCTCACCTCGGCCACCGAACCGACGGCGGCGACGACCTTGCGGTCCACGGGCTCCGCCTTCGGTGCCAGCGTGCGCAGCGTCCACTGCCCGTCGCCGGCGAAGAAGCGGAAGTGACCGGTCGCCGAGGTCGGCACCTCGGCGGTGAACTCCCCGGTCGCGTCCAGGAGCCGGACGTAGGCGCTGCCCAGCGGCTCGCCGTCGCGCAGCACCTGGCCCTGCACGACCGCCTCCTTGTCCACGTCGATCCCGTCCAGGGCGAGACCGCCCTCGGTCGCGCCGCACATCAGGCGTCCCCCCGCTCGTCGCCGAGGGCCACGGGCACGCCGACCAGGGAGCCGTACTCGGTCCACGAGCCGTCGTAGTTCTTCACGTTCTCCTGCCCGAGCAGCTCCTTGAGCACGAACCAGGTGTGGCTGGAGCGCTCGCCGATCCGGCAGTAGGCGATCGTGTCCTTGTCGAAGTCCAGCCCGGCGTCGCCGTAGATCGCGCGCAGCTCGTCGTCGGACTTGAAGGTGCCGTCGTCGTTGGCCGCCTTGCTCCACGGCACCGACGCGGCGGTCGGGATGTGGCCGGCGCGCTGCGCCTGCTCCTGCGGCAGGTGGGCCGGGGCGAGCAGCCGGCCGGCGTACTCGTCCGGGCTGCGCACGTCGACCAGGTTCTGCGACCCGATCGCCGCGACCACCTCGTCACGGAAGGCCCGGATGGAGTGGTCCTGCTCGGCGGCGGAGTACGTCGTCGCCGCGCGCTGCGGCACCTCGTCGGTCAGCTCGCGGCTGTCCAGCTCCCACTTCTTCCGGCCGCCGTCGAGCAGCCGGACGTCCTGGTGGCCGTAGAGCTTGAAGTACCAGTAGGCGTAGGCGGCGAACCAGTTGTTGTTGCCGCCATAGAGGACCACGGTGTCGTCGTTGCCGACGCCGCGCTCGGAGAGCAGCGCCTCGAACTGCTCCCTGCCGACGAAGTCGCGGCGGACCTGGTCCTGCAGGTCGGTGGTCCAGTCGAGCTTGATCGCGCCACGGATGTGGCCCTTGTCATAGGCGGTGGTGTCCTCGTCCACCTCGACCAGGACGACCCGGTCGTTGTCGAGGTTGTCCTCCACCCACTGGGCGGAGACGAGTGCGGTGTCGCGGCTCATGGTGTGCCTTTCGATGCTGGGCGCGTGGGCGCCCGCGGAGGGGGAAACGGCGCCTGCGCGCAGGCGGGCGGGCCGATCGAGCGGCCGGGTACGACGAGGCGACGCGTCGCGCGTCAGCGCATTCGCCGAGCAGCGGCCCGACACAGCGCCGAGCGCATGCGGCACAGGTCGACCGTCCGGCGCTTGGTGAGGTCGGTGCTGGTCACGACGACGAATCTAGGGGCCGTCGGGCGCCGCGTCTCGCGACGTCCCAGGATCCGGACTCTCGTCCCACATCTCGGACGTGGTGGAGGTCCGGAGGCCTACCCGCCGGCGAACGGCGGCAGGAACTCCAGCGTCCCGCCCGGCGCGACCTCGGTCGCGCGGTCCTTGGTGGGCCGGTCCCCCACCAGCACCGAGCAGACCCCGAGCACCTTCGCCAGCCGCTCCGCGTCGGCCCCGCTGCGCCGGGCCACCAGCTCCTCGACCACTGCGTCGACGGACGCGGCGCCCTCCAGGGTCACCGACTCCTCGCCGGTGCCGGCCGCCTCCCGGGCCGAGGCCCAGTAGCGCACCTGCACCGTCCCGCCCTGCGTCGTCTCGCCGGTCGTAGCGCTCATGACGGCTATTGTTGTCCATCCGGCCAACGTCGTCCGGGTCGTGGTCGGCGTGCGCATGAGGAGTGGTGATGGCCAGCGTTCTCCTGCTGACGAACGCGCTCCAGCCCAGCGCCGAGGTGCTGCCCGCGCTCGCGCTGCTCGGCCATCAGGTCCGGATCCTGCCCGCGGAGGGCAGCGCGCTGCTGGAGGCCGGGGACGCCGACCTGGTGCTCGTCGACGGGCGCCAGGAGCTGGCCCCCGCCCGCGACCTGTGCCGGCTGATCGCCGCGACCGGCACCCGGATGCCGGTGCTCCTGGTGCTGACCGAGGGCGGCCTGTCCGTGGTCACGCGCGAGTGGGGCGTCGACGACGTGCTCCTGCACACCTGCGGGCCCGCCGAGCTCGAGGCGCGCTTCCGGCTGGCCCTCGGCCGCCGCGACGCCGAGCAGGAGGAGGACCCCGAGGCGCACGTGATCCGCTCCGGTGAGGTGAGCGTCGACGACGCGACGTACACCGCCCGCGTCGGCCGGCGCACGCTCGACCTGACCTACAAGGAGTTCGAGCTGCTGAAGTACCTCACCCAGCACCCGGGCCGGGTGTTCTCCCGCGACCAGCTGCTCTCGGAGGTGTGGGGCTATGACTACTTCGGCGGCACGCGGACCGTCGACGTGCACGTACGGCGGCTCCGCGCCAAGCTCGGCGCCGAGCACGAGCACCTGATCGGTACCGTGCGCAACGTGGGCTATCGCTTCGTGGTGGTCCGCCCGGAGGAGTCCTCCGAGGAGGCGGCGCGGAAGGAGCAGGACGCGTGATCAGCGAGGTGTCGCCGGCCGACTTCCGCTGGGACGGGTCCGACCCGGCCGCCACCGTGGCCTCCGTGCGCGCCGCCGCCGGCGACGCCGACGGCCACGACCCGCTGGACGAGGCGGCCGAGCTGCACCTCAAGCACCACGGGCTCTCCGGTGCCCGGCTGGTCACCGCGGGCGAGGACGGCTTCGCCCTGCTGCTCGGCGGCGAGCTGAGCCTGGCCGTCCGTCCCGACCGCCGACGCCGGGGTCTGGGCGGGCAGCTGGCCGACGCGGTCGCCGACGAGACCCGCACCGCCTGGTCCCACGGCGATCACCCCGGGGCCCGACGGCTGGCCGCCCGGATCGGCCTGGAGCCGGTGCGGGAGCTCTGGGTGATGCGCCGCCCGACCTCGACCCCGCTGCCCGACCTCGCGCCCCCGGAGGGCGTGACCGTGCGCGGATACCGCGACGGCGACGCGGCCGAGGTGCTGCGGGTCAACGCCGCCGCCTTCGCCTCCCACCCCGAGCAGGGCGGGATGGATGCCGCGAACCTGGCCGAGCGGATGGCCGAGCCGTGGTTCGACCCCGCCGGGCTGCTGCTCGCCGTCGACGACGCCGAGCCCGACCGGCTGCTCGGCTTCCACTGGACCAAGCGGCACGACGCCGAGCACGGGGAGGTCTACGTCGTCGGCATCGACCCCGCCGCCCAGGGCCGCGGCCTCGGCCGGCTGCTGACCGTTGCCGGCCTGGAGCACCTCGACGACGGCTCGACCCGGGAGGTGCTGCTCTACGTCGAGGCGGACAACCACCCCGCCCGCGCGCTCTATGAGGGCCTCGGCTTCACGCACGCGGCCAGCGACACGCACGTGATGTTCGCCCGTCCCTGACGCCCTTCCCCCGGCGCCGCGGTGGTCTCGACAAGCTCGACCACCGAAGGGCCCACGCTCGACCACCGAAGGGCCCACGCTCGACCACCGGAAAGCGGGCTCAGGAGAGCGCGACCCGCAGCCGTGCCGCCATCTGGTCCACCAGCGCACGCGAGCGGCGACCCACGCCGACCAGGTTGAAGAAGCCGTGGATCTGGTCGGCGAACCGCTGGACCTCCACGGGCACGCCGGCCTCGGCCAGCCGGGCGGCGTACGCCTCGCCCTCGTCGCGGAGCGGGTCGAAGCCGGCGGTGACGACGTACGCCGGAGCCAGGTCGGCCGGGATCTCGGCCTCGAGCACCGAGGCTCGCGGGTCCAGGCGCTGCGAGCGGTCGGGGATGTAGGCGTCGGCCGCGCCGTCCATGAAGCCGGAGGTGAGGTAGAACCCCTCGCCGAAGTCGGCCCGGCTGGCCGACCGGCCCTCCATGTCGGTGGCGGGGTAGACGAGCAGCTGGAACCGCAGCGGCCAGCCCTGCCGCGCCGCCTCGATCGCCACCGCCGCGGCCAGCGCCCCGCCCGCGGAGTCGCCCCCGACCGCGAGCCGCTCGGGGTCCGCGCCCAGCTCGGCCGCGTGCCGCATCGTCCAGTCGAAGGCCGCGACGCAGTCGTCGTACGCCGCGGGGAAGGGCGCCTCCGGCGCCAGCCGGTAGTCCACCGACAGCACCCGGACCCCGGCGCCCTCGGCCAGCACCCGGCAGGGCGCGTCGTGGGAGTCCAGGTCGCCGTAGATCCAGCCCCCGCCGTGGAAGAACACCAGCAGCGGCGCGGACTGCTGCCCGATCAGGGCTCGCGGGGTGTAGAGGCGCGCCGGGAGGTCGCCCTCCGCGCCGCCCACCGTCAGCTCGCGGACCTCGCCGATCGGCTGGCTGCCGCCGCCCATCACGGCCTGGCGGCGCAGGATCCGCCGGCCCTGCGGGATCGGCACCGACTCCACCGGCGGGTCCGGCGCCAGGGCGAGCAGGCGCAGCATCAGCTGGGTCTCGGTGGCCAGCTGCTGGCCCTGCCGGACCACCGGCCGCCCGGCCAGCCGGCGCTGGAGCCGCTCGGGCAGCGCCATCGCCGTACGGAAGAACCTGGACTCGACCCGTTCCCTCAGCTCGTCAACGCGCACGACGGGGAGGCTACCGGCCGGTCAGGTGGCGAGGACACCTCGCGTTCACATGACGGTGGAAGAATCGGGCCATGGCCACCGACACCTCCTCGCTGACTCCGCGCGCCACGGTCCCGATGAGCGACGGGCCGGAGGCCGAGCACCCCTACGCGCATCCGCACGACACCTTCGACGTCGAGCCGCCCTACGTGCCCGACGAGTCGGCGGTCGCCGGGGTGGAGAAGTACGACGACCGCTTCCTGGACCGCGAGCTCTCCTGGCTCCGCTTCAACCAGCGGGTGCTGGAGCTGGCCGAGAACCCCGAGCTGCCGCTGCTCGAGCGGGCCCGCTTCCTGGCGATCTTCGCCAGCAACCTCGACGAGTTCTTCATGGTCCGGGTGGCGGGCCTCAAGCGGCGGATCGCCGCCGGGGTCGCCGTACGCGCCTCCTCCGGGCTGCTCCCCCGTGACGAGCTGGAGCTGATCTGGTCGGAGACCAGCGAGCTGATGCACCGGCACGCGCGCTGCTTCCGCGACCTGCTGGTGCCCGAGCTCCGCGACCAGGGGATCGAGCTGCTGCGGTGGTCCCAGCTGGACAAGGACGAGCAGAAGGCCGCCAAGAAGCTCTTCAAGGAGCGGGTCTTCCCCGTCCTCACCCCGCTGGCCGTCGACCCGGCCCACCCGTTCCCCTACATCTCCGGCCTCTCGCTCAACCTGGCCGTGCTGGTGCGCAACCCCAAGACCCAGGCCGAGCACTTCGCCCGGGTGAAGGTCCCGCCGATCTTCGACCGGTTCGTGCCGCTGGGCAACCAGCGCTTCGTGCCGCTGGAGGACGTCATCGGCGAGCACCTCAAGCGGCTCTTCCCCGGCATGGAGGTGCTGCACGCCCACACCTTCCGGGTCACCCGCAACGAGGATCTGGAGGTCGAGGAGGACGACGCGGAGAACCTGCTCAAGGCCCTGGAGAAGGAGCTCCTGCGCCGCCGCTTCGGCCCCCCGGTGCGGCTGGAGGTCGAGGAGGACATCGACCCCCGCGTGCTGGACCTGCTGATCTCCGAGCTCGGCGTGAGCGCCGAGGAGGTCGTCCGGCTGCCCGGCCCGCTCGACCTGACCGGCCTGCACGGGATCGCCGACCTGCCGCGCGACGACCTGAAGTACCCCTCCTTCATCCCCAAGACCCACCCGCAGCTGGCCGACGTGGAGTCCGCGTCGCCGGTCGACGTCTTCGAGGCGGCCCGGCGCCACGACGTACTCCTCCACCACCCCTATGACTCGTTCTCCACCTCGGTGCAGCGCTTCATCGAGCAGGCCGCGGCGGACCCGCACGTGCTGGCGATCAAGCAGACGCTCTACCGCACCTCCGGGGACAGCCCGATCATCGACGCCCTGGTCGACGCGGCCGAGGCCGGCAAGCAGGTGCTGGTGATCGTGGAGATCAAGGCCCGCTTCGACGAGCAGGCCAACATCCGGTGGGCGCGCAAGCTGGAGCACGCCGGCTGCCACGTCGTCTACGGCCAGGTCGGGCTGAAGACCCACTGCAAGCTGGCGATGGTGGTGCGCGACGAGCCCGACGGCATCCGCCGCTACACCCACATCGGCACCGGCAACTACAACCCGAAGACCGCGCGGATGTATGAGGACCTCGGGCTGATCACCTCCAACCCGGGCATCGGCGAGGACGTGGCCAACCTGTTCAACAACCTCAGCGGGATCTCTCGGCAGGAGAAGTACGAGAACCTGCTGGTCGCCCCGGACAACATCCGCAGCGGCCTGGTGGAGCAGATCCACGCCGAGATCCAGCACCACCGCGCCGGCCGCCCGGCCGGGATCCGGCTGAAGGCGAACTCGATCGTCGACGAGGGCGTGATCGACGCGCTCTACCTCGCCTCCCAGGAGGGCGTGCCGGTCGAGCTGCTGATCCGCGGGATCTGCGCCGTACGCCCCGGGTTGCCGGGGCTGTCGGAGACGATGAGGGTCCGCTCGGTGCTCGGCCGGTTCCTCGAGCACTCGCGGGTGTTCCGGTTCGAGAACGGCGGCGAGCCCGCCACCTGGATCGGCTCGGCGGACATGATGCACCGCAACCTGGACCGCCGGGTCGAGGTACTCGTCCGCCTGCCCGGCGACCAGAGCCACCTCGACCAGCTGCTCGACCTCGCCTTCGACCCCGACACCGCCGCCTGGGAGCTGGCCAGCGACGGCCAGTGGACCCACAACGGCGGCTCCGTCGACCTGCAGGAGACGCTGATCGAGCGCAAGCGCAAGGCCCGCGCCTGACGACCCCCACG